>NZ_CP030117.1:3424285-3737857 GCF_001039275.2 Brevibacillus brevis
GCATAGACCTTGCACTGTAGCAGTTGGTAGCTGGCGAGCGCCGCCTCGCGCACACGCTGCCGGATAACCGGTGGAAGCTCGATCACATTCTCCTCCGCGCCGCCGTCTTCATATTTTGCTCGGTAGTCGAACCACTCTGAATGCGCCGAGCGAATGCCGATAATCGGTAGTACTTCGCCATCCAGAATCGCGCAGGTTAGCTCCGTCCCTTTCAAATAGGGCTCAATCAAGATCCCCTGATCCAAATGGCTTGCTTCCTGAACAGCCGTCAGCAGCTCTTTCTCATTTTGCACGAGCTGGACACCGATGCTGGATCCCCCCAAATTTGGCTTCACGATCACCGGGTAACCCAATTGCTCTACCGCTTGAGGATCATAAACGTCCTTCCAGTACAGACCTGCAGGCATTTGAATGCCCGCCGTCTTCAGCAGCATCTTAGACAATTGCTTATTCATGCATAGGCTGCTTGCCAGGACACCGCTTCCTGTATAGGGAATACCAAGTGTCTCCAGCGCTCCCTGCACTGTGCCATCCTCACCATATTGGCCATGCAGCGCCAACAGCGCGAAGTCAATGTCTGCCTGCTGAACCTGTGTGATTAAATCCGCTCGCTGCGTAACGACAATGGGAACTGCCTCATAGCGACTGCGATCCAAATGATTGATCATCTCTTGACCAGTCTTCAGAGAAACCTCACGCTCTGAAGAAATTCCACCCATAATGACGCCTATCTTCATGATGACACCTCATTTTTTCAAATGGTTGTGCAGTTTGGAATCGTTATGTCTCAAGAAAGCGACGTGCCTGTTTGCCGATGATCTGAATACCCCGCTCGATATTTTCATCCGTTACTCGTGAAAAACCAAGTCGCAAGGTATTCGTCCCCATTCCTTCTTGAATAAAAAATCTGTCCCCCGGTGTAAAAATGACTCCGTGTTCTGTGCAAGCTTCTAGTAGCTGGCGTGTATTTACGTCTGACGGAAAGGTAAGAAACAAATGCAAGCCCCCGTCGCCAGTTAGCTGCACCTCGGGGAGATGTGCTTCACAGCAAGCCTTCGTCAGTTCATATTTGCGCTTATATTCCATGCGGGCCTTTTTTACATATTTATCAAAATTTCCATTCAGCAAATATTGATAGAGTATCGATTGATCGATGGTAGATGTATGGATGGTTCGTGCACGCTTAATGCTTTCCAGATTGTCGATCAGGGCTTTGTCTCCAAGTACCCAGCCCACTCGCAATCCAGGAAAGAGTACCTTGGAGAAGCTACCAATATAGATGACTCCGTTACCTTGCCCTACTGTCGCGATTAATGGCGCAACATGCGCCCCCGAGTAGCGTAGCTCCTCATTGAATCCATCCTCGATCACTGGAATCTGATAGCGCATCAGTAAATTCAGAACGGCACTGCGCTTTGCTGGCGACATGACAATGCCTGTCGGATTGTGATAGGAAGGAGTCAAATAAGCCAGATCGAAGCTGGTTGTCTGCTTCTGCAATACCGCCTCTAGCTGCTCCACATCAATACCATCACTCTCCATCGGAATACCGGTTATCTCAAATCCTTGCAGCTTCAAATTCTTAATCGCTGTATGATGGGTCGGATTTTCACAAATGGCTGCCCCACGGCGAGCAGAAGGGCGCAGCGCCGACAGTACTATGTCAAAACCTTCCGTAAACCCGCTTGTAATCAGCATATCCTTGCCGCTTAAATCGACGCCCTTATTCTCCATATAACGCTTCAAGTAATCAATTAGTGGCTTGTAGCCTTTGGCATAACCGTAGTTGAGCAGTACCTGTCCTTCGATTGCCATCCGATCCATAAAGGCTCGCCTTACATCCCCCAGATCAAACAACTGCTCATCCGGCGCAATGCTTGTGAACGAAATAGCTCCTTTTTTGGTGCGAATGCCCTGCTTCATTATATCCAGCTCTGCAGCGGATACAGCATATTCGTTCATTCGTGCCTTCCAGTCGATCTGCCAGGAATCGGAGCCGTCAGCTCCTCCTTTATTCGCATCCAAATGGCCCACCATAGCGGTAACATAGCTGCCTTTGCCGGGAATCGCATACGCAAATCCGTCATCCTCCAGGCCTTCATAGGCTGCAATCACCGAATTGCGACTCACCTTTAGCAGACTGCTCATTTCTCGTGTGGAGGGCAGCTTTTGATCCACCTGAAGAGCGCCTTTGATTATTAAACGTTTGATGTATTCTTTCACTTGTATCGCGACTGGCCGGTCACTAACAAGCTTGAAATCCTGGAACATCCTTCATCGCCCCCGTCTATAATGATGGCATGAGAAACGAGAGAAAAAAAGAACCACCACACTGGATTTTTCATCCTTCTGTGGTTCCTCTGCAGGAATCAGCATCCACCCAGCGGTAAAAATGAAAGTAAAAAAGAACCCATTTTCCTAAGGGTTCCTCTTTTGTAGTCATTTTTAGTAGGCAGATAGTGAATCCTTTACCAGATGCTATCCGCTTTATGGTTGTTTTGCGCCATCACAATATATTTGTCCAATTGCTGGCTTACCCCCAAAACTACGTCACTTGTCAGACCGTGTTTACCTGCCAATTCAATCATTTGTTGTCGGAGTTGTTCGATGCTTGTTTCTAGATCCAAGTGGTGGCGACTTGCTTCTATTCCCGTGCCCCAGATCGTGCACTTGCTTTTCGGGGCACCTTCTAATTCTTTTTTCGGGGATGTTCCTAGGTGCACAGGGACATCCCTTTCTAATGAACTGGCGAGAGCTTTTATGTTAAGCACCTCCTGACATTTACAAATTATGACATTAATAAAACTATAAATGAATATGCAAGAATTTACCAACTAAGAAAAAATGGAATAGAAAAAAACATCCTATCGAAAGGATGTTTTTTTGGGGTGTCTTATCAACTATTCCTAAAAATCTGCACCATGTTGATAATTAATTACGTGTGATGTGTCAGACTTTTGGGGTTCGTAAACGATGCCACTGCTAAACCCAAACGTTAGAAGAAGTGCTAGGAGAACATATTTCATTCTTTTTCATCCTCTCTACTTATCATCTTTTTAGTGAGTGTTGATACATTGTCATACAACTAGTTTATAAATGTAGCTTCAGCCTTCTTCTCTCCAATTACAATGGCTTGATATTGGAGGATTTGTGATGGCGAGGCAAGATGGCGATATTTTTCAAACAACTGTACACATTGCAGAGCATCATAATGTCGATTCATTAAATCCGATAGAACGAAACAGTGCAGGGTTTCATTGAGTCCACTTTCAATGCGTCCCTTTGTAAAATCATATTTTGCTTTCTGATAACGATATTGGAGATGCTGAACCATATTAACCAACAATGTTCGTTCATGGAATCTAGCAATATCTTCAGAGAGGCGTAATAAAACCTCATCCACGCAAAAGTGATATTTATTAGCAGCTTCCATAATCGTAACAAGACCCGGAAGGATTTCAACAGGCTGCTCCGCTAGATAGTCGGTATATTCCTTAATGATTTCTTCATTCCCCATTAATACTTCCAGTGTGTAAAAATTCGCCTTCGCAAAGACTGCAAACCGCTCAACGATTCTTATCCCGTCTTCGTCAAGAAGTTCAAACCAATGTAAATCGGCGTATGCTTGTACATATTCTTTGGATTGGGAATAAGCGCCTTGCATCTGTAGGACTAGTCCTTTATATAAATAACCCATTCCGTAGTAGTAGACGAGCGGACGTTCTGTTTTTATCAACTCTGCCGCTCGATTTTTTCTGCGTTTTTGCAGCTTATCTTGGTAGATAATTTTGGAAAGCTCTCGTAGCTCATCTGCGTAGGTTTCTGCTTCACTCCATTTTTGCAAAGTGAAACAAACCTTCGCCAAATTTAATAAAGCGTCTAATTGATCCGTTTCTGGTAATCGCTTTCGATATGGAGAAAAGCGAATAACAGCCTTCTCATTCTCATCAGCATTTGTCCCGAGAATGGCCTGAAATAATCGGTAGTGACTCATCACAAACTGGGTAGAGTAGCTATCTTTCTCGTTCTCAATTACGTACTCATAGAATGGCACCGCCTTTCCCAGTTTCCCATCCTCATATAATTGCTCAGCTACAGTAAACAGGATGGAGATATTTTTGGGATTCTCCAACAATTGGGAGGCAACAGCTTCAATGCAATCCTTTCGTCCATTCTCAGCGCTTCGAATCAAGTAAGGTATCAATCGGGGGCGCGAAATTTTCCCTTCATATAAACATTCATCGGGATATAATTCATACATCCAACCAGGCTCGTAGCCAAACACCACAGCGAGCGCGTCTAATTGACTTATGGTGATAGCCCGAGGTGGATTCCCATTTAGAATCTCGCTCAGTGTCCCCGGATTAATACCGGTTAAATCCCCTAGTTTGCTCAATGTATAACCGCGCGCTCGCCGATGTTGTTCGATTTCTGACCGCAGCGACTGTTGCAATGTCCCTAGCAGTCCCCCCATAATGGATCACCCTTTTATTTTTCCTTTATTTTACAATCAAATGGGTTATTATGGAAGGTGCACGAAATATTTCTTTTTCATTTTAATGGTAAGATAATAAAGCTTTAGACTGACCCTCTCAATCAAAACAGCGGTAGCCATGGACCAGAAAATAAAGTCCTAGACTCCCGCTGTTTTATTGAATGAACGAACCCGTTACTTAATAAGACAAAAAATTAGGTCTATTCTTGACAAACCCCTTCGTATTCTGATATATTATTTTGCTCGCTAGACGAAGTGCAGAATTAATAATCATTACGTTAAAAATCGGGGAGGTAAGAGAAACAGTAAAAACTTTTAAAGCGAAAGAGAATCCTACTAAATATAAACCTCAAATTACCTTAGCTAAAAGGCGGATAGAAGCATTCGAAATTTCAGTGTCTCTTATTGAAAGAGAAATAAATGACCTTGATAAAAAAAGGTAATTATCAGCTTTTTCTTTGGCTCAAACTATGGTTATTTTAGAATTAAGTTTTACACCAGCCCCTAACCTCTTTCAAAGCTACTAAATCAAAATAGATGAATTCGAAAGGAGTCCATTTGGACTTCTTTAAATATTGTATAGCCATATGTAACTAAACTGGTCCATTAGTTTAATAGAGCTTATGTATCTTTATCAACTCCAGAGCGGCATACAGAATGGCTTGGCGTTAGCTAGGCTATGCTCGTCCCTTCAATCAGAAACTCCAAAATGTAAATTCAAAGAACCAATTATCGCAAGTTTTCTCTAAGTTTGCTTTCCAATCGTCAAGTGGTATCAATCGTACTTCACCTAAGTTTTTATCACCCTCCAGATTAAAGTTAAATTGGAAAGCAGTAAAAATATCCTCATGATACTCCAGTTCATTCCATTCATAATGTATACCATAGTTTTCCAACACATATTTACCTCTTGTAATAGCTTGAGCGCGCAATTCCTGCCATTTGCATAGAAGTTGAACGCTACGGTTAGCCAGATATATAAAATGTATCTGTCCTTTTCTGTTCCAGCTATGACCCGGCTATTTTTTCTCCCCTTGGTTGTCTGCTGTTGGCGTCCGGTTCGACAGTGATGCCGATTTGATCAAAAGTCTGCCCTTCGGCGAGCTGGTAGGTCAGTATTCCAGATCCGTTTTCGTCGGGCTTGAATATGCCGCCATTTTCCCTCGTGCTGTTTTTCAGCAGCCAAACCTGGTAAACCTGTGAACCTTCGACGCCGGGCAATTCGTGAACCTGCACCACCAAATTTTTCTCTGATCCCTGCTGGACAATATAGGCCATGCCGTTTGTTCCCGGGTGGCTTTGCTTGGCTGCTTTTAAGGGAATCGCCGTTAAAATTTCAATGGGAATATTTTCTGCATGGCGATTTTTTACCTGTACATTCGCGATTCCAAGGCCAATAAACGCGAGCAACAATCCGCACATGATACCGGTTGAAACTGGAGTGAACTGGCTTTTGAGCGTCATAGAGAGCTTCCTCATCTTAGTCATGAATGTTTCGGTACCGCTTTTCCTTTTTTGCTCAAAAACAAACCCCAGCACCTCGCCTTTTAGCGATTCAGGCACCTCGATTTCGGTATAATCGAACGGCAAAGCCTGCCAGGCCTGGGATAATTCCTGATATTCTTTCTTACACTCCGTACAATTCTTTAAATGTTCAGCAAAGGCCATGTGTTCGCTCTCCTTGAGCTCATTTGCTATATATGGAATTAAATGATCACAAACCCTTCTCATTTTAAATCCTCCAGTTCCAAATGCTTCCTCAATCCTTTAAGAGCCTGGTGAAGCCTGCTTTTAATCGTGCCGAGCGGCTCTTGTTCCAGCTTGGCGATCTCTGAAAGAGAATACCCTTTCCAATAAAGCAAATCGATTAATTTTCTTTGCGCCGTCGGCAATTTGTTTTTCGCCATTGCAATATCATTCGTATTTACTCGTTGCTCGACTGTATTAGCAGGGTCGGCGATCTCTTCAAGTTCCTCTTGATGGTGTTGCGTATGCCTCTTCTCTTTGCGGAGGTAGTCAATACAAATATTGCGGGTAATCGTGAGGAGCCAATTTACAAAGCTGCCTTGAGCAGGATCGTAATAGCTGTTTGTTGTCCATAGCCTCAAAAAGACCAACTGAATAATCTCTTTCGTCTTATCCTCATTCCCATTGCAAAACTTCATAACAAAGCTGTAAACAAGCTTTATATATCGATCATAGAGTTCCTCTAATGCGTGACCATTTTTTTCGTTTACCAATCGCATTAATTCCGCATCATAATTTTCTTTCATGTGGCACTCCCTGCTCTTGGATAAAAATATATTGCCATAACACTATTTTAAAAGTAAAGATGAGAACGACCGCGATTGATCGTTCCCTGGGCAGGCTTATTCAAATGCTGTTTCGCTGTTTATGACAAACCATACATCTTTTACTCCTTGTCCGTTTACATCCCCTTTTTGCAGGTCTTTTGCAAAATAATAGAGAGGAAATCCTTTGTACGTAACCTGCTTCTTCCCGTTGTCTTCTCTTATGATCGTATTGAAATCCTTTTTGTCAAAACCTTCCGGGACAGCGAAATCCTCCTGGGTAAATGCCGGCCAGTTTGCCAGGCAGTCTCCGCTGCAATTGCTTTTTCCTGCTTCGTCCTTTTTAAAGTAATACAAGGCCCTTCCCTGTGGATCCGCCAGGTACCCTCCAGCTTTCTCATTCTGCAAAAGCTGGAGGCTGACAACCGAGGCTTGTTCGGGTTGAACCGTCTCTGTTTTTACCTCCGTGCTTTTTCCGCAGGCAGCCAAAGCAAAAATAATCGAAAGTATCGCAAGGGTAAAAACTGCTTTTTTCATGTATGTTCCTCCCCGTTTTTTAGATTAAGACTCGTCCTTACTTCCAGCCCCATTTTTGAAAGATTTGGTGAGATTTTTCCGTTTTTAAATAATCAATAAATTGCTGTGCCTCTTTTTTCTGATCAGTGATTTTCGTCAAGACGATCGGCGTTCCTCGATAGAGCTTTTCTTCTTCGGGCAGTTCGACCAGGTCAGTCACATCCTGGAGCCGGTAATGCCACGATTCATAGGTAATCCAGGCGTCCAGGCTGGAATTCGATTTCCATCGTTCAATGGCTTCGGCACTCGACTTTACAGAAAGGTTAATATTTTGAGAAATGCCTTCGATCAGCCCTTTTCTGCCTGCCATGTCTTCCCACAGGCCAAGCTGGCCAGCTCCATTCACATCGATTATTTTGACTCCCTTTTTCGTTAAATCCTCCAGGCTTTCAATCTTCTTAGGATTTCCTTTCCTCACCAATATTCCTGCAGCACGCGGGTAAAGCGCCGTACGTGATTTCGTGTCGATCATTTCGGGGTGGTTAAAGATGAAGTCCTGTAGCATATACTCGGAGCCACCGAAAATAATATCTGCATCTTGCTTTGCTTGGCCGATCCAATTGCCCTCTGGTCCGGCTGTTACTTCCACCTTCATTCCTGTTTCAGCTGAAAATTGTTCAGCAGCTTCCTTGATCGGTCCAAGTGGTCCACCTGGTCCGTATACCCGGATGACTTGATCACTTTGGCTGGCATTTAATGTCGCCTGGGACGCCGACTTACCGTCCATTTGTGCATAGGCTGACATTCCGGCAGACGTAAAGACAAAGAGCAATAGAGCTGCTAGGAACACGATCTTCTTCATCATTCTTCCTCCATTTCACACATGTTTTTTCACGGTACTATCAAAGGAAACGAAGGGAGGCTGGAAACGGTTTGCTTGTAATCGCAAAATGGTAAGAAAGTTTCATAAATCTATGGAAAACTAGTCTGTGAATAAAAAAAGATCTCCGCACAACCTACGCCAACTTGGCCTGGTGTGTGGCGATCTTTTTCATGTTCTGACACGAAGCGAATTCTTGGTCTCTCGCATCTGTTTTATATACGTGAGTTTGGCATAGCAAGCTGAAAAGTTGTGCAGCTTCCTTACTCACTGGCATTTTTCATTTAATCATGCGATCGTTTACGAGGTGCGCAATGAGCGACGCAAGATTTTCCCCGTACTGTTTTTAGGAAGCTCAGCTACGAATTCGACCTGACGGGGAACTTTGTATTTCGCCAGCTTGTCACGACAAAATGCCATGATATCCTCTTGGGAAACCGCAATTTCCTTCAATGCCACAAATGCCTTGACTGCTTCGCCATGTACCTCGTCAGGAATTCCAATCACAGCGGCCTCGATAATCGCTGGGTGCTGGTAAAGCACTTCTTCTACTTCACGCGGGTACACGTTATAACCATCAACGAGAATCATGTCTTTTTTCCGATCAACGATGTACACATATCCTTCTTCATCCATACGAGCCATGTCTCCCGTATACAGCCAACCATCTCGAAGCGCCGCAGCCGTATCATCTGGCAACCCGAGGTACCCTATCATAACGTTTGGCCCATGTACAACCAGCTCGCCCACTTCTCCACGTGCGACTTCGTTTCCTTCGGGATCGACGACCTTGTTTTTCACGAGCGGGATATCGACTCCAACCGATCCTGGCTTTCTGGTCCCGTGCAATGGGTTAAACGTTGTAGCTGGAGCCGCCTCTGACAAACCGTAGCCCTCCAGTACCTTGGCATCGTATTTCGCTTCGAATTTGTGCAGGAGCTCGACGGGCATGGATGCACCTCCCGAGCAGTATATCCGGATGGAGGAGAAATCTTCTTTTGTCGCAGTCGGCAACTGTAGCAGATAGTTGTACATGGTCGGAACACCTGCAAAACATGTGGCCTTTTGCTCCTGAATCGTTTGGAGGACGTCTGCCGGATGAAATTTCGGCACAATAATAATGGCCGCTCCCGTGCGAATCGGGCCATTCATGCACACCGTCATGCAGAAGACATGAAACATCGGAAGTACCGCGACCATGCGATCTTCTGGCACCAGCTCGAACAATATCCCCATCGCTTCCGCATTCGAAGCCATATTGCGGTGGGAGAGCATCGCTCCTTTTGGCTGGCCCGTCGTACCTGATGTGTACAGGATTACAGCGAGGTCATCTTCGTTTCGTTCCGGCTCCGCGTACCCTGTCTCTGACCCTTGCCCTTCCTGTACAAGCTGATCGATCGTTATTTCATTTTCAATGGATTCCGTGTAGATGAGAAGCTGTAAATCTTCTATTTGGTCCTTCATCGGGGTTAGTACCGGCTGTAACGCGGATAAGGCAATGGCTGCCTTTGCTTTACTGTTGGTTAGAATGAAGCTAATTTCGCGCGCTGTATAGATGGGGTTCATGGGAACAACGACTGCTCCTACGCGGAGTATCGCATAGTAAGCGCTAACAAAATGGGGCCGATTATCCATGAGCAGGGCGACAGCATCCCCTTTTCCAATCCCGTGCCTGGCAAGTCCTGCCGCGAGATGTTCGACCTGCTGATTGAATTGTGCATACGTAGTCGTTTCTCCCATAAAGATGAAGGCTGGGCGATCCGAAAACTGTTTCGCGCTCTGCATGAGGCTTTCATTCAAATGATACATCACACATCTACCCCCTTTTCAGAAAATTTTAACATCTATAACCAAGCCTATAAAGTATTACTTTTAGGAAACATGGGTGATTGGCGGTGCTGATTGAATGACTTGTTCATTGCGCTTCACAAAGAGCAGGAAAAGCACGCCGCAAATGATAAAGAGCAATCCGTTGACGATCATGGCGTTGCCAAAACCAGTGCCGATATCTCCGGCTGATTGAACGATAGAGCCCGTTACCAGCGGCGAGATGATCCCTGCCAAAGTAACTAAGCTGGACAACACGCCTACCAAAAGTCCCGTGCGTTCCGGCAACAAGCTACTGACAATGACAGAGGCGGCTGTTCCTACAGAAAAAGCAAATCCTTTTCCGAGGCACAGGAGGATCAAGACAAGTGCCGTAGATTGAACAAGGGTAACACCGTAAAAGCACAGTCCCCCTAAAATAATCGAAACACCGCCAACCAGAACATATGATTTACGATAGCTGCGATGCTTTTTAAAGAAACGATCACCAATCGAAGATATCAGAATGGTCATCAGTCCAGCCAAAAGTCCCGTGCCAGCAATCGCATAGGCCATTTCCTGATTCGTAAACTGGAAAACCTTGACGAGATAGACAGGCTCCCATACGGAGGCAAACGTCGTCCCCCAAATTTGTGCAAAATAGATTAAAAAACAGAATAGAAACGTGGATGAGAGCAAGACACCGGATATATCTGACCATTTCGCTTTTGGCAAGGTGGGAGCTTCGACTTTTGCAGGAGCGACGCTGACAAGTGGTTTTTCTTTTCCAATCCATAGCCAGACCAAGAGCCATATCAGACTGAGTGCGCCCATAAACGCCCAGGAAAATCGCCATCCATAGCTATCAATTAGCGCGACAATCATCGGTGCGGAAGCAACCGCACCGACGAAAGCACCGAAGTTCACCGTTGAATAAACCAGTCCACGCTTTTCTTCAGGGAACCATTTGTTCAAATGGCTGACAACCGTTGCCCAAAATGGCCCTTCCCCTATTCCAAGCAATACCCGCGCAACGACAAGCATCGGCAAACCCGCGATCGCATAAGCGCCAAATTGGATGACTGTCCAGGACAGCGCCATGATCGCTAGCATTTTTTTCGTCCCGATGCGGTCCGATAATGCGGCGCCTACAATCCCGGCGATGGAAAAAAGCCAGAAAAAGCTGCTTCCGACAAGTCCCCATTCCTTCTCGTTCAATGAAAATTCGGTCATAATCGGCACGGCAGAATATCCCGCAATCGTTTTATCCGCATAATTGATCATGTATAGCACAAATAACATAACCATTGTGATTCTGGCCATCATGTGAATCACTCCATTTGTGTAGGAAATAGACTGCCATTGTTCCCCGCTATTTTGAAAGCCTCACGCGCCCAATTCCATCCATGATCTCAATCACTGTGCCATATGGTTCACTTAAAGTCTTGAGCCCTTCCAATATCGAGGTATCCCCGCTTAATTTCGGCCACCCCATACGATGTACAGGCAGATCAAAGCCTAATTCAATCGGATACAGCTCCAGTTCGAGCAGCTCACCATCTTGCATTTTCCACAAGGGAATAACCGACTCCCACACCTCTTTGTGCACACAGAGTCCGCGTGTGTAATTGGCACTCATCGCTTCCAGCGCATCTGCCACATTATGAGTGTGGTCGAGGCCGTAGTGCTCGTAGAAATCAGCAGGTTGACTCGTAACAGCCTCTGTCTGAAAAACAAAATCTCCCAAGCTGTAAAAGATCGGCCGATTGTTGTAGATTTCAATGCCTCGCAATAAATGTGGGCCATGTCCCACCACTGCATGTGCGCCCGCATCGATGCAAGCTTTTGCAAAAACAGGCAAAAAATCAGCCGCAACCTCTTTCGCTTCCCCCTTCATCTCATGAGCGTGAATACTCACGATAACGTAATCAGCCCTCCTGTTTGCCTCCTCAATCGTTTTGACGATTCTGTTCAGATCGCGTGGATGCGGCTGAGTAGTCGTCCCTTCTTGGTTGCTTACCATGAAACGTGCATTTCCGAAAAGAAAGACCTCCTTACCCGGATCGTTCATGAAGCCTTCCTCGATTAGAAGCTTGTTGAAGGCGTTAATGTCCGTCGCCTCCGCAATGGCTTGCAAATCAGCGAGCTTTTCTTCCGTAATGTGGTGCGTCATGACATAGCGCATCGGATTGATCCCTGGTCTGCCAATACTGTCTGAACGCTGATCTCCGGCCGCCCACCATGGATGAAAAGTCGACGTCGCAGCGATCAAGGCTACCCTGGCCCCTTCGCATTCGAGATAACGCGGCGCTCCCGCTTCAGCGAGATTTTTGCCTGCGCCAGCATGGACGAAGCCATACTCATTGAGATATCTCTCGGTTGCTTCCAGTCCCCCGTACAAATAATCGAGCGTATGGTTATTTGCCCAGCCAATCATGTTAAAGCCGTAATCTTTCATGACTTGCAAAACGGAAGGTGGAGACATCGCCCACGTGCCTCCGCTCTGCGCGCTAGGATAGCCCTCATGATCGTGTACGGTCGTCTCCAGATTCGCAATGCGTACGTCCGCACGGTGCAGCAAGCTGGATAACTCTTGAAAAGCTTGGTCCCTGTATGGCAGATTGCGTGTAATGAAGCTGTCGCCAGTCGCTGTGAACCAAATCGGCTTGGTCATTGGTAGGATTCCCCTTTCCCTTTTCTCATTTTTTCTGCTTTCAAAAGATCGAGAAGTCTTCCTCATCCTCTCCGACAAACGAGTATAGCCTCGAGCTGATTTCATCATAGTGCTGCAATCGTTTCCGGACATTTTCCGCGTCGTGGAGCATGACGCCTTTAATCAAGACATTTAGCATGGAGAATAATGTGGGCATACCGCTAGTGGCAACAGGTTGGGGTGTGGTGATTTTCAGTAGATGATCTGCGACTTGGCTGATGGGGGAGAACTCGCCTTCCGTAATCGCCAAAATTTTCGCTCCCAGCTCTTTTGCTGAATGAACCATTGCAACCGTTTCGCTGGGATGACGAGGAAATGAAATCGCAATAACCAGCCATTCTTGATCTCGTTCGGTGAGAAAATAATCGGCGTTATCAACTGCTCCCGTATACAGATGTGTGTTTCCTTTGATGGCATTCAACGCTGAGAACAGCCATTTTGCAGGAATATGGCACCAACGAAACCCTACCACTACGATTCGGTTTGCCTGCACGATGCTTTTTACCACCTCTTGAAGCAACGTGTAGTCCATTTGCTGCAAGCCTTGTTGAAGATACGCAATATCGCTTTCCATCACTTGATGCGCGTAATTGCTCAGATCGAGCGTAACCTCGGTGTCTCGATATTTCTGGATCGGCCCCTTCCTTTGGTCTCCTATTAAAAGAGACTTTTTGATTTCTTCCTGAAGCTCTGTGTATCCGGAGTAACCCAACGCATAACAAAAGCGAATGACAGTCGCTTCACTGGTATTCGTAAATTCCGCAATTTTTTTGGCGGTATGGATCGCAAGTAAGCTTGGCTTTTCTATCGCGATCTTACAGATGATTTTTTGGCTTGCTGTCAGCTTTCCATACTGCTTCCGAATCCGTTCTTTTACGAGTTGTGCCATGCCTGAAGCTCCTTTATCATTCTGATTTGTTTTAATTTTGAGAATAGTATATCCTTTGCAATAAATCACTTCAATACCTCTTAGAAAATGTAGTTCATGCTTCATTTTGCTGGATAAAGAAAAGGGACCTCCACAGTTGGAAGGCCCCTTCTCTCGTCTTTATCGTTCCGTGCTGAGACATTCATTTGATATCCAGCCGCATTCCCCTGTGCTCTCTAATTCGCACCAGCTCCATCCATTCAATAGCTTAGTTTTCATTTTAAACCAATAACTGCGTTTACTAATTCAAAGTTATAGCCCTAGTTTCTTTTAAACCAATCATAGGTTTGTTGTCTAATGCACTAAGTATTTGCTTTTCAAAATCTCTGTTCGGCCTTTTACACCATATGTTTTCAAATGAATATCTACCATCGGTAATTAAGTATCCACTCGCCTGCCCCCGTTCGGGACTTCCATCCTTGAGACGACGCCCATGCTAGGCGCACCAAAAACAGCCGATATTGCTGCAAGAGCAAATCGGCTGTCGTCATTTATTGGCGAGACACCTTGACAGCTCCCCTGTCGAAGCATCGATAAAGCTATAGCCATTCTTCCATTTGCGCTGATAGACTAATTGCGGTTCGGGAGCTCTCCTTGTCTACCCCCACCATATAAGACTCGTCAGATACTTCGATCCCGTTGCGTTTTCCGAGGAAAGTGAATGAATACGATTTATCCTCTTCCTTATCCAGCTTGTTCTTGTCTACCCACTCCGGAATATCTGCTTCAGGAGTCTCTACGATAAGCGATAGCTCCGTTAACGCCGGGTCAAGATAAGGTGCGAGTGCTGCGATCGCTTTTTTCTTCGCTTCCTCTACACTGATTTTCTGCTCTGTTTTTCGTATGGCAATGGCCTGAAGCAGTATTGCTGCTTCCATTTATGCCTTTCGAGAATGATCATCCCATATTTTGAAGAACGTGTACATGGTGAAAGTATTACGACATTGTCATATGAAATGAATGGCATTCTTTGGGCATTGAAGACTGATATTTCACGAAGGTCAGATCATTCACTACTGTTGAGAGCTACATTCCAATCAACTTGACGCATGGGACTGTACCTAGAGGCGAGCAGCTTGGTGTAGAAACCTCGATTTTCTTTAGCAGTTTGGAAAGACGTATCCTGAATTAAAAAATCAATTCCTGCCACAAAACCGGCAATATATTCACTCCATCCGGAATACGCTTGTTGTGCCAGTCTTGCAGCACTCAACATATATTCGATTGCCTGATCCTTTTGCAAGTAACCCAGTTTCAAACCAGCTCTGGATAAAAGGATACACCAAGCATAGTCATGAGCAGCAATCCCCTCTGAAGGTAGACATCTCGAATAGTAATCGACAAGAATCAACTGAGATTTCGATTGATGGTCCTCGGGTAACGCTTGAATGTATGCCGTTCGTTCTGATTCGGAAAAAGTAAATAAGAAATGACGGAGACGATTGAATTCTTCCCTCTTCCCTTCCGATATGAGCCATTTTATTGTATCAATAAGTGCGGTCTTATCTGTAATCTGTTTTTCCTTAAGAAGAAATAGGCACGTTCGTCTACTTAAATTTTCATGATATAACGCATAATAGTAGGCTCCACTTTTGCTAAAGCAAACAGACGAAAGAGCTCGCAGAAATAATCTGTGACCCTTCTGATTATATGTAAGAACGGTGGGTGCCATCGGTTCCTCCTTATTAGAATCGGACCGTTTTGTAGGTTCTGACAAACAGTCGAAGCAAAAATGCATAGAGAACTAGTAACAATACGGAATAAATCAATGCTTTAACGGGAACTTCATTAGTGACATTATGTACAACAATTAGTTTATCGACAACAAATTTGGAATCTTTGTATTTGGATCCAAAGTCTGTAATCTGTAAAACTTCCCATACATAATCAGGTAACTCTTGCGGCATTTTCACGATTGTTCCTGGCGAATCAATGAAATTACTTTTTTGTATCTGCACTGCTTGATTGGCATCTGAGACCAATAAAACGATTGATGAGTTATCAATCTTAGCAACATAAAACCATCCTGTGGGGAGAATGCTCCGAGCCCAATTACGTTGCTTACTGTAGGAAGAATTATATCGAGTACTGATAGCACCGGTTTGGGCTTTTGCTTGATACTCTGTTATTCCTAGAAAATGAACACTGGGAAGCTTTATTTGGGCGATATCAGAATAATCCAGTTGATTCAGCACCTCAGTGGAAGATAGTTCTACAGGATGAATCCTATTTTTTAGATAGGCAATAGGTGTTAATCCGGTATCATTGATGAAAGAATTAGAGAACAAAACATGTAGAAAAAGAATGAAGGATAGAGTGAATACGACACCTACTTTGGGCAACTGCATCCAAAACAGTTTCACACTGCCAAAAAAATTGGGCTTCCCAAGCTTTTTATACAATCTCTTTATGACTGATCTTCTGGTGAAAAAGGGCCTCCGCTTGGCCCGCTCCACCATCTCAGAACGGATATGTGCAAGGCTGGTTATGGCATCGATATCATTCGGAAAACTCTCCAATATCTTCAAGTAGTTCTCCTCTGCCTTCTCTAACTCACCAAGTTGAATGAGGCATTTCCCCAACAGACGCAGGGTACCCATATTGGCAGGCATACGTGAGAGGATGTACAGACATTCGTCTTTTGCTTCTACGAATTGATGGGTTTCATACCATATCCGAGATCGAATCAGATACCAATCGATGTCATCTGGATAAATACGGATTCCGTGTTCCATTGCAGCAAGAGCAGACTCCATTTCACCCATTCGAAGGAAGTATTCACCCTGTAGCCGAAGCAAGTCAGGATCATCTGAATACATCGCATATGCTTCATCAAGCGATTGACCTGCCAGTTCCAGATTGTTTTCCTTAAGTGCCTGATATGCCGTCTCCCGCTTGTTCAGAAACACATCGTAGTCTAAATCGTCTGCATGCTGTATAAAGGTATAACGAAGAGCAGGTTCATCCAATTGTCTACAATAAAAATGGTAAAACTCTTCGGTGAAATGCTCCATTCGATCATCCGGATCTTCTGTTGCTAGTTCACGCCAACGAAAACAGTATTCGATGAATTCCCAAACTCTTTTAGGGAGAAACCGATGTTCATGCAAGAAATCCAATAATGTTACTTCTACTATTTCTTTGAGCCTTACATTCCAGACAATATCGTTATTTAAAAGCTTTGACCATTGTTCATGCCTGATACGGGAAGAGAAATCAGAATACACCTCTTCAACTTGTTCCATGAATTCATCTACTGGGTCAATCTCTTCTAGTCGGTCTATAGTTTCAACTGTTAGCTCGACGGTGTTGGGAGGATTGGGCCAGATATGGATGTTGTTTTCATCGCTGAACGACGGGCCAGTTTCTTTGATTTCTCCCTTTTTCGCAGCCTTCACTGCATGGTCATATGCTTCTCTTAGCCTTTGATAGCCTTCCGGATCATCCTCTGGGTGGTGAACCTTCAGTTTTTTGGAGTAGGCTTTTTTAATCGATTGAATATCTTTTGTGGGTTCAATCCCCAGTACTTCCCACACACCCATTAGTAGTCGAACCACCCTTCTAAATGATCCAGTTGTTTTTTAAACGCTAAAGTTGCCTTTTTTATCAGTTGCTGATCTTGTGTGGCTAACACAGCTTCGAACTTTTCCAGTAAATATGCAATTTCTGTGCGCTTGTCCCCAAGGGATTCTTCATACATCCGTTCACCCCGAGCAAGCAACAATCTATTTTCGGCCCTGTCACACGGATGGATTTTGATATCTCTCAATTCGTTAAGGCCACTTGACTCGGATTGGCAAGGTGTCGCAGTTTGGCGATCATGATAAGATTTTCCCGCGCCGTTCGCCCCGATCAGCGTGACGACTTCGCCTTGACTAACTTCCAGCGAGATGCCCTTGAGCGCGTGAACATTTGTGAGAGACGGGAATCTTCAGGAGAGTGGCATGTCATCCCTGGGAAGGCGAATGAAACCGGCTTCCTTATTGGAAGATTGATCATGGAGACGGTTATACCATATTTAGGGATAAGGCGTAAATGTTTTTTTTAGTGGATGGTGGAAAGGGAGGAAAACGTTAAAGTGGTAAGATAATAACGATTAATTATGCGAACATTTTATTTAACATAAAAAAAAGTACAAAAAGTTACACTCTGTACCCTTTCAAATCCCATACAGGAAAACAACATTTCCTACAGGGGGTTTTGAGCTCTCAACATGGGTATATTTCAATCGCAGTCATATTATGCGTACATGAAGGCATATATAAAAAAGCCGCTTAACTAAACAAGCGGCTTTATGTGGCTATCTACTTCGGTCTTCTCAAATACTATCAGTTCTTACGTTGTTGTCGATGCTCATTTAGAGCATCCATCCAAATCGTAACGAGCTCCGCAAAATACTTCGTTTCAATGAACGACTCCAATTCCTCGCCAGAGTCTATACCCGCTTCTAGCTGTCCCTCAACTTATTAGTTATAAATTCGAGTATAATCCCTCCGTATTTCGGAACTGTATAAATTTCCTGTCCCTTCGGATATTTCTGTTTCCCCGGAAACAACTCGTTGTATCCTATCTAAGATTAAGTTTTTTGAAAGTTCCGATCTAACCTGGCCTGCCAAATACTCTTCCCCGTCTATGTAGAGCGGAACGAGTTGATCCACAACGATCTCAAATTCGTTTTTCTCATATCCTTTTGACAATTTGACAAATGTATACGGGCCTACCAGAACAGGCTTTCCGATGATGCCAAACTTTTCTTTGGCCTCCAAATATGCCAAGAGAGGCTTGTTCTCGGTTATGGCTGGTTGTCGTTCACCGAACTCCGGGACGATATAATGGTAGTTCGTGTTAAACCATTTCGTCATTTCGCTGGCCACAGCATCCTTCGAACCGCGAGCCATGGCGAAGTATGGGGCTAATGAAACCGGGCCTCCCTCGTATTCATAACGCTTGGGGACCATTCCAAACATCACAGCCATATCCAGCATGTGATCGTAGTACGTAAAGTCACCCACAGGGATCAGCTCGACCCCTTTTTCCACTCGCGGTTCTTCCCGATCCGTGGATATCCCAAATTGCTGCTTTTCATGACTTGAACCCGCCCAATAAAAAAGGCATCTCCAACGATCAAAAAGAACGTTAGAAATGCCAAATAAGCACTGAGATCACAGCATCCTAACACCTCCCTATCTCCCGTAGGTTAAGCAGTGTCGTCGAAACAGGCAGGTCTCCTGACTTTGGGATCATCATCTGCACATGCCTTCCCAATCCATTTGGATCAGTGGCTGATAAATGTGCCGACTCCCCTCATACAGTGGCGGGACCGTGTCGGATTCTCACCGACTTCCCTTTTCATCCTTGGTCGATCTTGCTAACCAAAGAACCTGTTCCCACTCCTATGAAATTGTCATGGTTCTGTGAAGTGCCCCCCAGTAAACGAGCAGGGCAGCATACTGTTCATAAAGTAACACAGAATCCATTTTTTGTCATACTAAAATGTAAAATCAGCATCAGTCAACGGCTCTACGTTTAGCGTGCGGACATAACCATTTCCTTTTTTCGAGAAGAAGTCATGCTGCTTCGTCTGCGTGCGAATGCCGTTCAGCACGATCGGGTTCACTTCTTCCTCCGGGAATAGCGGGTCCAGCCCCAGGTTCATCAATGCTTTGTTCGCGTTGTAGCGCACATAAGCATGAACCTCGTCAGCCAATCCGATTTCCGTATACAACGACGTCGTATAAGCCTCTTCATTTTCTTGCAGCTCATGCAAAAGGGCATACAGCTCCTCTTTTGCTGCGGTCTGCTCGACCACACTCAGACCTTGATAGACTTCTTGCGCGAGAACGCCGACATAGAGTCCGTGGATGCTCTCGTCGCGAACAATCAGGTCGATAATTTCCCCGCTGCTTGTCATCTTTCCTTGCCCCGCCAAATAGAGCGGATAGAAGAAGCCGCTGTAAAACAGATAGCTTTCCAGGAAGACGGACGCTACCATCGCCATGTACAAGTCTTTTGGATTCTCAATTTCTTGATAGCGTTTCGAGATGAGGGTGGCTTTCTTTTGCAAATGTGGGTTGTTTTCTACCCACGAAAAAATACCGTCGATCTCTTCTGTCGATGCCAGCGTTGTAAAAATACTGCTGTACGATTTGGCATGGATTTGCTCCATCATGCCCATGAAGGCGAGAACCGCTTTTCTTTGCAGTCCATCGACATGCTCCATGATCTTCGGCATCCCTACTCCACCCTGAACTGTATCCAGCAAGGTGAGACCGCCCAATACTTTTTTATACGTGTCCCGTTCAGTCGCACTGAGCTCCATCCATGACATTTTGTCATCTGACAGCGGAATCTCATCATCCGTCCAGAACTGCATGATGTTTTGATTCCAAAACGTCATCGTAAAATCGTCGTCCGGCCTGTTCCAATTGACTGCTTTCATATGGCGTTCCTCTTCTCTTTGTGCTTGATGCTTATCCATTTATAAATCGAGTTCACTAAACAGCGCAGCTAATGCACTCTTCTACAGTCAAATGCTTCGTACGTGTATAGTAGAGTGACTTCAGACCTTTTTTCGCTGCGTAAATGTAATAGCGAGCCAGTTCTCTGGTTGAAATATTGCTGTTCACGTGCAGCACAGTCGATATTCCTTGGTCGATGTGCTCTTGAATTTCGGCAATCAAATCAATTACTTTGAATTGATCGATCACATACGCCGATTTGTAGTAAAAATAGTTTTCCTGCGACAAGTACGGCATCGGGTAATACGTCGTCGAGTTGGCATACGTTCTCGTTTCGATATGCTCGACGATTGGCATCACGCTAGAAGTCGCATTCTGAATGTAGGAAATGCTCTGTGTCGGTGCAATCGCCAAACGGTACGCATGGTAAACGCCATGCTTTTGCACCTTTTGCTGTAGGTCAGCCCAATCCTCTGGTGTCGGAATGTGCATTCCTTCGAAGAGAAGCTTTGCTTTTTCCGTCCGCGGACTGTAATCGTTCGTTACGTACTTGTTAAAATAAGTACCTTTTGCATATTCCGATTGTTCAAAGCCCAAGAAGGTCTTACCTGTTTCCTTGGCAATTTCCATGCTTTTTTCCAAGGAGTAGAAGTTCATCATCATGAAAAACGTACGAGCGAAATCCTTCGCTTCTTCACTCTCGTAAGCGATTTTGTTCTTTGCCAGATAACCGTTCAGGTTCATCGCACCAAGCCCTACGGAGTGCAGCTCGCGGTTTGCCTTTTGAACGCCTGGAGCGTTTTCTACACGCGTCATGTCACTGACGGCAGTAATGGCTTCGATTCCTTCGTGGACGGATTCACGGATCATTTTGCGTTCCATCACGTTGACGATATTGAGCGATGCCAGATTGCAGCTAATATCGCGACGGATGATATCCATCTCGCCGTAATTGGTGATCGTCGAAGTCTCTTGTAGCTGGAAGATTTCCGTGCACAGGTTGGACATTTTCACCGAACCAAGATCTTTCAGCGCATGGTTGTTGTTCGCATTCGTCTTGTTCATGATGTACGGATAGCCTGATTCCATTTGGATCATCGCGATTTTGGTCAACATCTCGCGTGCGCTCATCACAGTCTTTTTCTTGATGCGATCGTTTGCCAAGAGCTCCTCGTACATATCATCGAGGTCCATATCATCCAGATGCACGCCGTATTCTTTGTACACGGAGAACGGAGCAAACACAGTCAATGGCTTGTTTTCCTCAGCCAGCTTGTAGAACACATTTGGTACGATCAGGCCGATGGACAACGTTTTGATGCGTGCTTTTTCATCTGCATTGATCTTTTTGCAATCAAGAAACTCGTTGATATCCCAGCCGAAGATGTTATAGTACGCTGCTCCTGAGCCTTTGCGTTGCCCCATTTGATCCGCGTAGGAAAACGCATCCTCCAACAGCTTGAGAACGGGCATGACACCTTTTGCTGCGCCCTCGACGCCTTTGATCGGCTCTCCCCGTCCGCGAAGCTTGGACAGGTTCACGGCTACACCGCCGCCAATTTTGGATAGCTGCATACAAGTTCCCAAAATAAAGTTGATGGAGTTCAGTGAATCATCCATTTCGAGCAAGAAGCAGGAGACCATTTCTCCACGGCGGCTTTTGCCTGCGTTCAGGAAGGTTGGTGTCGCTGGCTGCAAGCGTTGATCCATCATGGATACTGTTAAACGCTTGGCGAGCTCAAAGTCACCTTGTCCAAGGGACAGTGCCACAACGGCCACCCGGTCTGGATACTGCTCCAAGTACATCGATTTATCGTTCGTTTTCAAGGAGTAATCTTTATAAAATTTGGAGATAGCCATGTACGAAGCAAATTGAAAATCAGCATCATAAGCCAAACGGAAAACTTCATCGACCTGCTCAACAGTGTATGTTTCATAGACGTTTTCATAGAAGTCATTCTCGATCAAATAGTCCATGCGTTCTTTGACACTGCCAAAAGTCATCGTGTTGGACTGCACTTCTTCCATGAAGACCGCAACCGCTTCCCGATCCTTTTCCAGTTGATAAAATCCGTCATTGCCACGCTGCATCAGTTCGTTGTTCAATTCAATATGCCGCAATTGCTGCCACCCCACTCGTAAATTGTTCCACGTCACGGCCGGTACCGGACAGTTCAAATTTAGAAATCACCGGAACGCCGTATTGGCTCGCGATCGTATCCGCGCTTTTGGCAAAGCTGGTTCCCCAGTTGCGGTTGCCGCTGGCAGATACTCCGCGCAGATGGACATGATTTCGCTTCAGGAACGTCGCCACCTTCTCCGGCACTTGTCCGAATCCCGTCGTGTATGTGATCAAAATGAATGGCTCGTCCAGCACCATATCTTGATCAATTTCCACATGTGGCAAATTAATTTTGTTGACGAATCTTCGGACGTTTCCTGTTTTTGAATCATAAGCGATTAGCATGTCCCTCATCCTATCCTGCATTTTTTACTCTGTATGTATGTTATTTAGCCAAAGTAAAAGCGCATCCGACGTTTACATGCCGAATGCGCGTGATGACTTCCATCTAGCAATTCGCCAATGCGAATTGAGCGCTCGAACACTTCCCTATCTCCCGTAGGTTAAACAGTGCAAGCGGTTAGGCAGGTCTCCTGGCTTTTGGATCATCGCTCCATTCTCACCTTCCCGATCGTTCATGATCAGTGGCATTCTTTCGCAAATGGAACTCTCTCATTACAGTGGCGGGACCGCGTCGGATTCTCACCGACTTCCCTATTAAGTCTACCAAATCTGGCTGGCAAACACCTTACCGCATCAATATGTAGTTGGTAAAACTTACTTTACCTCAATATATCGTAGGAGTCAAGCTCAGTATGCGCTCTTTTCGAAAACTAACTATTCTCCTTTTTCGGCTATTGCTAATCTCTGGTTCTCGTTCATATAATAGATTTTGTGCGTGTTGGTTAGCCATGGAAAGATTGGAGAGTAGCCCTCATGAAAAGCACCGACTATCAACCTGTCGTCATTCCTCGTTCTTACAGTAAAAGCATGACTTATCAAGAGCGGGACTATCATATTTTCGTAAGTGTTCCTGCCGCCCCCCCTCCGGAATCAGGCTTTCCCGTCATATATTTGCTAGATGGCAACTCTGTTTTTGCCACCATGACCGAAGCGATACGGATACAATCACGTGGCCCTGAACGAACTGGCGTGTATCCTGCTATCGTCGTCGGGATTGGGTATCCAACGGACGATCCGTACCATCCTGCCCGTTTCTTTGATTACACCTATGAAGTTCCCGCCTCAGAGCTTCCTGGCAACCCAAAAGGAGCCGCCTGGCCTCAGATGGGGGGAGCAGAGCAGTTCCTCACCTTTTTGGAGGAGCAGCTCAAGCCTAGCATCGAAAACGACTTCCCCATCGATCGGACGCAGCAAGCGATTTTTGGACATTCGCTAGGGGGCTTGTTTGTCTTGCATGTACTTTTATCGAGACCACACGCTTTTCAGCGGTATATCGCTGGCAGTCCCTCGATCCACTGGAATGAGAGTGTCCTGCTTACGAAGGAGAGCCAATTGCCGAGCCTGCTGACAGATGACCTCGACGTCCATGCGCTCCTCACCATTGGAGAGCTGGAAAACGATGGCCGGTTCTTGGTCAAAGAAAAATCCCTGGCGATGGTCGAACGATTAGCCTCCATGGGCAAAGGTCAAATCAAAGCTTCCTTCCAAGAATTTGTTGCCGAAAATCATTCGTCCGTTTTGCCAGTCTTGGTTAGCCAAGGACTCAAATTCGCTACGAAAAAAACTGCCCGCTAAAAAAACGGGCAGTTTTTGTTTATCATGATTCGCTTACTGTAGAGATAACACTTTGGTGATTTGGGGCAGCTCTTCGATGGCAGCTACAATCGTCGGTGTAATCTCTTCGTCGGTCACAGAGATAAGCAGGGCATTCTTCCCTTTTTGCTCGCGCGATACATTCAACTTGGAAACATTGATTTGATATTCAGCCAGTTTTCGTGAGACGTCATAAATCACGCCTGGATAATCGATATGGTGAACCAACAACCCATGGGCCCCTGGAGGTATGCGACACGCGCAGTAATTGATTTCACTGATGTACACTTCTCTCCAATCTTGCGCGAAGGTGTACTTGTTCGCCCCTACCCGCAAAACCGCCAAATGATTCGCATATTCGCCGGAGCTATGTTGGACAGGTACCTTCGTACCGAGTCCTTCCACTAACAGCGTTGCGATTTCCTCTTTATTTTCATGAGCAAGAATACTTAATTGTGCACTCGCTAACTCTGGCTCGAGTCTTCGAATCAGTTCAGCCAGCTCACGCAGTCCAGCATGTTGGGTCATGTGATGCCTTCACTCTCCCAGTCAGGTTTATCCTTGTTTTCACGGCAGAATCCATGCTTCCGGCTCTTTCTTGATGGAGGATTCATTATCAGCACGATACCAAGCCGTCAACGTTTGCCCATCTTTCGTATAATAGATGCGGTAGATGGTATTGCCTTTTCCGCTGTTAGTAAAAGGACTTTCTTCCAGCGGAACCGCTGTCACTCCACCCGAGGTAACAACCCCGCCGTTCTCCTTGATGACGTTTTGGATCGTCGCCATATGCTCTTTCCCCAAGGAGGCCATCCCGAAATAAGAGATGATCGCCAAGAGAACCGCTCCCGCCAAAAACGAAACGATAATCACTTTTGATTTTTTCGCAGCATCCACCGAGTGCTTCCCCCGTCTTATCTTAGTTCTCTTTATCGACTAAGCGTACCTTGTCAATCGTACCGCCACCCAAGCATACTTCCCCATCGTAGAAGACGACAGCTTGACCAGGTGTCACCGCTTTTTGCGGCTGATCAAATACAACTTCTACGGTACCATCCTCCAGTGGGTGAACGGTTACTCCCTGATCCGGCTGGCGATAACGGAATTTCGCTGTACAAGTAAACGTTTCGGAAGGCTTCTTGTCACTCACCCAGCTCACGTTGGTCGCCAAGAGACTCTTCGAGTACAGACGGATATGATCAGAGCCTTCACCGACGATCAGGACATTCCGCTCCAGATCTTTGTCTACAACAAACCAAGGCTGTCCGCTCGTGCCATGACCTCCGCCAATACCCAAGCCTTGTCGTTGACCCAGTGTATAGTACATCAGTCCGTCGTGCGTACCGATGACTGCTCCATCTACGGTCTCGATATTTCCTTGTTTGGCAGGCAAATAGTTTTGCAAAAACTCGCGGAAGTTGCGCTCACCAATAAAGCAGATCCCTGTACTATCTTTCTTTTTCGCTGTATAGAGTCCTGCTTTCTCTGCGATCTCCCTTACTTGCGGTTTCGGGAGATGACCAATCGGGAACATCGTTTTGGATAGCTGTTCTTGGCCCAATACATTCAAGAAGTAAGTCTGGTCCTTGTTGTTGTCAGCACCACGAATCAGCTTGTACTCACCATCGATGTACTTGACCTGCGCGTAATGGCCGGTAGCAATATAATCTGCCCCAAGATCCATGACCTTGGCGAGAAGCTCACCGAACTTGATTTCACGGTTGCACATGACATCCGGATTCGGTGTACGTCCCCGTTTATATTCATCCAAAAAATACTGGAATACCTTGTCCATGTATTCTTTTTCAAAGTTTACCGTGTAATATGGAATGCCGATCTGTTCACAGACGCGCCGGACATCCTGGAAGTCTTCTTCCGCCGTGCAGTGGCCGAATTCATCGGTATCATCCCAGTTTTTCATGAAGATGCCGATGACGTCATATCCCTGTTGCTTAAGCAGGTAAGCCGTCACGGAGGAGTCGACTCCGCCGGACATGCCGACAACGACGCGTGTATCTTCTGGTCGCTTCATAAGTCTTTCTCCTCTTTTTCAATTTGTACCATTACAGATTACCATGTTTCACAAAACAAATCATGTTTTGTTGCACTTTTGCCCGATAGAATGAAAAAACGTCTGACGCGTAGTTGGCGCCAGACGTTCGGTAACAAGCTTAAGCCTGCGAAGATTCATCCTTGATTTCCGCACGATATCCCTCGATGCTTTCTTCACGACGCTGATTTTTCGCTTCGAGGGTTGCTTTTTCCTCAGCAGAAATCTCTCCAGCATGAGCCGACAGATAATCTTCGGACTCACGAATGTTCTCTTCCGTATTGGAAATCATTTGTTGAAGTTTTTCTGCGTTGTCAGAACGGTCATCCGGCTTCGCCATAATCGATACGCCTCCTACAAAGGGTTATATTCAACACCTTTACCATTGTGCGCCAATCATGGTTTCTTTATGTACCCGTGTTATAATAGAAGAAACGGATTAAACGAAAAAGAGGGTTTCACCTATGGCTTCCTTAGATTTGTTGGAAAGAAAGCTGCTTCGGATCATCTCTGATACCGATCCTGTACGACTGAAACGACAATGGGTGAAGGGGCAAAAGGTACCTGAATCCGAAGCGGAACAGCGCATGCGAATCGATCTTCTCTTGCGCAGACTCGACAAGCTACCTGAGGCCAAGCGCCAAGAAGTAATGGCGCTACTCAAATGGTTTAGCTGGTAGAAGATTAACGGATGGACGTTCCCAGACGCCACTGACCGTCTATCCGATTCATTTGCTTCCTATCTACAATCGCCTCTTGATTTAGCGGTCCGTAGATGTGCGGATAAAGCAACCCATCCTTCGCTGCCTCGTATTTGACTTCCGAAGTCGTTTTTGTTTCATCCACAACGAGTACATACAACTCCTCGTCAAACTGTGCATAGACACGGTTTGCTACCTTTTCAAGCAGCTCGTCCCCTTTTGTCGCGTGAATAAAGCCTTCCTGGTCGTAATCGCGCGGTAAGTAATGATCCTTGTCCTTCCACTTTTCCCAGTATGCTTTTGGTACCATGCAGTAAATAATAGAGTCTTGCATGTTTCTCCTCCGAATTCGATTATTTTTTTGGCATTGCTTTGTTCAGGTGACGCATAGCTTTATCATAGAACATCTGGTCCATTCGCCCCTGATCATATCGCCATTGAATGAAGTTACGCAGAGAGTGCAAATCCACCCAGGCATCCTTCGCTTGCGGATTGCGGTCAGGTACCTCTCCCGTTACTTCACCTTCGTAGACAAGCTTCGCCATCTCAGTTGGGTGCATACCGATCTGATAAGCGATTTGGTGTAAAGCTATTTTCATGGAACCTCCCCTTGCTCTTCATGGGATACATCTTATCTTCCGTCTATTGTGCCAGTCTTTTCGAATGATGCCAAGCCCCAAGCACTACTCCCAAAGGATGTACCTTCCTCCCTTGCGTTTTGCTACAATGAACAGAGTATTTGAAGGAAGGGGCGGTATCCCATCATGTCAAAACAACAAGATCAACCACGAAAGAAATGGTTCCAGCGAAAACGCATCTGGCTTCCCCTTCTTTTCGTCGCTTTCCTGTTTCTGGGTAACAGCTCTTATCTTGCAAAAGAGCCAGAAGGCGAGCCTTTTTTACTTGCTCATCGCGGGATGGCACAAACCTTTCATATGGAGAACATCACCAATGAAACGTGTACGGCGGAACGGATTTATCCACCGGAGCATCCGTACCTGGAAAATACGATTCCGTCCATGCAGGCGGCTTTTGATGCGGGCGCGGACGTTGTCGAGCTCGATGTACAATGGACGAAAGACAATCGATTCGCGGTGTTTCATGACTGGAGGCTCGACTGTCGGACAAACGGTACCGGTGTCACGAGAGATTATACCTTGGCCGAATTACAACAGCTTGACATTGGCTACCATTATACAGCGGATGAAGGGAGAACCTTCCCCTTCCGTGGAAAAGGGATTGGCATGATGCCCTCTCTCGATGATGTGCTACAAACATTCCCTGATCGCTCGCTACTTATCCATATTAAAAGCAATGACCCACTCGAGGGGAAGGCGTTAGCGGATGCTTTGGCAAAATTGCCTGCTGAACGACTGGCACAGCTCTCTGTTTATGGCGGTGACAAGCCAATCGAGACATTGAAACAACAACTGCCCCAGCTGCGTGTGATGTCTATGGCGACTATGAAAAGCTGCCTGATCCCGTACATCGCAACCGGTTGGTCCGGATATGTACCAGAAGCCTGTGCACAAACCCAATTGCATATTCCTGATCAGATTGCCCCATGGCTCTGGGGTTGGCCAAATCGTTTCATGGCAAGAATGGAGGCAAAAGATACCCGCGTGATCCTAGTCGCAGGGAGTGGAGATGTGTCGCAAGGCTTTGATGTTCCGACTGATTTAAAACGAGTTCCAGAAAGCTTTACTGGGGGAATATGGACGAACCGGATTGATCTAATTGGTCCAGCCTTTCACGAAAACGTAGAAAAATAATGAAACGATTCCCCAACATATTCGTATATACTTATACGGAATAGACTTCCAACCTAACTAGGAGTGATTGATATGCTTAAGAAGCTTTTGAAAAATTTACTCGGTAATCACTCATCTTCGCACAAGTACCGGAAATACAGTAGCAGCGATTACAAGCATCGCAGAAAATACAGCTCTAGCAATCGGTACGGACGTTCCCATTACGGCAGCTCTCATTATAAAAGAAAGCACTCCAGCCGTAGCTTCTTCAGCAGTTAAACAACTGTTTAACAAGTGATCAGACAACAAAACTCCGCTAACGCTAGCGGAGTCTTTTCATTTAACGAGACATGATTTCTACGAAACGATCCAGTGGCAATGCATGTACGGTTCTGTTTTTCTGGCCTTGTATCGTTTCCGCCATCAACATGGAGTTCAAAATCGCTTCCTTGACTGCTTCGATTGCTGCTTCAAACAGTGCATCCAGTTGTTCGGACGGAAACATTTTCACTGTGCTCATTTGCTCATCGCCATATGAATAGCAATTTCCTGTGGAGAAGGTCAGAAAGAAATCACCGCTGCCCTCCTCGCCAATTGCGCCGAGCTGTGCCATTGCGAGTGACGCTCGCTTGGAAATGCGCTTGCATTGTGTCGGCAAGAGAGGCGCGTCTGTCGCAATCGTCACTAAGAAAGAACCATCATTTTCAGGTGTTACCCACGGCAATGGAACTTCATTTTCGGAGATCATCTGGCCCACAGGAATACCATTCACTTTTAAATCCTGTCTTCTGCCAAAATTCGTCTGCACCAATGTCCCGACAGTAAACGTGCCACATTCAGTCTCAACGATGCGTGAAGAGGTTCCGATTCCGCCCTTGAATTCGAAGCAGATCATTCCGGTACCCCCACCCACATTGCCTTCCTCGACATTTCCTGTTTGCGCCTCCACAATCGCTTCTTCCAAATCCTCGTACTGAATCTGCGTCTTTTCGAGATCACTCAACCAACCATCCCAAGTCTCCGCGACGATTCCATTAGAAAACGGTTCAAGCCCCTCGATTTTTCTCGTCGCACGAGCAAGATGATGATGTGCCAGCCCTAGCAGATGGCTTCCCGTAAATACAATCGGTGTCACAAGCGTACCGGTCTCTTCTATCCAGTGACTTCCCGTAAACTCCCCCGTACCGTTAAAGGAGAAAAAACCAGCAGGGAAATGCTGCCCCTCCAATTGTCCTTCGTTGGGAATTATCACCGTAACACCCGAACAAACGTCTTCCTTGAGAATCGTTTTGTGGCCGACCCGCACTCCTTTTACATCCGTAATTGCATTATACGCACCTGGGGTACCCGTCCCAATCAATACGCCACATTCTCTCGCTCGTTTTCTCGTCATGTTACTCTCCTGTCATTTTTGAATCTCCCCATAATAATGGCGTTGTAATAATTGCCATCGGAAAGAACTTTGTCGTTTTTGAGTACTCCTTCGATTTCAAAACCAAACCGTTTGTACAGCTCAATTGCCTTTTCATTCGTTTCCATTACATTCAACGTCATTTTGGTAATGTGGTTGGCGTCTGCCCAGGCAATCGATTCCTGCAAGAGATTTTTCCCCATACCGTAACCCCAGAACTCTTGCAAAACGCATACACCAAACTCTACTTTGTGCGCAAATCTGTTTAAGTAAACACCTGCACATCTGGAGAACCCGACAATCCGATCCTGTACAACCGCCACTAAAAACAAATTTCTAGCACTTTCCGCATCCGTTTTGATGATGTGTTCGAATCCTTGCCCATCGATGAAAGCCTCTCCTCTTTCTCTGTCCAAATTTTCAGTCTCCCCATCGATTTGCAGGCGCAGTTCCGACAATTGTTGTGCATCTGTTTCCATTGCAGAGCGAATCGCGTAAGATAACCCGTTCACAGAAAGTAGTCGTTGGCTGATTACCATCCTTTTTCTCCTATTGGTAAAATTTTGGTCTTTTATTCTATCATAGGTAGAAGTTTTTGTGAATCTTTCCTCTTCATAAGGAGAGAGAGAATGACGATGTTTACATAATATTTATTATGTTCATTTATACGACAAACTATGGATATGCTACAATATGGGAAAGGAGCGTGCTCGCATGAATTTTTCCAAATCATTTTATTATACGGTCGACCATTCCAAGGTAGAGGAATATAAGAAGATGCTCGATCTAATGAAAATCCCCTACATCGTGGAAGCACCGATCGTCTTGTTGAATCAAGGAGCGAATGAATACTCCTTCATTTTTCCTAACATGTCAGGTCGTCTTTATGAAATGGTGAGCAAGTTATTTCAAGCGGATGGGAAGCCATATCCGAACAATAGAACGTAGGCAAAAAAAAAGGACCCAATGATTGGGTCAAAATAGGAAGTGGAGAGAATGCATGCTATGTAATATATTCTAACACAATAAATTCAAACGTCAATCAAACTTTCGAATTTTCTGTGTTTTTGTGTTAGGTTTTATGACATGCACACTTCCTTCTTTGTGCAAAGAAGAAAGAAGCCTTACGACGGTCGACTTTCACGTAAGGTTTCTATACACACCTATGCATGTACATTGATAATTTTCTCCATCTCGATCCATTGACTACCCGTTTGGTTTGCTAATTGAACACGTCTCGCCTTCGGGTCAACCCATTTGACGACTCCCCACATGCTACTCGTATTCCCCCGCTCCCCCTCAAAGGACACACACCAGCTCACATTCAAGGGATAATTCTCTCTTGCCGAATCTCGCAGCATGTACATAAATGCCTCTCTTTCTTCGCTCGTTACTTCAAGACTGCTGTTCGCCACGCTTTTCACCCGCCTACTTACGAACATTTGATAGCCATATCCTCAACCTGTGCAGGAATTCGTACTTACATTATAGTAATTACGAACATAAGTTCGCAACTCTTTTTTCAATTTTTTCATTTGAACCTCTAAAAGTCTCCCCATTTGTTCTGCCAAGTCGCGCTAATTGCTTTCTTAGGTAATAATTTGTAAGAAAAAAGCCGTTTTCCCATTAGTTTTGGAAAACGGCTCTTGCTTTTAGCTTGATAATTCCTGTGGTTGATGCTGCGGTCTTTTCTCGACCAGCTCCAAAAACTTCCCGAAGGTAGAAGCGAGTATTTGTTGAAAAAGCATACCGAGAACAACAGGAAGTGCAACAGGCGCAGGAAAGTACGTGATCGCCATAACTGCCCCTGCACTAATGTTTCGCATCCCACTGTTGAAGGTTAACGTGACGATTACATCACGCTCCCATCCGAACAACCTTGCGATCCCCCACCCCATCAAATAACCCAAAATGGCTACTACCAGTACGAGCACCGCCATTCCCACCAATTTAGCGTCTATCATATGAAAGTAAGACGAGACCATCGAGCTGTTGATTGCTACGACAACACCCATTCCCATCTTAGAAAATGGCGCTAATTTTGGGGCCAGCGTTTTTTTGACGTTCCCTTTTGATAAATGATTGAGCAGCATACCGACAAGAGATGGCAACACAATCATATAAAACAAACCCTTCATCAGTTCAGCCAAATCCATCTCGACTGTTGCCCCTAAAAATAAGGACATCCCCAACGGAACTATCAATGGGGAGAGCATCGTATCCAACAAAATAATGGATAGCGTGAGTGCGATGTTTCCGAAATAAATCGACGACCATAAGAAGCTCGTGATCCCTGTGGGAATTAAGGCCGCCAACAAAAAGCCCGTAATGACGTGAATATCGTCTGGATAAAACAACCGTGCCATTGACCAAGCAACAAGCGGCATAAGTGCATGAAGAATCAACAAGTTGACGATTAAAGGGAGCGGCCTGGTCAGTACCTTTGCAAATTCTTTAAATCCCGAACCCAGACTTCCGGTAAATGTCATGAAAGCAAACACCCAAGGAGACAAAAAAGCAAACGGTTGCAAATGTGTCCCCGCTATTACGCCAATGGCAACACTACTCGGCGTTAGTATGGGCATGATTTTCTCAAGCGATCGATTCAGTTTGGCTAACCCGTTCATTTGATACACCTCAAGTCTCGTCCTTTGATGCTATTGATGTGAGGTATGTTATCATGAACAGATTATTGTTACAAGACCAAAGTTCATTATTAGATTGCATACACGTCATTTATTTGCAATTTCACTTTGCATACTTTCGCGTATGGGAGTAAAGCCTATGACGGAAAGGAGGTATTTTATGAACGGAATGGATTGGGTAGAATTTATCCGAAAAACCGAAGATAAGATGTATCACCTCCATCGAGCGATAGATGGAATCTGTAATGATCCCGACTATAAGGAATCGGTTACGACCTTGACGGAAGTGGTAAGAGATTATCAAGTCCTTGTGGAAAAAGCCAAGGGTGAATTACGCGGCATCGACCTTCATCGAGATCGAGAGCGCGCGCATCATTACGATCATGATCTTCACTAGCCTATATAGACTCCCGGTTAGGGAGTTCTTCTTCATCAGGAAATCACAGAATATTCATTCCACCTTGATCATTCTGTCAAAATAGACAGCAAAAACCTCACCCTACCCATGTAGTGTGTGAGGTTTGGAAAATCCGCTAGCCCTTCATTTTCTTTTCAATTGCCTTTAGAGATTTCTTCTTCTGGCATGCCTCTTTTACATCGGTTGGCCACCGTTCTTCACTCAGCTTTTGCAAATCTTTTATCAATCGCTTGTCAGCTGTCACATGAATATTGGCATCTGGGAAGGCCTCTTTTAATTTCTTTCCGACTTCTTTTTGAATCGATTCCAGCTTGAACCGATTAAAATTCGTCACTTGAATAGCCACATCAAGCTCTTTATCGATTTGCATAACCACTATTTTGTCTATGCCCTTCACGCTCGCTGTAATCGATCTCGCTCGCTCTTCCCACTGATAATGTCTGACGGGAACAGGCATGCATAACGGTTCCGGTTCCGCTTTTTGCTTCGTTTCTGTACCAGATTGCTTCGAACACCCTGTTACGGTCAAAGCAAAAGCTAGTGTCAGCACCACGAAAGTTGCGCGCACACAAAACACCTCCTGACCAAAATCACCTGTTACTAGCTTGACCTTGAACGGAGGAAGTATGTAAAGAAAAAAAGCGGTGACTCCTCTGCATAATTTGAGTCACCGCGGACCCCAAGAACGTTTCGAGTCCTAAGTACAAGGATATAAAAAACCGCATCGAAACGCGATAGGAGATGACTGGATATAAAATGGAACAAAAAAAAATCCCAACCAGCAAAAAGTGGTTGGGGCGTACGGGGTAGTACGCATATGTCATACGTGAATGATACAATCATATAGGACTTGTTTTCTGTTGACAACGATCAATAATAGGTACATTTACCTATAGATGGAATAAAAAAATGGCGCCGACTTTGACTGCATCATTTAGTCGAACGCGTGGAATAGAATCCCCAAGATTGGATTATACTAGCTAGCTTGGATTACTTTTCTATTATCATGAAAACTCATCGTTTACGCTATGCGAAAATAATGGTAACAGGTGAAAATATTACCTATAAAGCTTGATCGACCATTGAAATCTTCTGTTGAAATGTGTTACATGCTACAAAAAAGCCAGCCAGAAGTTTCTAATCGTGTTATGATATCCCTGTAAAATCTTGAGGAGTTGAGTACATGAATAGAGAGCAATGGACAGCGGTCGATCACTATTTTACGGATAAATTACTGGAAGCCGATTCCGTTTTAGACACAGTTCTTCAAGAGAACGCAGCTGCAGGTCTTCCAGCTATTGATGTAGCACCCAATCAAGGTAAATTTCTTCATCTGTTAGCACGGATCCAAGGCGCTCGTTCGATTTTGGAAATTGGCACTCTGGGTGGATACAGTACCATCTGGCTAGCCCGCGCACTCCCTGCTGACGGTCGTCTCATTACTCTCGAATATGATCCAAAGCATGCGGAAGTTGCACAATCGAACATTGCCCGCGCAGGACTGGATCAGATCGTGGAAGTGAAGGTTGGACTTGCCCTTGATTCTCTCATCCAACTTCACAAAGAAAATCAGGGTCCTTTTGATTTTATTTTTATCGATGCAGATAAAAAAGGAAACCCCGACTATTTCCAATGGGCATTGAAGCTCTCTCGCAAAGGTACTGTGATTATCACGGATAATGTTGTACGAAGTGGTCAAGTCGTGGACGAAACAAGCACGGATCCCAATATTGTCGGTGTACGTCAATTCACCGATTTAGTAGCTGAAGAGCAACGTGTCAGTGGAACCGTTGTACAGACAGTTGGCAGCAAGGGCTATGATGGCTTTGCGATCATGCTAGTCACCGGGGAGAACTAGTCTTTTTCACTTTCAAAGGTTGTAACGAGTAGGAGTGTGTACATCTTGTTTAGGCTCGGTTTACCTAGCTTTATGCTCATCGCTAATGTCATTTTGGTTCTCGCGGTACTATCGCTGATTATCAAAGTGTTGGTGAAGAGAGAATAGCCTGTATTTTTTGGAGGTGCTTTTCCGTGGAGCCATTGCGTTATCGGACCCTCGATTTACGAGAAGTAACTGAGGCAGATCTCCCTATATTTTTCAACCAGCAATTGGACAAATCTGCTCATAAGATGGCAGCCTTTACTGTCAAGGACCCTGAAGATAGAGACGGATTCACCGCTCATTGGACAAGAATTTTGAACAATGAATCGATTGTGAAAAGAGCCATTGTCATGAATGGGCAGGTTGTCGGTAATGTTTCGTGCTTTGAGCTGTTAGGCTTGCCTACGATTGGATACTGGATTGACAAAAGCTTTTGGGGTAAAGGAATCGCGACAAATGCACTTACTCTCTTTTTAGAGGAACTCCGAACACGTCCTGTATATGCGCGTGTCGCCCATGACAACCTCGCATCCATTCGTGTGCTAGAAAAAAACGGTTTTCAGCCTTTCGGTGTCGATCGAGCATTTTCGGAAGCACGAGGCGAAGAAGTGGAAGAACTCATTCTGATCAAACACACATGAGGTCAGAAGCGCTTACCGTGAGCGCTTCTCTTCTTTCTTATGCAGAAGAAATCATTTTTTAAATGGAAAGGACAACCTGCATGCAAACAACGATATCTACCTTGCACTTAGAAACCGAACGCCTTATCATTCGTCCCTACTCAGAGGATGATTTAATGGAATCTTTTGAACTCATGCAAAACCCAGAGTTATTTACCTACCTGCCTATGGACGTTATGCCTCTGGAAAACTACAAACGCTTATTTCACTGGCTACGAAGCAGTTATGACACCCCTTTTGACCAGCCTTTTAAATATTCAGTGGCCATACGCGAAAAGGCTACTGGCAGGTTCATTGGCTGGTGTGGTGTGGGTGTTCTCGATTTTCTGGCTCCGGAAAAAGAGCTCTATTATTTAATCGGACGGGATTATTGGGGGAACGGCTACGCTTTTGAAGCTGCCTCCGCTCTTACTTCGTACGCATTTGATGTAATCGGATTGGATCGCTTGTACGCAAAAGCACACCCAGACAATAAAGCATCGCTGCGCATCATTGAGAAGCTCGGCTTCTCGTTTGAACGTGTCTTAGACGGCCTGACTGGGGACGACGAGGACTGCAACGGCGAGTGGTTGTATGTTTTGACGAAATAAACAAGCCATTCTTTTCAAAAGCATTCGTCAAAATCTTCCTACATGTGCTATAATAAAAGTGCAGTACAATTAAACGCGGTAGTTCTTAAGATGATCTCCTTTATCAGCGAGGATCATCTTTTTTGTTCTTTCCAGCAAAGATTACATGACGAAAGGTTGTAGATGATATGAATACATTGCCTTGCCAAGGCTGTAAAGGATTGTGCTGTGGTCCTGTACCTATAACAGAGAAGGAATATAAAATGATACACAAGAAAATGAAAGCGCTTCCGAATAAACTCCGTGACGATCTGAAAAATCAACCGAGATTGTTTGGGACTTGTATCTTCTACGACATGCAAAAAGATCAGTGTGGTATTCATAGCGTTCGACCGGAAGTGTGTCGCGCTTTTGGGTATCACAAGGACCTTGTCTGTTTTCGCAAACCGGAATTGGCGAAGAAGGAAACGCTGACCTTCAAGGAGACGCATATTGGGTATTTGAGTATTGATTTTACATGGAAGCATTTTTAAAGAAAGGAGCTGAGGGATATGCGGTTTTGTTTTCTTTTTACGCTCACGTACCTCATGATCAGTTTGCCTGACTTTTAATTTGGGGTATGGTTGGAGTTCGCTTTATGCTTCGTGCGTATTTTCCGAAAAGTCCATCGAAAAAGTCTTACAATATGATGATAAGCAATAAAATAAAACTGGGGGGTGAAATTTTCCACGGCCGGATTGATCGTTAAAGAGGAAATGTCATCATCGCTCCTTCTTTGACCTCTTCATTTGCACGTCCCACATACATCCGCAAAGGGATGGTATTATAAGGAGGCTATTTTATGCTGAGGAAGAGTACAAATGCAGGGAGAAGGTCAGCTGTAATAACTGGGGTGTTGCTAATAGCCGGTTTGGTTTCAGGTATATTAAGTGTTGTTCCTGTTATAGATGGAGCCGAATACCTTGTCAAGGCTTCTATAAATGAAAACCAGGTACTACGAGGAGCATTTTTCCAGTTGTTCATGATTGTTTCCTATGTAGGTATTCCTATTTTGTTGTATCCCATTCTAAGTATGCATAACAAAGGTTTAGCCCTTGGATCTGTTGCTTTTGGCATCATTGCGGGTGTGTTCATTATTCTTGGTGTCATCACTCTTCTCTTGCTATTAACCGTAAGTCATGAATTTGCAAAAGTTGGAGATTTGCATGTATCGTATTTTCAGACCCTGGGTGGATTGTTACGAGAAGGACGTGATCTGGTCAACCATGTGGCAACGACTCTGGCATTTGTTTTGGCTCTGTTCTTGTTTACCTACCTATTTTACCAAACAAAGCTAGTTCCACGATGCTTGTCAGTCTGGGGTCTTATTGGGTCTACATTGTCTATATTGGCGAGCTTGTTATTTATGATTCGCTTCATCGGTCTGGATACAGTCTACATGATGTTGAACATTCCAATAGCCTTTCAACAATTGGTTTTGGCTATATGGCTAATCATGAAAGGATTCAACCCAACGAAACAGGATTGAGAAAGGGATGTCTCCTGACTTTTCACTGGAGACATCCCTTTTCTTTTACACGCATTCACGCATCCCTTTACTCCACACTTACCAAAACGCGCTCCAACGCATCCAACGCCTGTTCCGCGTCCGCACCATCCGCAGTCAAGACAACCGATTGTCCTTTTGAAACAGCGAGGGACATGACGCCGATAATACTCTTGGCATTTACCTTCTTCTCATCCTTGTTCAATCCGATTTCACTGGAAAAGGAAGCTGCCACTTTCACAAACAAAGTAGCCGGACGCGCATGTAATCCCTGTGTTAACTGGACGATGACCTGTCTCTCTCTCATTTGATTCACCTCCTGTCCCTTTCACGTAAAATAACTACAGGCCTTCTATAGCAGTCAGCAGTTCCTCTACTTGATCCAAACGAGTCAATCCCGTTTCCTTGTCGACGATCGATGTATAAATGTGCGGAATGACCTGCTTTGCACCTGCGGCGAGGCATACCTCCACAATCGGGCGAATCGAAGCTGCATCGATCCCGCCAGTCGGCTCAAAAACAGGAATTCCGTAACGTACGGCTGCTTCTGCCATCGCCTTGATTTCATTCAGCCTTTCCAGCCCATCTACCGGATAAAATTTGACGGAGTGTACGCCAATCTCCGCCAGCATCGCGGCGGCTGCATCGCAAGAGAGCCATTCAGACACTTTGTTGCTCATTGGTCCCGTAGTGATTTGAACCTTTCCTGATTGTCCACCGGGGGCAATCAATGCATTCACGATGGTATGTGTGTTGCCGACTGCCTGTAGCCCCCCGAGCGTATAACCTGCTGCCGGAAATACCTGATTGACGTGATCCGGTTGGGTCTGCACCGCGACTTCTGCGACCTTTTTCCATTGAGTAGGATCACCTGCGCCCAGCCCTACGGACACTGGAACACCTGCTTGCTGATATTGTTCAACAGCGCTTATTGCTGCTTCTACGGACGCAAATCCTTTGACCAAGATCCCGATCAGAGCGCGGCCATCAGCCACGGAACATATTTGTTTTGCGTTTTCTACATCCCTTGCCAAAACGTTTAAACGAATTTTTGGTGTGCCCACGTTTGTTATTCTCCTTCACCCTGTTTTTGCAGCAGTTCCTTCATTCGCGCTGCGATGATGTGCTCTTGTCCCTCGTGAAACGGTCGTGGATCAAAGGCAATCACTCCCGTATTCACATAATGGTTGCGGGTAAAAATAGCTGGATTTCCTTGCTCCAGTTGGCGTGTAAGCTCCCGAGCCGTCATTCCCGTCACTCGTTCGTCAAGCTGAATTTGCACACGATAAATCGCCCGGCCTGCCTCATCCTGTACGATCACTGCTTTCACACCGGACAAGCAGTTCAGTTCCCCTGCCAGCCACTCCACTCGTCTGCGCTGCTCGAGAACATTTTGTTTTTCAGGGTCGTACTGTCCAAGTGCTGCAAGTAAACCCGCAATCGCTTCCTTTCCTACCTTCATGGCACGACCGACACCTTTATATTGCGCGCGACATGCGGCAACCAGATCGGCACGACCTGTGATAAACCCAGACGTTGGTCCACCGATTGCTTTTCCGCCACTGTAGATGACCAGATCGGCACCCATCGCTATATAGCGCCGAAGATCTTCTTCCGCCGCTGCATCGACTATTACCGGAATTCCAAACTCCCTACCAAGTTGAAGCATTGCGTCTAACGACTGCATCCCTTTTTGAATCGCGTGGTGAGATTTGACAAAAAGCAGTGCTGCTGTCTGATCATCAATGGCTTCTCGCAAATGGTCTGCTTCTACGTGATTGGCATGCCCGACCTCTACGACTTTCCCACCGCCCAGTGCAATCATCTGTTGTACGGAAGCGCCGAAGTGAACCGCGTGTCCTTTTTGGATGATGATCTTGTTATTCAACCCTTCGGAAAAAGGAAGCCGCTCGATCAAACCCAACTGGCAACCAGCTATGACTGCCGCTACACTAATGGCAATGCCTGCAGCTGCTCCCGAGGTAGGACAACCGTCTTCTGCTCCGGTCGCCTCTGCGATATGACGACCTGCCACAATCATCAGCTCGCTGATTTCTACATAATCCATGGCGGCTTCTCCCATGGCCTGTGCAATAGAAGGATGGACGGCACTTGCACCCAGTGCCGTCATCTTACCGCTTGCATTAATGATTTGCTTCAACCCTAGCTGCTGATAGATTCCCATGGTTTGCCCGCCCTTCCTGTGAAAACTTTTCTCTCTATCCTCATTGTGTCGGGATCGGGAAAATGGCGCCGAGGATCATGGCTCCGATAATCGCACCACCCGCAATCGGTTTGTTGTAATAGTAGAAAATCGCTGCTCCTGCTGTTGCGCCGAGTCCGACTGGAATTGAAGCCATAATCGCAGAAATAACAATCAATGGACCTAAGTAACGACCTGCTGCGTTTCCAGCCCCCATCATGACATCCGCTCCAAAGGTGGAGTTCGATGCGTTGATCGTGTACTTCCGAATCATAATAATCACGGTACCAATGATCAAACCCAAGAGTGCACCTGTCGCCAGCGCCAAAGGGAAGGAAGTCAACGGAGCTGTAAAGCCTGCTCCCAACATCAACGCTGGAACGCCAATCCCGATACCCGTTTGCAACGAGCCGCCAATATCGAGAATCCCAACAAGCGGTCCCTCCAGAATGCGGGCGAACAAAAAGCTCGCACCAAACGCGGCAGCCGCACCGTATCCACCCCCTTTGATCCCAGCCTCCAGCATCGCAACGATGGCAATATCGTTAAAAGCACCGACATGATACACATAGTAAAGATGAGTACCCGCAAAGATTCCTGAAGACAAGCACGCAACAAAGAGGGGAAATGCCCATTCTGAATACCAAAATCCTTTTGCCTGCAATTCACCCATTACTTTTTCACCACCGATCCGAATGTTTCGTGAAGCTCAATCAGCCACTGTGGAATTTCAACATACATACTTTTCAAGAGCGCGACATCAAAACCACGGAAGAAGCCGCTGAATACAAACAAGAGAATGACTGCAATAAACATGGATTTCGTAATTTTGTTCCATCCACTATCCTCTAAGCCTTTACCGATCAAAATACCCAAGACGATTCCAGGTACCGCATTCCCCATGACCAAGTGCGACAAACCGCCCAAAACCGTTCCCCAAATCCCTGTCCGTTTGCCTGCATCCATCGCCGCCATCCAGAACACAATCGGCATGATCGGGTTGATCAACCAGTTCGCAGCCGGAACCAGTACCTTCGTTGCGACGAGCTGCATCGATTCGGGAATCGCCGTTGCTGTGGAATTCAACAAGGTGACCACAACGACACCGACTGCTGCTCCGGCAATCGCCATTTGCTTTGGATTGTGCAACGTCTCTGCGACATTCTTGTTGCGCCAGAGCAACACGGCCGCTGCCCAGTTCGGAATGACGCGATGATCCACATCTTGCGTCAACGCACCGGCACCGACAACAGACGCCCATGAGTTAAACAAAAAGCCAAGCCCAAATGAAAAGTGGGAAATGGGATCGCCCGCACATGCGTTCAGCTCTCCAAAAGTCCGGAATGCTCCCATCCCTTGGACATTGGGTGCATGAAACATCCTCGCCGCCCCTGCACCAACACCGAAGCCGACCAATGCCCCGATGACGATCGACTTCAATACAATCATCAACGTAACCATGAACCTACCCCCTGTCTGCTTCTATCGCTGACGAGCCAACTGCCCTATACCCGCAGTCTGCTCGGTCTGCTGCTGAAATGTTATGTTTTCTACCTGGACCAGCCCCAACCTCACTTGAATATCTACGGTAATGTCATACCGCGTCCGTTTGCGTGGGAAGAACAATCCAAAAAATCGCTCATGCTTCACTGTCTCTGTCGCAGATACAATGGAAACGCCTACAGGTTCGATTCGCACGACCAAATCACTCGTCTGTCTCGCCACTACATGCTTGATTTGGGAGAAAATCTTGTTGAAGGCTCCCTCCTTCGTATCGCCACTGCCGGATAATCGCAAGGTTTGCGTCGTCTCCGTGTACATGGATTACTTCCCTCCCAGCTTAATGTATTCTTCCACCATGCGTCTGCCCAGCTCTTCTGTATCCATGAAGCCAAAGCCGATCACTTTTTTGCCGCTACGCAAGGCAGTAATACCAGCATCTACGGAGCGCAAGCCGTACTCGACCGGAAAACCATACTTGGTCTTGGCAGTCAGTGCCCCAGCCCCACCACTTCCGCAAAAGGACAGCCCGAGGTCTGCACTTTCACTGACCATGACATCTCCTACCTTCATATCAGCGCCAACACCTGGAATGACGATCGCGGTCCCGCCAGCAGCTTCGATTCCTTTTGCGATGTTCTGTCCTTTTCCAAGACGATCACCAATCACGATTTTTACCTTAGACATAGACATGCCCTCCTTTTTTTCATAGCAATGTTTTACAATGGCCCCATCTGCATGGCACGGATGGCTTCAAAATGAACCGCTAACAGAAACGCTTCTGTATCATCTGCCTGCCACGCACTCTTCTCTTCCGAAAGAACTTTGTGCGAGAGCGTAACCATATCGGGATGAATTTCGGCGAATAACTCCGCTTCAATCACGGGCAGCCTTTCACCGTTTGTCATCCGTCGTACAAATGCCAGTACATGAGCTCCGATGGCTAGCCAGCGATCTCGCGGTATATGAATCTCCATGAGGCGGAACTCCTCCTCAATTTTTTGGAGAATTTGCTTTGTTTCAGAAATTTCAGATAAATAATCTGATTTTGTCTCAGTCAGTTCCTTGAGGATGTCATCAATCATTTGCATGTCAGTACCTTTCCCGAAGTAATCGCTTGATAAGCCACTACTCTTTCCTTTGTCTCCACCGTTTCTTGTTCACTGTCGGTCAAAATTGTCGGCTCTTTTTTTATCTGCAATATGGATACGTCCGCGCATGCTCCTACTTTCAACGTCCCGATCTCGTTTTCTAGCCCAAGAATTCGTGCGGGCGCAAGCGTACTCGCCGCAATCACATCGTCGAGCGAGTAGCCCATGGCGAGAAACTTCGTAAGTGTGTGCGTCAAGCTGTGCACTGGACCATCAACGTTGCGCTGGTGAACATCTGTGCTAATGACATGTGGCATAATACCTTGGGCCTGCGCATGACGCAGTGTTTGAAAACTAAAGCTCGCTTCGCCGTGCCCGATATCGAGTAAAACTCCCCTCTCCAATGCGTCTTGCGCCTCTGGAATCAACTCGCCTCGTTCGTCGAACATTCCTCCTTTTTTCCCGTGAAACGCATGTGTCACCACGTCTCCTCGGTCTAGTAGAGGCAATATTTCCGTGAGTTTTGGCGGAGCGTTTCCAATGTGCACCATCATCGGTACACCCGCTTCTCTCGCCGCTTCCTTGGCTATGAGTAAAGGTTGTATCCCGTTTTTCTTGACGACAGAACCGCTCATGCGGGCTTTTATCCCTCGTAATAGCGGTTGTTTTCTTATGAGGGCTGCGGCTTCTCTCGGGGTTAACCGCGACATGTCTGCGAGCTCCCCGCCGCCTGTGCACAAGCCATCCCCTGAAATGTTCAGAAATGCCAGAACACGAGTAACAGAAGGATCCACGGCTTCTTCAAGAAAAGCATCAAATGACCAGAGCCCGACACTGCCAGCATCTACTACAGTTGTCACTCCTTGCTCGACCCCGACCCGATCCGCGGCTACGCCCAAGCTCGTCTTTGTCGGAAAAACGTGAGCGTGCAGATCGATCAGACCAGGTGTCACCACATATCCTTCTGCATCGATCGTCTCCTTGCCCTCCAGATTCATCCCTTGATCATCGGTTGTCTTCCCTTTCTCATACAACCCAACGATCCGCCCTTCCCGAATGGCAAGATCATAGTGCCCGTTCAGGTTCTGGGAAGGATCAATGACCCGTCCGTTGTGTATGAGTAGATCCACTTTCACTCTCTACCGTCCCCTTTCCTGAAAAATAGCGCATAATAGCCGTCACTTCACTAGGCGGAACCTGGAGGTTGGCCTCAGCCATCAATTGATTCAGCTTTTCACGCCATGCCTTCCATTCTTTCGATTCTGCCTCAGCCGACGATTCCCACTCCTCCTGATAGGGTGATCCAAAAGCCAGTCGATTCACCATCAGCAGCAGGTGCAGCGAAAGTCCGCTCGCCGTTTGTTCCGTTACGTACTCCCGAAAGGCAGTCACGATTTTTTGACTGATCTCATACCCTTTGCAGATAACATCCTGGGACAGCCTCTCCACCACGGGTAAATCTGATGGATTGAGATCAGCAGTCAGCGTGGGAAACCAAGCTTCCTTGCGAGAATTCACAGCCTGCTGTCGATTTCCATCCTCCACTTGCAACGCTTCCAGACAGTTCTGAATCTGGTTGATATCTTGGCGTGTTGGAAGAGGACTGACAATCACAACTGGCACCTCGGCTTTAATCGGCAAGACACTGATAATGACATCTACGCGACGACTCGCCAAATACTTCTCTACCTCTGTGCTGGAACACAGACCTACGACCCGAAGTGAACGCAATTCGCTTTCCAGGTACGTTTTCAAAAACCGTGAAGTCCCTCTGCCTGTTCCGCAAACGACGAGCGCATCTGCCTTTTTCTGCTCCAGCCATCGATCATAACCTGCTTGGAAATGCAGGACAAAGTAAGCAATGTCTGCATCAAGCCAGTAGACCCCGCGATGCCAAAACACTTCTTCGCAAGAGCGTTTAACAGCATCAAACATGCGTGCGTATGAACGGCGAATCTCCTCCGTCAGTGGATTCGCAAAAAGGACGCCCTGACGATAACGGTTCAAACTGTCATCCAGATGAGCAAATAGCAGTCTGACCAGCTCCTGATCCTCGTACAACGGTGCCAGCATGCGGCTGCTAACCGCTTCCGTCAGCTCCTTGGTTGCCTGGAAAACATCCAAGACAATCCTCCCTGCACGTGCCTCTCTTGGCACCTGTTCAGTCCCTAGCAGCGGAAGGCACGCATACGCAATCTCGTGTTCGGGAATATCGACGTTCAATCGCTGACATAATGCTCGAACCTCGTGTGAAAACAGCTCGTATCCACTCCAATGCCTCGCTTCTCCCATCTCGGCATCATCCGCAGTGACCAATTGGCCCCGTTGTACACGATGGACGACAATGCATAGGCGAATCAATAAACTAATCAGGGCTCGGTCTGCCAGCGTCTCGGCAGCAGCATTCATCCATGCTTTGATGCTGTAAATGATCTCTCCTAACTCTGTCCGGCTGATCAGCCATTTCTCCAATAACGGACCTGTTCTCGCTTCTTGTCCATTTTCTAAAAACATCCCTTGTACCATCCGATACATGTCGATTCCATCCAACAGATCGTGAATCAAGTTTTCGAGAGCATAACGCTTGTGCCGCTCACTCCCGTCCACGCGTACACCGTACCTTTGCTTCGTGACGAGCTCGAGACGCCAGCCGTCGAGCAGCTTTTCCGCGTCCTTAACATCTGCCACGACGGTATTGCGACTGACTCCCATGTGATCAGCCAAATCGTTCATCCGCTGATACCCTTCTGACAGCAGAAGAATGAACAAAAAATGCTTGACCCGATCCTTTTGCGGCAGAATGAGTGTCTTGCTGTCATTACTTTGCAAATTTTCCTTCAAAGCATTTCGATGCTCTTGTTCTTCCGTGATCCACAGCCCTTTATTCGGTTGAGAATGGAGGATGACATTTCGTTCCTTTAGCCATTGCCTGACGTTATCCAGATCGTACTTCACGGTACGTTCGCTTACCTGAAAATCGCGCGCGACATCCTTGATTTTCAGCGGATAGTAGCTGTCGAGTATCACCTTCAGTAATGCATGGGAACGTGTGGTTAAAAAGACCATTCCTTTCTCCTTTCCATAAAAAGCTGTGTCCTTGCTTGAGATTCATTATAGAAAACGCTTTCTCGGTGGTAAAGAACGATTCCTTTCCCCATCAATCGTGCAATTTTTGCAATTATCAGTTCAATTCGACAACAATGAAAAAGATGACCCCGGATTAAAACAAGGAGCCATCTCTTTTTCATCACTTACTTGACATCATTACAAAAAAAGGTCCGCAACGAAAGGTTACGGACCTCTTCTAGTAGGAGGTGCTTACAGGATTCCTCCCAGGCTCGCCCCTTTGACAAATAGTCGCTCGATATTTTTCTCAACAGTTGGGTCTGGTACCAATGGTGGTGCTTGATGGGGCTTGGTACGCGCATCAATGATCAAATTATCGCACCCCCAATGCTTGTTCTCATAGTAGCTGTTCACACCGTAAATGTCGTGGGATGGATTGCTTCGGGTGAAGGTTGCCCACAGGAAGTTTTGTAGCGACGCGCTCATGAAGGTACTATCATCGCAAAGGATGATCATCGGGCAAGACGGGAGCGGCCCTCTCGCTTGAATCGCGTCACACAGATTCTGTAATTGCTGCTGGGCGCTCGCGTAATCGATAAAAGCAGGACCTTGGATCGACACCACACCTGGCATAATCAAGCGGGCGTTCTCAAACTCTCGCAAATCCTTCAGCTCATCCGGCACCTCTTTGCACAGCTCGCGTTCCTGATCGCCGTAAGCAGCGAGGACAACCTTACTGCCGCTGTTTAAGCCCGTTCCCGAATAATCCAGCGTATCAATAGTCGTGTTCGTATAAAAATGAACATCGCGATGCAAATCGATTCTCTCCAAAATATAGGTCAAAAAATCAACTTCATCATGCGTCGTCAATGGTCGATTTTCTTCAGCGGTAATGAATAAATACTTGGCCAAGCTCAATTGGCCCGTCCCTAAAATGCGGTTGGCAATGGTGAGCATCTCCGTCGGCTGTTTAACTTGCTGATAAGGCGTATATCGCTCGCTTCCGATGGCAAACAGCAACGGATGTACGCCAGCAGCATCTACTGCGTGGACTTCTTTTACACCCGGGATTTCTTGCTTGATCGCATCGCCCGTTAACTCGTGAATCAGTTGACCGAACGACGTATCTTCTTGTGGCGGACGGCCCACAACCGTGAATGGCCAGATGGCATTCGGCTTGGCATACACTTTCTTTACCTTCATCACAGGGAATGGATGAATCAGACTGTAATAGCCCAGATGGTCGCCGAATGGTCCTTCTGGCTTCGTATCTTCAGGATAAATATCTCCTGTGATCACAAAATCCGCATCATTGCTTACGCAGTAGCCATCGATATAGCTGTAGTGAAAACGACGCCCAGATAGCAAGCCAGCAAAAGTAATTTCGCTCAAACCTTCTGGCAATGGCATTACCGCCGATAAGGTATGTGCTGGTGGCCCGCCAACGAAACAGCTTACTTTTAGCGGCATCCCCATTTTCGTCGCTTTGGCTTGGTGGACACCGATTCCGCGATGGATTTGATAGTGCAAGCCAATTTCTTTGTTTACTTCATACTCATTACCAGTCAACTGCACTCGGTACATACCCAAATTGGAATTCATGATTCCAGGCTTGTCCGGATCTTCTGAATAGATTTGGGGCAGCGTAACAAAAGCTCCGCCATCCATTGGCCAGCTTTGGATGAGTGGTAAGTCAGTTATGCTAATTTCCTGTGCAGTTACGGGCATGCTAGTCGATTTTTTTGCAGGCAAAGCCTTCAGTGCAGCAAAGCCGTTCCCGATATTTTTAAATGGCTGCTTTAGCGCTTTCATCGGATCATTACGCATGGCGATGATATTTTCAGCGGCTTGCCAGGTGCTTCTAAAAATAAATTTGCTGCGCTCGATTGTGCCAAAAAGATTGGATACCGCACGAAATTTTGAGCCTTTTACATTTTCAAACAGCAAGGCTGGTCCCCCAGCTTCGTACACCTTCAAATGAATCGCGGCCATTTCCAGATAGGGATCTACTTCTTCGCGAATACGGACCAAATGTCCGTGCCTTTCCAAGTCAAGGATGCACTCTTCTAAATTCTGATACATATCTATAGGGCTCCAATCACTAGATTATAGATTTATCTGTAGATCAATACCCTCTAATCATACAGGAAAGATCCTACAAATTCACGTTACCCTTCCGCACAATTTCTTGAAGCTCGCTCAGTTCTCTGATTTCGTACGTTGGATGAATGCTCGTCTGATTTTCCTTGCCAAATGGATTGAACCAGCACGTATCGATCCCGTATTGGACTCCCCCTTGTATATCAGAAGTCAACGAATCTCCCACCATCAGTACGTTCGCCTTCTCCGTCCATTGCAGTTTGGAAAACGCGTATTCAAAAATTTCCCGATCCGGCTTCTTATAGCCGACCTCTTCGGAAATAATCAGGTGTTCAAACGTGTTACAAAGCGGTGAAGCGGCAATTCTTGCCGTTTGAACAGAGGCGAACCCATTCGTAATGATCACCAAGCGGCAATCCTGCAAACTGTTGCACAATTCAACCGCTCCCGGTACCAAATGCACTTCTTTGCCCAAGGATTCGAGATAGGCGCTGCCGAAAGCCTCTGCATCGACGTCTAGCTGAACAGCTTTGAAAAGTCTTCGAAATCTCTCTACGCCCAGCTCTGCTAGAGTGATCCGCCCCTTTTCTAAATCCTCCCACAATCCTTTACTGATCTCTTTGTAAACCGCTCCATAATCAGACGATCCCGTAGCGAGTCCAAATTGGGAAAACGTCTTTTGCAGTGCATTTTCTTCTGTCTTTTTGAAGTCGAGAAGTGTATCATCTACATCGAATAATATGACTTGATAGCGCATGGCAACCTCCAGAAATCTTTACTGATCAAGTATTCGTACAAACTAACACCTTTCTATCATATCAAAAACAGAAGACCAACCTGCATACAAAAAGCCTCGAACTGTATCATTCGAGGCCGTGAAAGATTTTTTAGAGGAGTGGCTTCTGGATCAACGTCGCGAATTTGAACCGGTGGACGTGACCATCGTTAAACGTGGTAGTTCCTCTCACAAAATGAACATGCTTTCCATTTCCAACCGGAATTGCGGGTCCAGTTACAATTCGCACGCGATGGAGATGATTGAAGAAGTCTGTATTTGACCGAATGACATGAACGTGGCTTTTTCCTCTTGGGATTGCTTGACCAGTGACGCCAGCAAAACGGTGATTGTGTCGATCTGCTCCTTCTTCTGCAAGCTGCGTGCTACCTAAAAATTCATGAACATGTCTCTGAATTCGTGCTGTACTTTTACTTTTTAACTTCCATTTTAATCTTTTTTTCTTAGCCATTGTAATCACCCTTCCATCCCTGGCTTGCTATCACTGTATTCAGTGTGACAAGGATGCGGACTGGTCAACAGCTTTTTTTCTACGAAAATCCATACTACCCTAGCTTAATGCTCGCTTTTTTCCTACATAGCTCCCTGCAATGATGATCGAATTCGTATATCCGCCACTTACATTATCGAAACCTGAAAGTAAGGTTGGAACCCCCACAAATTCAACCGTATCATCTCCATAGATATCTAAAGCACCTAGGTAAACAATTTGGTAGCTATCCTCCTCGTCATTGACGACATGCAAGACGGAAACTGTTCCCATTTCCGGTATTTCTTCCTCTTCGATGCTCATCACCGTTCCTTTATCTTGAATCATCGAAGCATGATACTTGGAAATATTTTTATTCATATGTTTCGGTTGCACATTTTGATCGACAAATTGCTGGGCTTCCTTCACTTTCTCTCCAGTTGCGGGGAACAGATGGGCATGCTTTGCCAAAAACGCTTTGGATTCCGGCGGAAATTCTGCTCCCGCTTCAAAGCCATTCACTTTATGTAAGGCGAGTACAGCCATCGAAAGATATGTAGCGACATTATTTACTTGGCAGGAAGTACACGCTTACCTACCGAATGATCTATCCACATGATAAAAGGAAGGTGAGGCAATGAACGCACTCTTAGTCATTGATGTGCAAAGCGGAATTGTGAGCTGTGGGGATTACAAAGAGGAACTTATTTTGATGGAACAGGTAATCAAGGATTTTAAAGAGAGCAAACGTCCTGTCATTTTTATCAGACATATCGATGCTGCAGAAGAAAGTCCACTGAATAGAAGCTCTATCGGTTCTGAAATACACCCTCCATTAAAAGACTATTCCGACTACTTGATTGAGAAGCAAACCCCTAGTTCCTTCTTCCAAACGGAGCTCACACAAACTTTAGAAAAGTTAGGGGTCGATCATCTTTTTATCATTGGTTTTGAGACGGAATTTTGTTGTATGTTTACAGCGATCGCTGCCTATGACCGTGGATATAAAGTGACTTTCATTAAGGACGCGACTGGTACAACCAATACCGCTGAATCATACGGCATGCAAGGATTAGACATTCATCAGTTTGTAGGAACCGTTCTCCGTTGGTCGAGTGTCATTGAAGTAGTAAACTACGCCGAGTACGCTGAAAAATACAAATGATGTGAATATGTCGTACCTGTTATCCGAGGACTCGCCATCGATTTCCCATTATGGATTGGATGGCGAGTATTTCAATGCCTTTGTTTATCTAGACCGTTCCAAAAAATTACCCTCTACATTAGATATTTTCGTTCTTCAGCGATTCAACGATATTCTGTTCTTTATGTTTTCTAGTCGCATAGAGGATTGATGTACCCACAATAAAAAACACACCTATCCCTGCAATGAAAAGATTCGCCCAAGGCAACGTAAAAGCAAATTCAAAATTCCGGCTAAGGCTCATGTAGATGAAAAACATCACGCATAAACTAATCGGTAAACCGTAAATAAGCGACTTCATTCCATAAAAGAATCCTTCGAAACGTAGCATTTTCTTCATACCCTTTGGCGTCATGCCAATGGAGGCCAACATCGCAAACTCACGTTTTCTCAAGGCCATCCCTGTCGAAATCGTGTTGATAATATTTGCCATACAAATGAGTCCGATGAGAACCACAAACCCATATAGGAATACGGATGTGACTGTGGCGCGATTCATTGCATCCTGACGCTCCTCAATCAGATTAGTCGTATAGACATGTACATCTGGATATTCGTCAATAATCGGGTTCAATTCATTTTCCAATGCCACAGACTGCTCTGTTGTAAATTGAATCTCGCTGGTAACTTGTTGAGACAGCATATCGTTACCTAATTCTCGTAGCTTGTCAAAACTTCGTTCAGAAACAACAAATGTCACCGTAAAAGCATCTTCCTGGTAGTGTAGCATAAAAGGTGGACGTTTATCCGTGATAGAAGCAATTCGGATTTTAGCTCCTTCAACCTTCGTGAATGGTATTTCTGATCCCTCTTGGACTGCTAGTTGAGAGATATCTGTAAAATTATGTTGTTCTTTCAAGGTGAACCGATTGACAAGTATTGCAGAAATCTCGTCTCCTTCCAATTTCTTCGCATCAATCCCTGCGGTTTGCAGATACGCTGCAAAAGAGGCCTCATCAAGAGAAACAATGTTTGAAGACATGTAGTATTTCCCATCTGGATTAAGAGTAAGGCGACTGGATATGTCTGTGGTAACCTCGTTTTCGTTGAGGATTAGATCATCAAAAAGAAGTTGGGTCTTCACTTTCGTTGTTGCGTTTTGGACAGACATCAATTCATTTGTTAATGACCTTACCCTTTCCAGATCGGCTCCTCTTGCGTATACTGACAAATCATAGGGTAGCGGTGCTTGCGCCATATTATAGGACTTATCCATATACAACGAAAAGGAAGAAGCTGCTAGGTACAAGATTACGCTGATCGCAAGAGAAAAGACAGTTGAGCGATAGTGGTGTTTATTCCTTTTCAGATTTTTTAATCCTAGTTCCGCTTCAAATCCAAACAACTTACGAGTCATTTTGGATGTTCGAACATCTTTTCCTTTTATTTCGATATCCTTTGTCTGGCGGATCGCAGTTATCGGTGTAATTCCCGATGCCCTCACTGCTGGAAACCATGCAGAAATGAACAGTGTCAAAATGGAAAACAAAATGACAGCAACCATACTAAACGGCTCTATCACCAATCGCATCGGTTCGCTAACGACAAATATTTTTTGAATGAATGGGCTGAGCAAATGGAGAGTAACCCCAATGCCAATGGACCCAAAAAACAACCCGGCCGGAATAGCTATGACCCCGATCACAGCGGCTTCAAAAAATACAGAAGCCCTTTTTTGCTGTTTGGTTGCCCCTATGCTAGATAACATCCCTAATGTGCGGCTACGCTCTGAAAGCGAGATCGCAAACGCGTTGTAGATTAGTGAGACAGATCCAATCAGAATGATACTTCCAACGGTTAAGACTGCCAGATACATGGTGGTAAGAAAGTGGGAATCATTCGAAATCCCGGAATAAAGCAAAAGATCCCGGTTGTACTTGACTTTTACTCCATTCGATTTAACTTGATCCTTTACTCCGTTCACCTTACTTGCAATCATGTTACTCGTTTCATAAATATCATTCCCTAAACCTTTAAAATCCTTATATTCAACACTTACCGTGTAGGGAGAACCCGCCTCTAAATCATTCTCGGAAAGACCACTAAATGCACGGTATGCAGCCATTGCTTCGTGCTCTTTATCTGGTGCTTCAACAATCCCTGTAATGGTGTATGTTTTCGTTATTGTAGGAGTAAAGACTTCCTTTGATTGATAGGCATCATTGTTGCCCAACGCCTCGCTCTGCCCATCTATATTCAAGCTACGGTTACCAAAATCTAATGTGACTACATCTCCAACCTTCAAGCTTACCCCGACGGTTCGAAGATACTGCGATGAAAGTGCCAGTTCATTTTCATTCCGAGGCAATCGCCCATCAATTAGGCTCACCCCTATTACATCATGATTATTGTGCCCAGTAATATACAAATAAGGCTTCACGCGGTTTGCAGAGTTGGAAAGACGTGCAAATCCAAGTTTCTGGTCAATGTCGTATCTCTCTACTGCATCTGCATTTGTAATAACCGCAACATCTTCTCCTGCAACATTGAGAAAAGCTGCCTGCCATTTGCCAGAGTAGGCAATCGCGTTTCGCTGCATCATATCCATGAAAGAACTACTTATCGAAAATACTGCTGTAAGCATTGCGACAGAAATGACAACCCCAATGATTGTAACAAGGGTACGGCTCTTATTCTGCTTCATATAACGTAAGGTGAGCTGATTTACGATATTCATCGCCGGATCACCTCATCTCTAGAAATCCTGCCATCCGAAATACCAATAATACGGTCCGCTTGCAAGGCAATATTTTCATCATGTGTAATAACAATCAGGGTTTGATGCCGTTCTTTGTGTAATTTTTTCAAGAGCTTCACAATCTCAGCACTGTTTTTACTGTCCAGATTCCCCGTAGGCTCGTCAGCCAATACAATGGCGGGACTGCTAATCAAGGCACGGCCAATGGACGCACGTTGCTGCTGTCCTCCAGAAAGCTGGTTTGGCAGATGCTTTAATCGCTGTTGAAGACCTAGAGTCTCTACGATACCGGAAAAGATATCTTGATTTACTTCTCTACCGTCCAATAGCAACGGCAAGGTAATATTTTCCTCTACAGTAAGGACAGGGATCAGATTGTAGAATTGATAGATAAGTCCAATCTGTCTACGTCTGAAGATGGCCAGTGCCGTTTCATCCATCGCGTACATATCCGTCTGGTCAACAATCACCTTACCGGATGTGGGCGTATCAACGCCCCCTAGAATATGCAAAAGCGTAGACTTACCTGAACCAGATGGTCCAATGATCGCCACAAACTCCCCTTTTTGTACGGAAAATGAGATATCGTTCAATGCAGTAACAGCTGTTTCGCCATCACCGTACGTCTTTGACAGGTTCTCTACTCGCAAAATCTCCATCATGATCCTCCCAGATAAGTGATTACGTCTAGAATAGCTGCCAAACATGTCTCGTCGGTGACATTCATTCTTACAATTTTGTCATCTACATCATTTGCTTGTAAAATTTGATTTTGAATGTTGTGCCTACACCAGTCTGGCTTTCCATAAACACATCGGCGTTTTGACTTTGCAAGATTGTTTTAGACATGGCTAGCCCTATTCCAATACTATCCACTCCTGCATTCTTCCCTTTATAAAATCGTTCAAAAATGTGTGGAGCATCTTCTGGGCTAATCCCTTCGCCACTGTCGGTAATAACAATTTGTGTATACAAGGGTGTTTCCTCACACGAAATGGCAATACGTCCCCCAACGGGCGTATGCTCAATCCCGTTTTTCATTATGTTCAAAATGGCTTCTACCGTCCAGTTTTCATCTCCATACACGAAAAGGTCTTCTTTACAGGAAAAAGAAAGCTCCTGATTTTTTAATTCCATGGGGACGAGGAGCGGTTCTAATGCCTTGTTTATCATTTTTTTGACAGATACGAGTTCCTTCTTGAAAATAACGCTCTGCACATCGATTTTGGACAGCTTGAGCAATGAAGTCACGAGCCATTCAATACGCTTCAACTGATTGATAATCTTGCCCAAGAACTCCTCCCTCTTTTCTTTTGGCAGACTAGGGTTGTTTAACAAATCAGCCATGACAAACATAGAGGCAAGTGGCGTTTTTAGTTGATGGGAGATGTTCGAAAGAGTATCTGCCAAGTATTGTTTGTCCTTTTTCAGAAGAGTAGACTGCTCGGATAACGTTAATGTCACTTTATAAATATCATTTTTCAGAATACTCAATTCACCCTCAACGTTATCCCTAATATCCATCGTGGGTTGGCCAGAATATACAGAAGCCAAATAATAAGCGAGCTTACTGATGTCCTGATAACGTTTGCGGGTAAACATGAAAAAACATGATAGGAGCAGAAATACCATGGCAATCGCCACAATCCCCGCTTTCCAATCGATTATCCAAAGAATCGTGATCCCAATGATGGAAATCACTACGCTATACATACATAACTTGCGGATTTCCTTGTTTTTAAGCATGACTTCCACTCATTCGATAGCCAAGTCCGCGTACGGTTTCTATCACTTTGGGATTCTGGCTATCATCCTCCAACTTTTCTCGTAGCCGCTTAATGTAGACCGAAAGAGTATTGTCATTGATAAAGTTTCCATCTAGATCCCAAATGCCCTCTAACAACTGATTTCTGGACAGAACTTGCCCTCTACTATTTATGAATGCCAACAGCAAGCGGTATTCTAAAGCAGTCAGCATCACTTCCTCGGTTCCTTTGTACACTTTAGCCAGTTTTGTATTCACGACAACATGTCCAATCTTCACTTTGTCAGTCGGGGTGGGTTCTTTTTGGTAGTGCCTAAGGGATGACTTCATTCGGCTAATCAGCTCCCGGATACGAAACGGCTTTGTGATATAGTCGTCTGCTCCCATATCTAACCCTCGAACCACATTGATTTCATCATCACACGCCGTCAAGAAGATGACAGGTGCATCCTGATTTTCTTTTACATATTCGCAAATTTCATAGCCATTACCATCTGGCAAAGTTAGATCCAGTAAATAAATATCAAAACGTTGTTGCTTGATTGTTTCAATGGCAGTTTGCTTCCCTTCACAAAGAACTACTTCATAACCCTCACTGGAAAGCGAATAGTGCAAACCATCTGCAATGGTCTTGTCATCTTCTACTACTAAAACCTTCAATGTTCATCCTCCCCACTGTCATTCATTGTTTTCTCCATCTATATACGATTGATCTACGAAACACAAACGATAAGCATATCCGATTGTAAATATATGAATCGTATATCGTTCATTCATTGTTATATGACAAAAGATGTCATAATGGGCGATTTATACTGAATCCATCAACGAAACGATTGGAGGATTTCGGTATGATAGGTCTGCGTATTTTCGCAAAATGGGTATTGATCGTAGGGTTGTGCTTGATGTTTCTTTCATCTGGTATTTATAAGCTGATTGGACATCCAGAGTCAACACTCGCTTTTCAAGCATTCGGGTTTCCCCATTGGTTCCAAGTTGTAATCGGTTTAGGCGAGGTGCTTGGCGGACTGGGCCTACTGATGAAAAAGTATACACGTTACGCCGCCTATGCGCTCGCTGTGATTATGCTTGGTGCTACAATCACTCTTCTTTTACACGGTGACACGACTACTGTAGCGATTCCGTTTGTCTTGCTCCTCGTTTTCTTGCTGATCGGTCGCCAGAGTGGTAGCAAAAAACAGCCGAATCATGCTACGTCGGTTTAGAGTCTTATGGCTCGCTAAAAAGGCCGCCAGTTCCCACCCGTAACCAGGTGAGGATTTGACGGCCTCCCGCTTTTTCTTCAAGCTCGTTCGTTTACAAGTGCTTTTTTATAAAGTGTAGGAGGGTCTGACCTTGTGCGGTAAGAATGGCTCCCTTACCCTGGCATTTGGGGCATGATTCCTCTTGCTTGTTTTCATTCAAAAGAATCCCCTTGCCTTCGCATTCCCAGCAGGATTGCTCTAAGTCATCCATCGAAATCGTCATGAGACAAAACCCTCTCCCCGCTAAAAATAACCGTACCTTGTCCTGATTTTAACACGAATTCGTCATGGGCTGCCAGCAAGTTCACGATCGCTGCGGCAGGCTCTTCCCATGTAGAGCAGCAATTATTTACTACATACCCTTCTGATTAAAAGCATAGTAGGTAAAGATAGTAAAAAAGGAGGGATGACATGTGGATCAAGAAAAAGTAACCATCAAGATTAACGACAATGGCTCCATTCGTGTTACGGGTGAAGTTGAATTGCTGGATGGAGCAGGTGACAAGTATGAAGTCGGTTCACCTTTTTCACTCTGTCGATGCGGTCAATCCGAGAAGAAACCGTTCTGTGATGGCACGCATAAAAAAATCGGCTTTGAAAGTGCACCACGGGCAAAAGCATGATTCGAAAGAGCGCAGATGCGCTCTTTTTTCACTTTCACCGCTTTTTATGTCAAATTATTTCCTCTTTAAAGCGAAAGTTGATTGACGGCGTTTATTTTTTATACCTAAAATAATGACATTCCGATCCCGTACGCAAGACAACGTTAGGAGTACACAACCATGTATGCACAAACCGTACGTTACAATCAATTTGGTGAACCTCATGAAGTATTGAAGATTGAACAGCGGCTGATTGAACCGCTGAAGCAAGATGAAATTTTGGTGAAAATGAGCGCACGTCCTATAAATCCTTCTGACGTCATCCCGATTCGAGGTGCCTACAAGCATCGTATCAACCTTCCCGCCATACCTGGGTATGAGGGGGTTGGTACCGTTATTGATACGGGTCCTTTTGCTCCCCGCTCTCTTATCGGGAAACGTGTTATGCCTTTGCGCGGTGAGGGTACGTGGCAAGAATACGTAAAAACGACAGCTGAGTTAGCCATTGTGGTTCCCGATTCGATCCAGGATGATATGGCATGTCAGTTGTACATCAACCCTATCACTGCGTGGGTCATCTGCAATGAGACCCTTCAACTATCTTCTCAACAGGTTTTGCTCGTCAATGCAGCCAACTCAGCCATTGGCCGCTTGTTTATTCAGCTATCCGCTCTTTTCGGTTTTCGGGTGATCGCCATCGTCCGAAACGCAAGATATACCGAGGAGTTGATGCAACTCGGGGCGTGGCATGTCATCGACAGTTCATGTGTGTCTATCTATGATGCCATCAAGAGTGTAACGAACGGACAAGGTGCTCATGCATCTATTGATTCCATTGGCGGCCCAGATGGTTTAGAGCTGGCGAAGTCTACACGTGCCGGTGGAATTTTCTTGTCGTTAGGCCTATTATCGGGAGTTCAAGTGGATTGGTCCATGATCTCGAAAGAGCTTGGCGTTCTCCCTCAACTGTTTTTATTGCGCCACTGGAATCAACGAGTTTCCGTGTCTACCTGGCACGAAACGTTTGAGAAAGTCATCGAGCTCGTTCAGAATGGGAAGCTCTTTTTAACAGAGCCAGGAGCGAAATTTGCCTTGCATGATGTAAGAGAGGCGGTGCAATTTGCGGAGAGCCCTCATCGTAAGGGGAAAATCATCTTGGTATAATCGCTTGGAAGCACTCGTACATCCGAAACGCTACTTTTCTACGGGCAAAATAAATGATAAGCTCTCGCTGTAATGAAAATGCAGATGTAAATTGCCTATACGCTACCTCGTTCTTTGGGGATGTACAAGTGGGTTTCAATAACAACGAAGCCAATAATGAGCGTTTCCTCACCCTTTTTGGCTTCGACGAAACATAGGAGGTCCTATGGCTAAACATGAAAAGAGGTTTCTTAAAAATTATGAATCAAAAGCCTCTGAATATCTGAACGATAAAGAAAAAGCATCTAATCTCCTAAAAAAAGCAATGAAAAAAGCAGATAAAAAAGCAATCGGAGATGTGTGGGAGAATTTACAGCTACTCTTTCAAATTTTCGGTGATTGGACGAGTGGTAAATATCGAACAATCCCTGTTAAATCCATCTTGATGATTATTGCCGGGATTTTGTACTTTGTTTCACCCATAGACGCCATCACAGATTTTATTCCTGTTGCTGGTTTACTAGATGATGCGACAATCATTGGATTGGTGTTTCGACAAGTAAGCAGCGACCTTACTCAATACAAAGAGTGGAAACAAAAAGAATTTTTACAAGAATAGGTAAAATCTATTCGAGTAGAGCGAGGTGCTTTGGTGACGTTACACGAGTATTTACACCATACATTTCCAGCGTTAATGCTTAGACCACCTTTGTTCTTATGTTTTTCCAGAAGACGATGAGAATGAAGCCTATCGAACGCATCGATTCGCCGTGAAGTGTAAGACATCGGACTTTGCTTATGTTCCAATGGTAAAAGCAATCTGCCGTCAGGATATGGGATTACAGCCACGTATTTTTCATCGGGTCTACTTTATCAATACGAGCAAACAAACCATCTTTCCCATCTATGACGATCGAGGCTGTGATTTACTAGCCACTTCTCCTGACACAATCAGAGGGATTTATGAAAGCTATTCGCGTTGGAGCTATGGCAACACATTTCCGGCAGATCGATAGATGTCATACCACTCTTCTCGCGTCAAACGAATAGGTGCTGCTTTCACGCAATCTTTCATTCGGTCGATATTCGTCGTGCCAATAACAGGTTGCATGTTCGCCGGGTGTCGTAGTAGCCAAGCGATGGCGATTGTCGTGTTGGATACTTCATATTTAGCTGCCATTTCATCGATTTTTTTGTTCAACTCAGGAAATTTCTCGTTCCCAAGGAAAGATCCTTCGAAAAATCCATACTGGAACGGCGACCAGGGCTGAATCGTAATATCATGCAGCCTACAGAAGTCGAGTACACTGCCATCGCGGTTCACAGCCGAATTGTTCGCCATATTGACGTTGAAGCCTTGGGAAATCATCGTCGCGTTCATAATGCTGAGCTGCAACTGGTTGGCGACGATTGGTTGCTTCACATATTTGTCTAATAGCCGGATCTGCATCGGATTTTGATTGGAGACGCCAAAGTGGCGCACTTTACCCGTGCTTTCCAGAAGATCAAACGCTTCCGCTACTTCTTCTGGCTCGACAAGCGTGTCTGGGCGATGCAGTAGCAATACATCCAAATATTCCGTTTTTAGGCGTTTTAGAATGCCATCCACTGCGTTCAAAATATGCTCCTTGGAAAAGTCGAACATGCCGGGGCGGATGCCACATTTCGATTGCAAAAGGATACGCTCGCGAACGCTAGGGCTCATCTGAATCGCTTCCGCAAATACTTCCTCACATCTGCCTTTTCCATAAATATCTGCATGGTCGAAGAAGTTCGCCCCTTCTTCAAGTGCTGTTTGTACAAAGCGCTCCGCTTGCAGCTTGTCTAATGACCCAATCCTCATGCATCCAATTGCGATGACTGGTACTTCTAACTTGCTCGTGCCGAGTGGTATGGTTCTCATGTCAATCCTCCGATTCTATTTTTTTCATTGTGTCATTTCGAAACAATCGTTTCAACGCACCTCACACTGGTACCATAAAGTAGAGGACGGCGATCCATGTTGAAATGGAGGTACAGGCAAAGAAAGCCGGGCTTGTTAAAACGGATTATCATGAGAGCTCATTGGTTTATTCAACTCACAAGACTGAGAATCCTGCGGCAATGGAACTCGGGATGGATAAGAAATCCCAAAAAGTATGTGACCAAAAAATTAAATGATAAGATTAGAAAAATGTACAAATAAAGAGTCCTTCCCCAATTACCACGGAAGGACTCTTTGTTTGGTGTAACTTCCCTATACACCATTGATTCTTCTATTTTCGGTAGTAGTATTTCTCCCATTCGTTGATGATTTGTTTTTTCGTCTTCGCCTTCACCGCAGGGACATCACTTGTCTCCCAATCTCGAATGGCCTCTCGAAATGACTTGTAAAACCAGAAATCATTAATAATCCATGAGCAAAAAATTTTCCGATACATGCGTCCCGCATGAATGCCAGAACTGTATCTTCTTACAGCCTTACTGGATAACCGTTTTGCGAACTTTTTGCTTGGCCCGCTCTTATCCTTTACAACCGGGAACTTCTTATGACTTCTACTCATCACTAACCTCCTTTTTGGGAAGCTAATGACCGTAATTCATCTCCTTCATCGCACACCCTCCTTCGAGTTTATCTACATGAAAATACTCACGAACCATTAAAAAGTTTCGCTTCCAATCATGCTTTTCTGCAATCATTGCTGAACAAACAAGAAAAGACCGCCGGGCACCATCCCCATTCGGTCTTCTCTGCTTGCTTTTCCATCAGGCATGCGCAAGTGTTTGCTGCGAAATAATTCGCCCACTTTCCATTTTCACTACCTGATCAGCAAGATGGAAGTAGCGATCGTCGTGTGTGATTGCGATGACACATTTGCCCTGTCTTTTCATTTCTGGCAGCAAAGATTCGTAAAAGAATTGACGATACTCTGGATCTTGGTCCGCTGCCCACTCGTCAAAGAGGAAAATGGGCCGGTTTCTTACCAGACTGAGCATTAAGGCAAGACGCTTACGCTGACCCGTAGACAGCTTCGTCGTGCTAAACGTTCCCGTTTCATCCACTTCTACTTTGTCTGCGATGCGAAGCACCTCTAAATATTTGCTCACTTCCTCTTGCTTCGCTTGGTAATCGATTCCGTACATCTTCTCAAACAGATAAAAATCACTGAAGATCGCAGAAAAGAATTCGCAGCGTTGATCAGCACTCACTGTTTGGCCGTTCATGAAAAACTCGCCTTCATCCTGCTCGTACAATCCGGTAATCAGCTTGGCAAACGTCGACTTCCCGCTACCGTTGCCACCAACAATGAAGACGATCTCCCCTTTTTGGCAGGAGAAGTCCAGCGGCCCTACGGAAAACTCTTCGCCCTCCTTGTTTTTGTATCGGAAACGTACCTGTTCCGTTGAAAACGACTCAAAGTCTTGCGCGTTCTGCACAGCCAAGCTCTCTTCTTCTCTTCTCGTTTCCACTGATAACGAATCAAGCAACGCATTCAGTCGCTGCCAGCTGATCTTGATCCGAATCAGCTCCGGTACTGCATTCAAAATACCGTGAACGGGTCCTGTCATATACAGAAAGACAAACACATAACTAATCAGCATCTCTTTTTGAAGCGAAGGGAAAAGAACCGGGAATAAAAAGGCAACCGTGCCGATTACCACTACGAATAGCAATTCCCCAATCAAATACACGTTCACAAATTTAAATTGGCCCGCTGATTTTTTATGTCGATAGTCAGAGCAGCTTCTTTCCATGTCTTCTTCGAATTCTTTTCGTTGTGCCTGCGTCAGATACAGCTCCTTAAAGCCTCCGATCATATCGGTAATATAGGAGAAAAACACATTTTGGATGTCTCTGGTTTCCTCCCATACTTTGTTTGCAAAGCGACCTGCCAGCGTATACAAGCCTACTGCCACAAAAATGACAGCCAGACAAAACAAAAATCCGTATAGATCCAGCGAGCCCAGATAAATGAAGCAAAATACGAGTGTAACCGCACTCGTCAGTGCCACAACGACACTATTGGCAAACGTACTAATCGTTTCCGTATCGTTATTTAACCCCGCATATATTTCACCGTTATCAAGTGTCTCGTACTTTTGATAAGGGGTCCGAAAGATTTTGCGGATCAGTTCCATTCTTTTTTCGTAGACGATTTCATTTGTGATCACAATCAGTCGGCTACGCATCATTTTCTCCCCGACGATATACAACAAGATACCCAGGAGAAAATACAGGAAAATGGATGCATGAAATTTGTTCGTAGAAGTGAGCGCCAGATTGATCATAAAAATAATCAACGCATTCCCAAATCCGCTGATAAGCCCCTGTATGACAATAGACGTCATGGATGTTTCTTGCGATTTCGGGAACAAACGGATGAGTGTGATGTACACATTAAATAAAGCAAGTCCAGCTACTAATGCGTACATGGCGTAAAAAATGGTGATTGGAAGCCAGACCTCGATAAACGGCCATGGTAAGCCCATAAAAAAAACATCTGGCAAATAGTATAAGGCGGCGGTTAAAACACTGCCCATGACAACGAATGCAACGAAGGATGCAAAACAAATTCGCCCCGCATTCGCGACGAGTTTTCGTTCGCCTCGATAGACTTGCACGAAAATCTGCACGATCCCCCCACTCAGTACCAACAAAAGGATACCAAGGATCACGAGAGAAATACTTGCCATACGATCCGCTTGAAGATTGGTGTCAGACACGACTACTGGCACTTCTTTGCCTAGTACGAGATTGACGGCCCCTTCCGCGATAACAAATGCGTTCAAGGTGTTTGTATTGGTCAAAACCACTGCTCCCAGCTTTTCCTCTGGGCGAAACACCATGTACGACGAGAATCCAGGGTTGTTGCCGCCGTGCGAAATTTGCCCCCCACCATCCTGATAAATCATCCAGCCTGACGCATACGAGGAACCGTCCGCCGCTGGAGGTACCGATCGGTCAGGCAGATGTGAGGCACGCACCAACTCCGTACGAAACGCAGAGGACTCCACCCCTAGCTGAATCTTCAGCCATCGTTCCATGTCGTTCAGGTTGGATACGACATAACCAGCTGGCGTGTTTCCACGATAATCAGGCGCATTATACACTTTTGGAGAAAAGAAGCTGATTTTGTGCCCTTTTGCCATATCCCACTCGGGTGCCTGTGCCTTCATATAGGTATGGGTTAGTCCCAATTTGGCAATGACTTGTTGCTGCACATACTGCTCAAATGATACTCCGGTCACTTTTTCTACAATATAGCCAAGTACATCATAGTTAAATGTGGAGTATTCATACGCTGTCCCTGGCTTACGTGCCAGCTCTGTATGATTGAGCGCTCGAATTGTTTCTTCAATTGCATTCTCGCTAGATGAGACAGGTATGGAGCCAATGCTTTCAAACGGAATCCCACTGGTATGGTACAGCAAATCCTTGATCAGGATCGTTTCCGGTTGTCCTTTATATGTAACGGTAAACCACGGTATAAAGCTCTGAACAGGATCATCCAGCGAAAGACGTTTTTGCTCAACCAGCTGGTGCATGGCTAGCGCCGTAAAGGCTTTGGAGTTCGATCCGATTTCAAACAATGTGTCAGCAGTTATCCGTTCCTGCTTTTGGACATCGGAATATCCAAACGATTGCTTGTAAATCGTTTTCCCCTCTTTGACGACCACAACGGCAGCACCCGGGATTTTTTCCGACTCCATGGTTTTATTGACTAGCTGTTCGATTGCTGTTGCGATTTCCGCATCCTGTCGAACGTTCGTTTCGGCGTACACAGGCATACTGCCGGAAAATACGAGAACCAGACACATCAGCAAGAATGCTAGTTTCCTTCTCGACCCATCTTTGATCTTTTGCAGAATGATCCACTCCTTTTTAGGCACTGCGTCTGTGGGAAAGACCGCACCCGCAAGTAAACGAGTACGTGTGTAATTGGGATTGGATAGAAACCGTGGCGAATCACACTCGCCACGGTTTCTTATTACGCATCGCACATATACACGGGTTTCGAGTAGAGGCGCAAGGTTTCCCTCCATTTTTTAACTAATCGCTCCCACTGTTCTCGCTCGATTTGCTCCTGTTTCAATAGGCTAATCGGAATACACAAGTTTAATAGACGCCCGTCTATTTCAAAACGAGTAACACCCGCAGGCAAAACATGCCCTTCCGATACGATACGCTCCAATTCCGCTAGACTGATTGGCGGGAACCGTATCAAGGCGGCTCCTGTTTCTGGCCATTCGAGCATCCCTGTGGGCAGACGATGCACCGGGTGGCTATAGTTGTAACTGTCCACTAATTGACGCCATAGCGTCATTCGCCACTCATCATCCTGCCGATTCTCCTTTGGATACAGGTAGAAGCGTTCTTTGTTCCCTATCTTCATTTCTGCCACAGGCGTTTCACCTAAACGCTCGGTTTCCCACCGAAACACAGAATCCTGCTCCACTGATTGCAACCATGCAGCAACTGGCACAATATGATCCCACATATCCAAGTGAAAATCCTCATGCTCCACTACCTGTACGGGGATATGTTTGCACCCAAGCGCTTGAAGAGCAAAGGTCCGATGTGCACCATCAATGATCAAATACTGACCGTTTTGCATGAGAATCGCCAGCGGAGGATGGCGCAAAATCCCTTCCTCCTCAATGATCTGTCTGGTCTTGTGTAGTCGCTTGTTTTCATGTGACTCGTGCAAACAAATACGAGATGACTCTACCAGTTTTAGATTTGCCAGCACATCGTACAAAATGGTAACCTCCAGTTAGTCTTGCAAGTGAGTTCCGATCCCCTGCGAGAGTGCTTGTTTATAATAGTAGGCAGCAATGGCGATATCAAAAATCGCCATCCCCATCGGATTAAACATGATGGGCTCATCATGTGGAAACTCTTTCATCTGGTCAAGGCAGACGATATCTGTGATAGATTTGGTATCTTCTTTTTGCAAGCCTCTCTCCAGATGCATGATCTCGATGTCCGTATTCTCCCGGCAAACTTCAGTCCAGTCGTCTACGATAATGGAGCGGGTATAGTCGAGAATTTTTGGTGTGAAATCGCGTAACGATACATTTAACAACAAGGACTGTCTTTTTGGTTGCTTGTCAATAAAACCATGCGGTGACACCGTGCAAGTAATGAACACATCTGCCTCGCAGTATGCTTCTTCCCACGTTTGCGCGATAACCGTTTTCTCTTTTATCTCGGCCGGAATATGCTCCTGTTGGATACCCGCAATGTCAAAGAGAACCACCTTGGTGATCTTCTCTCCTAACATGGCTGTTACCATTTGCAGATGAAGTCTGCCAATCGGGCCAAATCCGATAATTCCGACCGTTACATTTTGCAGGGGACGTACTTGTTCGTAATGCTTGAGGAGAAGACCGGAAACGGAAGCAGTTCGGATGCCGCTGACCAGGGCCGTATTAATTGTTGCCACAGGCTTACCCGTTCTAGCTTCGTTCAGGATGGTAATCGAATGCGCGCGTTGGATACCCTCTTGGAGGTTTTTCGGGAAACTGGCAATCCACTTGATTCCCGCCATGTAGGTATCTCCGCCTACAAATGCTGGCATGGCAATAATGCGATTTGACATGTCATGGTATCGCAAATATGGTTTAATTGGCTGTGCATAATCTTCCTTTTGTAAGGAATGTACAGCATGTTCAATGACATCAATGGTTTCCTTCCAATTCTTGCCGACCTTTTCAATATCACTCGTGTTTAGATATAACATCGTACATCCCACCCTGCTTATCGTAGTAGATTTATTGGACACTGCTTAATTGCCAACGAAAGAATGCTTTTGCTGATGCAACCACTGTACCCATTCCTGGTTGTATACAGTATTGACATAGGGCATACCACCGTCTGGGCATAAAAAGACGACATTTGGCTTAACGACGAGCTGTTGATCTTTGAAGTAGTTTTCAATTGCCCAATAGGAAGTTCCAGAAGATCCTCCAGCAAAAATGCCATGCTCAGCGTATAGCTGATAGCAAGCCTTGACTGTGTCCTCCTCCGAAACATGAACGACCTCATCAATAATCGCGCCCTTGAGTATGTCAGGCCGCATGCTCGATCCAATTCCCGGGATGTAACGTTTTTGTGGTTCTTGTCCGAAAATTACCGATCCTACCGTATCGACAGCAATGATTTTTATGTCCGGAAAACGTTCCTTCAATCGCTGTGAGATTCCAGTAATCGTGCCGCCAGAGCTAACGCCGATAAAAGCGTAGTCCAATGTCTCAAAGCTGTCTGCAATCTCGGCTCCCAGTCCGAAGTAATGGGCTCTAGCGCTATCCGGATTTCCGTATTGATTGGTCCAAAACGAGTTATTCGTCTCATTCAGCAGGCGATTGACCGTTTGGATGCGCGTTAGGAGAAATCCTCCTGTCTCGTCACGATCCGTTACTTTTACGACCTCATGGGAAATTACCCTGAGCAAGTTCTCATAGACGGGATTGATATTTGGATCAATGACGGGAATAAATTTAATTCCCAGTCGCTTGCACAATGTCGCCAAAGCGATAGCAAAATTTCCCGAAGAAGACTCGATTACGGTCGTTTCCTGCGTGATCTCTCCTCTTTTGATCGCCTCCTGTAATATGTAAAAGGCCGGCCTCACTTTTACACTCCCCATGAGGTTGTTGTATTCCAGTTTGCAAAACAGATTGATGTGCTCATGCTCAAGTTTGTTTAAAGGCGTATTGCCAATCATGTGACTTATGGCCATCATTTTTGTTAGCATGTTGAGCCCTCACTCCCGATTTTTCCGGTCTTCATTCGATCGACCGTATACATCTTGCCCCTTCGATCAGGCAGATTTTGTATCCATTTTTTGCTGGATGTAACCTGCCAACGTTTTCATATCTTGAAAGTTTTCCAAATGGAGCATGTCATCATCGAATTCAATGCCAAACTCTTTTTCCACCTTTACGACCGACTTGATAAAGGTCAATGAATCAATGTACTCCGTAAGTTCTCCGCTTTCGTTCACATATTCAGAAAACAACCGGAGGAGTGTCTCGTATACTTCGTTTTCCCTTTCCATAGGAGTCCCTCCAAGTAGTAGATGCTTACACAACAACGCCAACCCGTTCCAGTACTTCTCTTGTTTTTGTGACCGCCTCAAATTCCTGCGTTTTAATGATGCTGATTTTTTGCAGAACGCGATGAACCATGTCACTGCGATTACTGTCAAAAGCCTTCAAAATCATATTGGTCGTAATTTTCCATTGATGTCCGATACTGCGATACTGCTCGGCAAGTTCACCAAAGTTTTCATACTTTTCACTGATCGCCTGCAAGACATTGGCATACATCGCTCTTGTTTGTGCCATGCTGATCAAGCTGTGGTTAAGGATATCGAGATGATCATCTGTGATCTCTACTCCGCTAGCGAGAAAAGCCTCTACGTCTTTGAGAAAAGGATCAAGGGATTTTAGCCCAACCTCGACGTTGACATCGTCGGGTAGATCCAACTCCCGCTTGATTTGACTTGTGTCGCAACGCCCCTCTAGTACGCTGAGATTGCTCGTGACGGCTTCAAGCAACTGATCTGGCGTCGGATGCAGGGAATCCGAGAGTACCAATTCAAATGATCGATTGTGGAGTGGATACCATTCGCCTGTGCCCGCATCCCGATAGGAAGAGTTGCTAGCCTGTAAAAATTGCTCGATGGGCAACAGACCTTTGTACCGGTAGTAATCATCGACGATCAGAAGCTGGTTATCTTCTCTACCTGTGACAATGATGCTATGCATTTCAGGCAGGTCCTGATAATAAGGGTTGTACGGGAGTTCTGCCATATTGCAGAGGACGATTATTGGTATCTCCCGTTCCAAACGTTCTTGTATATTTGCCAAAAACAGGTCATCTTGCGGTTCAGCCCCTCCTTCTACGCGGATATTGTGAATCCACCTGAGCTCAGCGACTGTTCTCATGTATTGACCGTTTATATCTCCATAAGGAGAATCTTGCGTTTTCAGATAGATGGCACCGCACTGCTTCCAAGCTGTTTCTAAGGCGGAAAAGTTCCGGTATTTCAGAACCGTGTAGATAGAAGCGCCGATGCAATCCAGGTTCGGATGCTTGCTCGGTTGAATCTCGGTGAGTGACATGAGCACTCTCCTTCCTGTCTATCGTAATGGTAATCACATGCGACTATCGGATATCCGAGTCACATTCTCGCAAGGCGAATACTTGTTGTAGAAATTGACGAGTGAGGGACCTCAACTTATCGACAGCAGCTTCCATGTCAGATCGCTTCAACATTTTTTCTTTATATAAGCTAAGGGCATAGCGATTCACCACGTGATTGGATATCTGCAAAATCTCCTCCGCCAGTTCGCGTACAGACTGATCCCCCTGTGGAATATACCAGTCCAATAATGTTTCCACCCACAGTTCTTTCCCGCCTAATTGAACGTAAAGCTCATTTAAATTGGCTTCTTGAAAATAGATGTCTGGCTGCTCCGTAAGTGACAGCAACAGTGTAAGCTCACGGCCAACTTGCTGTTTACTCTCGACCGCTTTTAGTAATCGCAGCAACTCCTGCTCCGCGCTCTCACGCAAACTTGCTTCGTCATCTGTAACGCGATCGAGCACCATGATCAGCCTGGAATTCGGCTCTAGATTTGCATAAATCTCCTCAAGCGTTTGGTACGTTGTGGAAAATTTATCGTACTGGATTCGCTGCGCTTGCCCGCGAGTCAAATGATTGTGATTGATGATCGTATAAACCTGCTTGTCATGGTCATAACCAGTGATGACGGTGAGATGATCGGTATGTTCCTTCTGGTATTGCGGCGTATAAAAGGTGTAGTACTCGTCAAACGCAACCATTACGGGCTTGCCTTGATCCAATTGGAGAATGATCGACTCATGCAATTCATCCAGACGAGCGACAGGCACGAGTTTGACCCGATAGCCAAATTTGTAAAGCATCTCCTCATCCGACAAATAACCCATAACCTCAGCATGTTCCCGATACGAATAGGGGTACCCCTCAGCATCAAGCTGATAGCTGCGTTTCAACCCGAGAAAAAGCTTAAAATACGGAATCAGATGGGCATCCTGCTCCTCCATTAATAAAGCGAGGCCGCGATCATAACAATTCCATTGACGCCAGGATAAATGACTGACATCGGCATACGAGCTGCGTTTGATTTGCGCGCCGCCATGCCATGATTTTGCGTTTCGTTGTTGAACCGTTTGGACTGTAGTAGCAGCTGCCTCTGCTTTCGCAACCTGCTCAACTTCATACCCAGCCGCATCAAGATAGGCAGCAAAATCGGAAATCGTCAAATAGGTAAGCAGGTCTTCTACCTCTACTTCTCGGTTCATCCGCTTGGAGATTTCGCTGATCATGCGAATCGCGATGATTGAGTCCCCACCCAGCTCGTAAAAATTGTCATGGACACCTACTTCTTCAAGCCCCAGAACATATCCCCAAATGTGAGCCAGCTCTTGCTCCAAAACGGTGTACGTATCATGTTTTCTCCCACGTACCACCACGTTTGGCAGCTTCGCTTCTCCAGATTTTTGCGGTGCAACATGGTCTTTTTCTCTCCCGGCATCCTTGTCAAGAGAATGAAGAGAAGAGATGTCCAGCCAACAACGCTTCCGCTCAAACGGATAGACAGGAAGGTGCACGCGGCGCGGCTTTTTGAACGTGTACATGACACTCCAGCGTACATCTGCTCCACTCACATACAATTCGCCGAGCTCTTTTAGATCAGATAACTCGTTGCTTTGAGCCAATAAAAGCTTTTGCAAAAGTTCATTGGCCGCCTTATTCAATGCTTGTTGTTCTGCCTCAGTCACGATCCCAGGCTCTCTGTCTGCTTTTTCCTGCGAGATAACCTTGTGCCAGCCAAAGAAAATATCTGGTTCAGAAAGTGTTGTCCAGTCGCTCACGCACAACCTGGAGATTTTTGCGGCAAAATCGTCCATGTCCCTGCAAATAAGCAGCAAGCGGTAGCCATAGTGACTACGACCCGTATTTGCCGTAAAACTGAGACTTTCCAATGTCGGCAGTTCCTCCACAGGCTTGCTGGTCCACTTCTGAAAACGGAGCAACAGGTTGAGCAAGCTCGCCTCGCTTTTAGCGGATAAAGCGATAGCCTGAACACCTTCGTCTTGCTTGGGAGACTGTATGAATGGCGCTTCCTCTACTACGAGGTGCACATTGGTTCCACTCATCCCAAACGAACTGACACCAGCCCGTCGCACGCTTTGCTCTGGTTCCCACTCGGTCAATGTGTCGTGGATGTAAATGGGAGATTGTTCAAAAGGAATCATCCGATTCGCCCGCTGAAAGTGTAAATGCGGAGGGATCTGCTTTTGTTTCAGAGACAGAATCACCTTGAAAAGACCAGCCATCCCCGCTACGTGGTCGGTGTGACCGATGTTCGTTTTTACGGAGCCGATCCCGCAAAATTGGCGGCGGTTTGTGTATCGGCGAAACGCTCTCTCCAGTCCGTCCATCTCCATCGGATCGCCCAGCTTGGTGCCTATGCTGTGCACCTCGATATAGGAAAGGGTCTCGGGGTCAATTTGCGCGTCTTTCCATGCCTGCTGAATCACCTCGGCTTGTGCCAATGAATTAGGTGCGGTAAGCCCGAAAGAATGTCCGTCTTGATTGGCGGCACTTCCCTTGATCACGGCATAAATCGAATCCCCATCCGCCAGTGCCTTTGTCAACGGCTTCAGGAAAACGGCGCCAACGCCTTCACCAACACCCGTACCGTCTGAATCATTGTCAAAAGGTCTGGTACGACCAGATTGCGATAAAATTCCCAAATCATTGCTCCCATCTTGTAAAGACAGCAAGATGAGCTTGACACCCCCGGCCAGCGCCATCTCACATTCTCCTCGACGAATCGCTTGGCATGCCAGATGAACAGCCATCAGCGACGAGGAGCAGGAAGTATCCACAAGCATGCTCGGACCTTTGAGATCCAACAGGTAGGAGACACGAGAAGCGATCACCGATTTCATATTGCCAATGATCGAGGTTGACATTGCCTCTGGTTCCAGCTCTCGAATCATTCGTCTATACTCTTCACCAAAATCACTGCTAAACCCCAGATATACACCTGTACGGCTGCCCACGAGCATTGTTCCACCATATCCGGCGTCCTCAATCGCCTCCCAGCATGTCAGCAAAAATAAGCGCTGGTTTGGGTCCATTTGGCTGGCTTCCTTAGGAGAAAGACCGAAGAGCTGCGGATCGAATTTATCAATTTCATTCAGGTAGGCAGCTTCTCGAAATTGAATTTGCTCCATCGTCAACCCTTTGGCGAGTAACAATGGAATCAAATCGTTCTGGCGCTCTTTAGGTAGCTCTCTCACACAATCTTGACCAGCTTGCAACAGACGCCAAAAGTCTGCCGGGTTTTCTGCGCTTCCGAATCGGCAAGCAGCACCAATCACTGCAATATCGTGGTGATTGGGTTTGCTGCCTGTTGAATGAGCATCCGTCTGCTGTTTATTCAGTTTGACTCGGTTCAGTCCTAATGGCTTGCTCACTGCATTCTTCCTCCTTGAGTCCTCTGCTCACCTGGTTCGGCTTAACTTGCTTGCCATTCCTTGCCGATCTCAGGGAATCGCTGTTGCAAGTCTGGTTTGCTAGTCAGCTGTTCAAAGCGCATGACTTGTTCCGTGTCAGGAGCTTTTTTTGTTTGCAAGATCAAACGAAGCAGAGAAACAGCTTCGCGTATATCCCCATAGCCCCCCTCTTTTTCTCCTTGTTCCAGCTGTTGCCTTAGTTGTTGAAGAGCTTGATAAGGAGCGATCACCCCTTGCTGGTACGCCTCTTCATCGAGACCGCGGTTTTTCGTGCAAACAGCAATCGTCATGCAAGAATCGACGAATTGGGCAATTGTTGCTTGATTACGCGCTTTGGCATCCTGAAGCTCTTGCTGATAACGATTGATCTCCCCCTGCTTGTCAAAGGCATAGGCGCGAAGGGGATATCTTTTGGCCAAATTTGTCAGCACATTTTTGGGACCAACCTCAATTACGGTATTCGCTCCCTGTTTTACCAAGTAATCCATCGTGGATTGCCAGCGAACAGGGCTTGTTGTCTGGGCTGTGAGCAAATCGACAAGTTGATCAGCATGGACATATGGTTGTGCTGTCACATTGGAAATCACAGGCCATTTGGGATCGCAATACGTGTATCGCTTCAATTCCTCATTTAATTGTTCCGCGGCTTGCACCATGAGAGGCGAATGGAAAGGCGCACTCACCTTGAGGCTGACAACGGAAGTCGAGCCATGCTGCTTGCACGCTTCTTCTGCTAGCCGCACCGCATGTGCATGTCCGGAAATGACAATCTGATCAGCGGAATTATGGTTGGCGACCACGACGATCGCATCGTCACGAGAATGTTCCCGACAAATCTCCTCGACAAGTTGAGCATTCAACCCGAAGATTGCTGACATGGCACCGACACCCTGCGGCGTGGCCGCCTGCATGAACTGACCTCGCCGATAGACAAGGCGGACAGCATCTGCAAACTGGATAGCACCGGCGCAAGTCAGGGCCGTAAACTCACCCAGACTGTGACCCGCCACCCACTTCGGTTCGATGTTCATTTCCTGTGAATAAACGCGGAAGGCTGCGACACTTGCCGTCAGGATTGCAGGCTGTGCGTGCTCTGTTTTGGTCAATTCTTGTACATCCCCTGCAAAACAAAGTGTTTGCAGGTTAAATCCAAGCGCATCACTTGCTTCTTCAAAGGTGCGAGCGGCAATGGGATGGGCCTCACATAATGCTTGGCCCATTCCAACATATTGCGAACCTTGTCCCGGGAATAAGAGTGCGATTTTGTCCATTTTTGATCACCCTTCTCTACGTCATGTATTCATTCACTAGCATCCTGAGCAATTGCTGGTAATCCAGCGTCATCTCCGTGACTTTTTCTGCCCGGAGGCAATCAGGGTCAAATGCACACACGATATCAATCACGTCTTTTCCTTCCTTGATCCAGAAGGTAAGCTCATGTTCATGGTATATGAACGATACATCTGTAAACTCATTGACACTGCCGAAGAATGGAATAATCGTTCCGCCGTTGCGATCCGTCCGTAATTTTTTTAGCCACAATGTGGCCTCTCCCGTCATGTTTTCGATGAACTGTCGTTTCTGCTGCACCTGCTTGAATAGGTCGAAGAAGGTGTTGACCTCTGACATGTTCACCCGGAATGGATAGGCCTTCGTCTGCAGCTCCTTGTCGACAGCCACTTCCATATAAAGATCCTGCTGTCCTGTCAATTCCGACATGAGGTACAGGTACATCGAAAGCAGAACGTCTCTAACCGCCACAGCCTCCATTTGACTGACCTGCTGCACATTTTCAAACAGATCATCAGTAAGTGAGAATTGGACCCAGTTTGCGTCCGCATTCCCTTCTCCACTAGCCCCATACTGAGGCGGCAACTCGATCAGCGAGACACGATCCAGCTCCTTCAACCAATAAGCGGTCGTATCGATTTCCTCTTGTTCATCTGTTACATCTAAAGCGGTGTTCTTCAAAAAGTTGGTTAGACCAGACAGCGTAGGATGGGCGAACAAATCGGCAATACGAACCCGTCCAGGGTAAAGCTGTTCAAGCTTGGCATGAACTTGCACCAGTAAAAGCGAATTACCGCCTATGTGGAAGAAGTTATCCTGCATACCGACCGTTTCACGTTTAAGCATTTCCCGCCAAATGCCCGCCACCTGTTCTTCCAGTCTGGTAGCCGGGGCTTGATATTCAGTGTGCTTGTCTTGGAGAGCATCAGGCTCTGGCAATGATTTGCGATCCAGTTTTCCATTTGGTGTCAGGGGCCACATACTCATATGCGTATAAAAATTCGGAATCATGTAATCAGGTAAACTTTTGCTCAGCATGGCTCGTAATTCATCACTGTCCAACGCTTGCTTTGCCATATAATACGCAGACAGGTAAGGATTACTGGCGGTATCTCGCACACTGACCACCGCTTCCGTAATATCCGGATGCTGAGAAAGGGCACTTTCAATCTCACCCAATTCGATTCGATAACCGCGTACTTTGCACTGAAAATCGGATCGTCCCACATATTCAATCCGCCCATCCGGCAGCCATCTCGCGAGATCACCTGTTTTGTACATACGTTGACCAGGTTTAAACGGATTAGGGATATAGCGCTCAGCCGTCAGTGTTGGCTGACCGAAGTAGCCTCTCGTTACCGCATCCCCTGCAATGTAAAGATCGCCAGTGATCTTCATCGGCTGCACTTGTAGATGCTCATCGAGGATATAGACTTGTGTGTTGGGCAACGGCGCGCCAATCGTTACTTCCTCCGCGTCGGTCAAGTCCTGCACCGTAGACCAGATCGTTGTTTCAGTCGGTCCGTACAGATTGTAAAGTCTCGCCTTGGTCTGTGTGCGAATCCGTTGGAACAAAGACGATGAAAGGGCTTCTCCTCCAAGCAGGATCGCTTTCAGGCAGTCAAGGGCGTGCAAGTTGCTCTTCTCTTCCAGCATGAGCTGTAGACGGGATGGAGTCAGTTGAAGGAACGTGATTTCTTCCTGCAAAATCAACTCCTTGAGCACCTGCGGGTCTGCTTGCTGCTGTTCGGTTGCAATGACCACGGTCATCCCTTTCGTCAGCGGTACAATCGTTTCAAGCAGAAAAATATCAAACGAAATCGTCGTCACAGCCAGCATTTTATCTGCGCTGGCAAAATCGATGTGTTCCCCGATCCCTGAGCAGAAGCTCATCAAATTGCCGTGCTCAACCATAACGCCTTTAGGCTTGCCTGTAGAACCCGATGTGTAAATAACATAGGCGAGATCGCCAGGTGCAGCCTGTGGCGGAAGATTGGAGTCGTCTTCCATCTCCATCCGGGGATCGTTTACGTCTACTCGGACAACACTTCCCCACTGCTTTTCTGCCAGAGAATCGTGGGTTAAGACGAGGCGAGTCATGCTGTTTTCCAAAACGTAAGAGATACGTTCTTCTGGATAGTGCGGATCAATCGGGACAAACGCAGCTCCAGCTTTCAAGATCGCCAAGAGTCCAACCATCATTTCCACAGAGCGATTCGTCAAAAGGCCAACGCATGTATCCGCAGTGACGCCGTGTTGCTTGATCAAACGGGCTACTTGGTTTGCTCGCTGATTTAATTCCGCATAAGTAACTTTCTCATCTCCGCATGATACAGCTAACGCGTTCGGTTGAGTTTCCGCTACTTCTTCAAAGAGCTGGACGACTGTTTTTTCACGAGAGTATTCCAAACTCGTGTCATTCCATTGCTCCATCAGCAGCAAGCGTTCTTGTGCTGCCAGCATGGACATTTTGCCGATTAACTGTTGCGGATCTTCCACCATCTCCTCCAGAATCTTCTGGAAGTGTGTGGACATCGACGCGATCGTTTCTTTGCTGAACAGCTTGTTGCTGTATTCGATATCGACAATCAGGCGCTGTTCTCGCTCAATGATGTCAAAGGTCAGATCAAACTGGGCAGAGCGCTGTTCAAATGGATATGGAGAGAGCGTTAGCCCATTCGCACTCATGCTTCCCTTCGCGTCACCGGTATTTTGCAAAATGAACATCACATCAAACAGTGGGTTACGCGCCGTATCTTTTGGCAGCGTCAGGCGATCCACCAGCATTTCGAATGGATAATCGGCATGAGAGAGCGCCGCCAGTGCCCGTTCCTTTACTTCCTGAAGGAAATCGGCCACGGTTCGATCGCTTCGCGGGAAGTTTCTCATCGCCAATGTGTTCAGAAAGACACCCACGATGTTTTCCAGGTCTGCATGATGACGGCCAGCCACTGGCGATCCAATGATAATGTCTTCTTCGCCAGCGTATTTCGACAGCAGAATGGTGAGCGCTCCCAGTAGCGTCATGTACAAGGTTGAACCATTGTTTTTTGCCAGTGTCAGTATCTTCTCTGTCATCTCTTGAGGAATCTCAAAGGTCAGGACTTCTCCCTCGAAGCTCTGAACGGACGGTCGAGGATGATCCGTAGGCAGATTAAGCACAGGAAGTTCTCCATCCAGCTCTTTTAGCCAGAATTTCTCCTGAGCGGCCAATACCCCATTGCCTAGCTGCTCTGTTTGCCACACGCTGTAGTCTTTATATTGAATCCGCAGCTTGGGTAACTCGAGTCCCTGATACAATTGGAAGAACTCACGGATCAAAATATTGATGGACACACCATCGGAAACAATGTGATGCATGTCGAACAGCAACAAATGTTTGGTAACATCGATGCGAATGAGCATACCGCGAACAAGCGGCGCTTTTGACAAGTCGAATGGTTGAATAAATTGTTCGACCGTTCTTTTGGCCTCGTTCTCGTCGACTTCACTATACGCCAACGTAAAATCTACGCTCGGGTGAACGGTTTGCATCAAAACTCCATCCACGATGGAAAATGAGGTACGCAACGACTCATGACGCTGCACCAGCGAGACAAATGCACGTTCGAAAGCCTCTCTGTCCAACTCTCCTTCAAGCATCATGATTGTAGGGATGTTGTAGGCAACTGCCCCCTCCTGCATTTGTTCCAGCACATAAATTCTTTGCTGAGATGAGGTGGCGGGGTAAGCTTCCCGATGCTCTGCTACAGGGATCGCTGACACAGCTGTTTCTTCATTCGGAGCCATCAATATAGCCAATTGACGGATCGTCGGTGTTTGAAACAGGTCGGTGATCGTCATCTCTTTTTGCATTTGCTTGGAGACACGGGAAACGATACCGATTGCCAAAAGAGAATCGCCACCCAGCCTGAAAAAGTCGTCGTCGATGCTTAATTCGGTGTAGCCCAACACATCGGACCAAATCTGGCCTAAAGCTTGCTCCAACAAAGTGTAGCGATCGCCTTCCTCCCTGCCAGACAAAACAACTCGGTTTTGCATGGTCACTGAGGATGGTGTTTCGCGTTCTTTATGAGACTTTCCGCTTGCAAAGATCGTATCTCCGAGCTTTACTTTCAGAGACGGTGCCCATTCCTTCAGTACTTGCAAATCAAATTGTCCAATGATCAGGTGTTCAGTTTGGCAAGACAGCGATGCATCAAAAGCTTGTATTGCTCCATCCATCGGCATGTAACCGATAAAACCAGGACCTGTTATGCCTTCAAACGCATACCAGTTCAACGCTATCGTTGGTTTTCCCGATCGACTGCGGGCTGCACTATAGGCATCCAGGAAGCAGTTGGAGGAGACATAGTCACTTCCAGTCGCTCCACCCCAAATCGAAGCAAGTGATGAAAAGATCACAAAGAAATCCAAATGCTCCGGTTCAGCTATCTGATCGAGTATGACTGTGCCCGCCATCTTCGCTTTCAAGCCATTTTGAAAATCGGAAAACTTCTTCGTCTGAATCGTCTCGAAGGTGATATGCGCCGCGGATTGAATAATGCCGTTGATTGGTCCGTAACGGGCACGGACTTGTTCGGAAATATCCTCCATCTGCTGACGGTTGGACACGTCAGCTGCGTAGCAGACTACCTGCGCTCCCATTTCCTCTAGCTCAAGCAGATTTCTCAGCTTTCGTGCCTCAGTAGCACTGCAGTCTGGATGCTGTAAACGCTCTTGCCACTCGTGGTTTGGTGGAAGTGGAGAACGATTAATCAGCACGAGCGTCACATTTTTTTGAGCGGCCAGATGCTTACTAAATGCCAGTCCCAGTTTGCCTGTCCCTCCGGCGATCAAGTAAACGCCATTTTCGCGTATCTCTACAGGCCGTTTCGGAATTTTATCGATATCGCAGCGATTCATTTCTGGTACGAAGCGATTTCCTCTATAGGCAACCAATGTGTCATCCCGATTGCAGCGAATTTCCGCTAGAAGCTGACCAGCCAACTGCGATGCTGAAAGCCCCTCTGTTGCGAGATCCAGGCTAAAGCACTGCATTTTTGGATTTTCCTGCGGAATAACCTTAGCAAGACCGAATAAGGGAGCTTTTTCTGGAAATACAGGTCCGTTCTCATCTACTGCTTGTGCGTAGTTCGAAACGATTCGTAAATCAAGCACCTGCTTCAGATCCAGCTCAAGCAACGTTTGTGTCAAATGAAACAGGCTATAAACTCCCAGATGTTGCGCTGATTCAAGGGCTTCTAGCTGTCCGAGATCACTCCGCTTTTGGGAGCCCGAGGTCAAGCTCCATAAGTGAATAATCCCAGTCAGCTTTTCCTTTTTGTCCCCGAGTCTCTCGAACACACGCCGCAGATCTGCCGGCTGGCTGGGATCTAGGATGAACTCGTGGGAAGAGACGGTGGCAAAAGCCTCACCGCTGCGAAGTCTGATCACTTCATGTCCGTCCGATGACATCGCGTCAGCCAGTGCTTCTCCTACACCACCTTCATCTTGAAACACCAGCCAGATTCCTGGACGCTGGGTCGGATGATTCGTTGTCAGCTCTTTTGTTTGCCAATGGATCTGGTAGGTCCACTCCCGATACTCTTGTGGCGTATACGCTGAATGTCCGATCAATAACGCTGAATCAGACAGATCACCCAGCGCTGTTGGCGACGGATAAATGGCAACCGATTGATAGTTCGTATCTCGAAGCGCCTTTTCCCAACGTAAAGCATCCATCAGCCTATTTTGCGGTCGCAGATCGGTGTCTTCGTGCTGCCACCAGTCTGCGGCAAGCCCCCCGATCACATTTGCCGTTGAACGATTTTTCACGAGCTCGATCGCAAACAGCACGCCTTGCTCTGCAAGCAACTGATGTAAAATCGATAAGGATGCCCGAACATCCTTCGTCCTGTGTATAGCGTTATTAGCAATGATCACATCGTATGCGTGTAGATCGAAGCCTTGTTCGCCTGGTGCCAGCTCCATGTTGAACGGACGGAACTGCACAAACGGGTACACTTCTTGGAACTCTTTTTCTGCCTCTGCCAGAGACGATTGCGCACCATCCGTAAACAGATAGGTGACATCCTGTTTCTCAATCTTCGGCAGCAATAAGCGAGTAAGTTTGCTGGAACCGCCTCCGAGCTCCAAAATGCGAACGGGACGTCTAAACGAATGGATATATTGGGCAATTGTTTCCACTACCATAAGTCCAGCAGGGTTTCTTAGAGTAATGCGATCCGCATACGACTTATACAGGTCGGAAGTACCCTCGTTCGTCACGAGTACGTCCTGCCCCGTCATGCTCGTTGAGTAGTGGGCAAAACACTCTTTCAATTGAGAGAACGTATCATGCTCATTCGGATAGCGATCCAGACAATCCTGATAAAACGCTTCCGCTTCAAGACCCTCTGCATGTGCAGATAGACGGTATGTTCCTTCAACGTGTTCAACCAAAGAGGCCTTAACGACAAGCTCAAGAATCAATTGGAATATATGTTCATTTTTTCCATCAACCCTTACAGCTTCACGCAATTCTTCCAGCGTATACAGTTGTTCCTGCTTGTGGAACACACCTAGTTGCTTGAAGCATTCAAGCAATGACAGGCCGGAATAAAAAGTCTCATCCTCTTCCAAACCAGCTTGCTTTTGGACATTCACCTGATTCAGTAACATTTCCCCAAAGGTAAAGAAGGTGGAAGCAATTTTATGAACATCAACTGTTTCGTCCTCATGAGCCGCCTCAGATGCTACAGTAGCGGACCGCTCAACCATGTCCTGTACGGGTTGATCCGATTGCACCCAGTGACGGTTTTTGGCAAAGGAATAGGTTGGCAAGGGTACCTTTTTCCATTTGACTGGACGATAGTATTCTAGCCAATTGATAGGTACCCCTCGCACGTACTGTTTTGCCATTTCTACAGGGTCAGAGCTGTCTATTTGCATACTGATCGGCAATGCACTTTCCCCACGGGAATTCAGTACCCCGTAGAATACCTGGTTTCCATCAACAAGCGGAGCACCGTCCTCCATCCGTTCTCCCGTGCACAGGCGATGGACCTTCTGAAAAAAGTCCTCTTTGCTATTGATAATGAAGGCAAGGCGATATCGATAGTGTCCGCGCCCCATATTGGCAGTAGCGCACATATCCAAAAGGGAATGCTCCGAAGGCCCTGATAAAAATGCATGGTATTTCTCAAGTAAATCCCATAGTGACTCATTTGTTTTGGCAGATAACGTAATGAGGTAATCGCCGGATTCTGAAACGGCTGTCGCCTCGCGCCCAGGAGGCTCTTCCAATATGACGTGGGCGTTTGTCCCGCTCAGGCCGAATGCACTTACCCCGGCTCTCCTCACAGGTTGGTCCGCCTCTACATCCCAAGCCTTTAGTACATCATTTATATAAACAGGTGAATCGATAAAAGGAATTAAGGTATTCGGCCGCTTCACATGCAGCGTCGGCGGAATCTGGCGATGCTTCATCATCAGAGCCGTCTTGATGATTCCAGCCACACCTGATGCTGCTATCGTGTGCCCAATGTTACTTTTTACCGAGCCTATTGCGCAAAACTGCTTACGTTTTGAAACTTTCTGAAAGGCATGCATGATCCCCTCAATCTCAACAGGGTCGCCCAGTCTTGTCCCTGTTCCATGTGCCTCGATATAGGAGATGCTCTCTGGATTGATACGCGCGCGCTCCCATGTTGTTCGCAACAAAGCAGACTGGGAAATCGCATTGGGCGCTGTAATACTGGTAGAGCGGCCATCACAATTGACCGCAGTGCTTTTGATCACGGCATGGATATAGTCGTTATCCTTGACTGCTTGATCGTATGACTTCAAAAGAACAGCGCCAAGACCTTCTCCCCATGCTGTTCCATCCGCAAAGTCATCAAAAGCTTTGGTTTTGCGATCGACAGAAACGATGCCAAAGTCCGTATCTTGTTGAATCGGAAACAGGGAAAGATTAACTCCACCTACGAGAGCCATTCGACAATCGTTGTTTCCAATGGCCTGACATGCTTGGTGCAGAGCGACCAAGGAGGAAGAGCAAGATGTATTAATCAGTTGGCTCGGACCTGACAGATTCAGCAAATAAGAAATTCGTGAAGCGATAATTGCTGCAACGTTGCCAGCCAGCGAAGACGAATCAACGTTTTTCAACACACGCTGGTACTGTGATTCATTGTCACAATACCCCAGAAATACGCCGGTAGGAGAACCGCTGATCATCTTCTCGCTATACCCGGCATGTTCAAATGTTTCCCATGCCAACTCGAGAAACATCCGCTGATAAGGGTCCATGGTTCGAGCCTCTGCAGGTGATATCTCGAAAAACGCATGATCAAATAAATCCACATGATCGAGATACCCCATCCGCTCATACTTGAAATCAGTGTCGTTAAAAAATTCTCTCGCTACCCTCTCGACATCTGGACGCCTTGTAGCAGGGATATCACTGATTGAATCGTGCCCCTGTTTCAAATTATTCCAGTATTCTTCGAGGCTGCTGGCTCCGGGAAAACGACAAGCCATACCGATGATCGCGAAATCTTGGCGTGTATTTACGTTGGCAGAGGACAGTTCCTTCAGCAAAGGGAGTGCTTCCTTCTCTTGCAGACGATGAGCAGCCACTTGCTCCAAGATGTATTTTTTTAGCAAACTCATCCTAATTCCCCTTCCTTTTGTCGATCAGCTCGGCACCCTTGTCTACGGAGAGAACTCCCTCCTTGACCTCCCTCAGCAATTCCAGAAGGGATTCATCATCATCGCTTTGATCTTCCATAGATGCAAACTGATCCTGTTTTCTTTGTTCGAGAAAATCCACAAACATGGCAATCGTATAGTATGAAAACAAATGCGCGACGCTAATCTCGCTATCCACTTGTTTTACGATTTGCGCATGCATTTTAAGCAACAGCAGGGAATTCCCTCCCAGTTGGAAAAAGCTGTCGTGTACCCCCACTTTTTCGATCCCCAGGATTTCTTTCCAGATGGTAACCAGCTGTTCTTCCTTCTCGTTTCGTGGGGCTACATACTCTGCGTCGGACGCCTGTTGCTCATCCACTTCAGGCAATAGCTTGCGATTGATCTTGCCCCCTGCTGTCAACGGCATTTTTTCAATGCTGACAAAAAAGGAAGGGATCATGTGATCGGGAAGCCGTTCGCTGAGATAACCACGCAAGTCACTTGCGGTCAATTCCTGAGCATTCGATACGTAGTACGCGCACAATCGAGCCTTCTCTTCTTGAAATACAACGGCACACTCTTTTACTAGCGGGTGGGACAAGAGCACCTCATCAATCTCCCCCAGCTCAATTCGGTGCCCACGTACTTTTACTTGATGGTCGATGCGACCGCAGAACTTGATATTGCCATTCGGCAGATAACGTCCAAGGTCGCCTGTCTTGTAAAGCTTTTGATAACCAATTTCCGGATATGGGTTGTCAACAAAGCTGGCTGCTGTTTTCTCAGGATCGTGCAAGTAACCATGCCCCAAGCACAAGCCTGTGATATAGATCTCTCCTTGATGTCCAGCCGGAACAAGTTTGCGATTTGAATCCAGCAGCAAAATTTTCGTATTGGCTATCGGCTTTCCGATCGGTATCGGTCCCTGATGGGTATGGTCGATCTCAAAGTAGATAACACCAATAGACGTCTCCGTCGGACCATACAGATTCGTGATACGAACGTGGGGAAACCTCTGAAGAAACAGTTGCACGGTGTGAGCCGTAATTTCCTCTCCCCCCAAGATCAGGTGGCGAATCGAAGAAAGTGAATCGTGTATGTCCATCCGTGTTTCCATTTGATCCACCAACAGGTTGAAGACCGACGGCACAAAGTCCGTAATCGTAATCTGATAGGTTGAAATGGCGTGCAATACTTGATCGAGCGTCATCTCGAATTCAGGAATCGGCAAGACGGTACGGCCACCATGCAAGAGCGGCCAGAATAGTTGCCAGACCGAGCTGTCGTAGTGATGGGGAGTCGTCTGGAAAATGGCATCCTGTTCCGTACAACCATAATGTTCATCCATCCAGCGAAACCGGTTGAAAATACCGATATGAGGGACGACAGCTCCTTTTGGTTTGCCAGTGGAACCAGATGTATAGATCACATAGATCGGATCGTTCACATCTACCTGAACCGTCAAGTCCTCTTCTTCCTGGATATCATCCGCATCGACGATTACAGCACGTGTCATTTGCACAAATGACGGTTCCTGATGTATTTCTGGCCCGATCAGGGTCACCGGACAATCCAATTCATCCAGTAGCTGCTTTTTCCGTTCGTTCGGACTTTGCACGTCTAATGGCACAAAGGCCGCACCAGTTTTCATCACAGCTAGCAGAGAAATGACCAAATTCAAGCTACGATTCATCAAGACAGGAACATAGCTTCCTCTTCCAATGCCGCGGTCTTTCAACATACGCGCAAGGAAATTGGCTTTGCCATTCAATTGAGCGTAAGTAAGGGTTTTGTGGCCAAACACAGCTGCTGTTAGATGAGGAGTACGCGCTGCCTGTTCCTCGATCAGTTGATGGATCGGCTTGGGAGCAGAATGAGGGACATCTGTTTGATTTCGGGTATACAACAGATCTGTCCGCTCCGCCTCGGTCAACATATCGATTGTGTGAACCAACCGTTTAGGATCGACGACGACTTCACGAAGAATTTGCAGATAATGGCTGATCATCCGTTCGATTACAGCCTCTTGGAACTGCTCGCCCGCATACCGTACACGGCCTGTAATTCCATCCTCTGTTTGCTTGCATGCAAATACCACTTGCAGGGACAAGCCTTCTAAAGCAGCAATATCTTGCATGTTTTCTAGTACGAAGGCTGTATCCAGCAGTGTCTTCAGATCCGTGTCGGATAGATCAAGCCATTGCATCATTTGCGAAAACGGATAGTTCTGATGCTCCATTGCCTCTTTGACCAGCTGCTTACCCTCTTTCGCCACTTCTGCAAAAGTAGCTTCTGGATGCATCCGTACACGCAGCGGCAGCACCCGATTCCAAGCATTAGGGGGAAGCGGATTCTGAAAGACGGGCGTGAGAATGATCATGTCGTCTGTCTGCTTATACCGATTCAGCATGATTTGAAACGTCGACAGAAGGAACAGGTAGAGCTTCATCGGATGATGATCACAATGGGCCGCAACGGCAGCATTCAAATCATCTGGAAAGACAAAAGATATTTCGTTAGTCTCCTCCTCCCCATCGCCTTCCTTTTCCGTCCCTTCGGTTGGAAGGAGGGAGAGCGTCCACTCCCCCTGTAATTTCTCATGCCAGTACTGCTCCTCCCGGCTAAATTTCCGACTGGTTAGCAGAATGTTTTGCGAAATAGTAGTCTCCATATGCCCTCCCCCTCTTACTCACCGCTTGCTCTAAAATTCAAAATCCCAATCGACGCCCTGTGCTTGAATAAGGGCTACCTCACGGGTCAATTCAAAGTCTTGCAGGAGGCGCTCGGGATCTTCCATCACCTGCTGCAACAAGCTTTTGAAGTCACTCACAAACTGCTCCATCGTCTCTCTCCGGAACAGGTCACTGCGGTAATCCAGCTTACATGTAAGTCTGTCGAAAACCGGATAAGCCGACAGATGAAGGTCAAGTTTAGCCGTGTTGTTTTGCAGGGGATAGTTTTTGACGATCATTCCCTCAAGCTCCAGTTCCCCTTCCGGATTGTCCATGTTTTGCAGGACGAAGATCGTATCAAAAAGGGGCTGACGACCTGTATTTGGCTCAAGACCAAGAGTCTGGACAAACAGATCAATCGGGTAATCCGCTTGTTCAAAAGAGGCTAGCGTATGCTCGCGGACCTCCGCAAGAAACTCGCGATAGGTTTTCTCGCCTTTTGGATAATTGCGCAAAGGAATGGTGTTGATAAACATCCCAATTACGTCATCAAACTCTGCAAATTTACGCCCAGCTACTGGAGTTCCGACAACGACATCCTCTTGGCCGCTGTACTTTGCAAGCAGCATGTTGTAAACCGATAACAGCACGATGTAAAGTGTCGCATGTTCTTCCGCTGCCAGATCCTGCAACCGCTGCCTCTCCTCTGCCGATATCTCGAACTCAATCGTTGCACCAGGAAACGTAAGAGATTCTGGCCTTTCGTAATCAGTCGGAATCGCTAGAAGTGGAGCCGGGCTTGTAAACATGTCTGTCCAATAGTCAGCTTGAAGCTCCCCTGACTCAAGTGCAGATTCCTGCCAAACAGCAAACTCTTTTTGCTGAACTTCCAATGCAGGAAGTAGCACACCTGCATAGAGACGAACAAAGTCCTCTACGAGAATATCCATGGATACACCGTCTGAAACGATATGGTGCATGTCGAACAACAAGAGATGCTTTTCCGGTTCAACCCTGATTAGCCCTGCACGCAGCAATGGCGCTTGACGCAAGTCGAATGGCCGTACAAACGTTGCCAGGCTGGCCTCCAACTGCTCTGCACTTGCTTCGCTCACTTCCAAACGGAAGACTAGCGAATCATGTACAATTTGAACCACTTGCCCATCTAGATAATCAAACGAGGTACGAAGAGATTCATGGCGGTCAACCAGTCCTTGAAAAGCATGTTCTACCTTCTCACGGTTCAAAGCTCCTTCGATGAAACGAGCAGCCGTAATGTGAAGACTTGTGTCAGCCGGATTCAACTGCTGAAGAATAAAGAATTTGCGCTGAGCAGCCGTAACAGGATAGTACGATCTGGCTTCGACTGGGAATCGTCTTTTCAAAATCGTCTTGTCTGCGCCATCAATCACTTTGCCAAGTTCCTGAATCGTTGGGTGATTAAACATGGTTCGCAGTGGAAGCTGTACGCCAAACTGCTGTACAACCTGCCCAGCTACCGCGTTGATTTTTAACGAGTGCCCCCCTAGAGCGAAGAAATTGTCCCGAGCGCTGATTGTGTTTGGATCAAGCTGTAACACATGCGCCCAAATGTGGGTAAGAGTTTTTTCCGTCTCGGTTGTCGCTGACACAAAAATAGATGTGTCGACCCGATCCTGTATGCCAGGCTTCGGTAAAGCCCCTCTATCCACTTTTCCGTTAGGGGTAAGTGGCAATACGTTTTGCTTTACATAGTGCATCGGCACCATGTATTCCGGAAGCACAGTAAACAGATAATCACGCACATCTCGGGCGGAAAATTCCTCCATGGGAACGATATAGGCACATAAGTACTTTGCACCCGTTTCCTCTGAAAGCGCCAAGACCACTGCATCCTTGACCGCAGGATGTCTGCGCATAACCTGTTCAATCTCACTCAATTCGATTCGGTAACCCCGAATCTTGACTTGATTGTCCATTCTCCCGAAGTACTCAATATAGCCGTCCTCCGTGATCCGGCCTACATCACCCGTTCGGTAGAGGACTTGGTAGTCAGGGTCTTCTACCCAGCTAGCATACGGATTTGCTACGAAAACTTTTTGCGTCCGTTCCTCATCTTTGTAGTAGCCGTATCCAACCCCCGGCCCGGCCACACCTATTTCTCCTTTTACGCCTCGCGGGCAGATACACTGATTTTGATCGAGTATGTAAATATGAGTGTTCTGGATCGGTATGCCGATGGGAACCACAATCTGCTGATCGCTGGGCATTTCCCGGATAATGTGGTGGGTAATATCATCGGATGCTTCCGTTGGCCCGTACATATTCACCAATGGAATGTCCGAATAGCAGGCAAACCAACGCCGTACCAGAGGGGCAGGTAACTCCTCTCCTGTCACTGCCATCCACCGCAGATCAGGGAAGCCGCGTTCTGAGTCGGACCATTCTTGAACGAGATCAAGTAGCACGGAGAGCAGAGATGGTACCACTTCTGCTACGGTGACGCGGTTGGAACGCAGTACGTCATGAAGGGCCTGCGTATCCATAACCGTCTCTGTATCGACCACTTGCACAGAGCCACCCACCAACAAAACAGCCAGATATTGCCATACAGAAATGTCGAAGCAAAGAGAAGCCGTTTGTGCGACAAGATCATCCTCGCAGAGGGATAGGTCGTTGATTTTAGCAAAAATGTGGTTAATCATTCCACGATGGTGCACCATTACGCCTTTTGGTTGTCCAGTCGTGCCCGATGTGAAGATGATATATGCCAAGTCTGTTCCCGCACTCTCCCGACCGATGTCCTCTCCCGAAAGTGACTCTACGGATTGATCGGATGGACCAAAGACATAGAGATACTTCAGCTCAGGCGAGGATGCTTGAATCGACTCCAATCCATTTAGCAAGTCAGGCTGAGTGATCAACCCTGTAATCTCGCTCTTCTGCACGATGTACAAGATCCGATGCTGCGGATAGTCTGGATCAATCGGTACGTAGGCTCCCCCCGCCTTGAACACCGCGAGTATCGCTACAAGCGTATCTACATTACGCTTCATATAAATACCGATTTTTGTGCCAGGTCGTAATCCTTGCTGGATAAAATGGCGCGCGAGTCGATTAGATCGCTCGTTTAATTCCTGATAGGTGAAAGTTGTTTTTCCGTCTGTCACCGCTTTGCGATGAGGCGTCTTTTTTACCTGCTCCTCAAAGAGGTGATCAAAGCTCTGATCGCGCGGAAAATCAATCCGATTGTCGTTGAATGAAAGAACTAACTCCCGTACCTCTGCCTCAGATAAGCACGCTATCTCGGCGATTTTTTGATCCGGGTGGGTTACGATAACCTGATAAATACGGACCAAGTGCTCCATCATCCGTTCCATCATGGGGAGTTGGTATCTTTGCCCCACGTAACGCACGAGTAATTCGAGCGAGTTCCCCTTTTTAGAAAAGAGGAGCTGCAACTCGCTCGATACCTGTTCCAGACTGTCCTGATCATGAAGAACGTCCAACAAGCAAGTCGCCTCAAAAAAAGGTGTGCTATTCCCCTGCTGAGGTACTTGCAGTTCCTCGATCAACCGCAAGATTGGGTAGTTCTGATGTTCCACAGCGGCCTTTAAGGTCTGCCGAATTTCTTGCAGCAGCTCCTTGATACTCCATTCCGGAAGTACCTGATGACGCAAGGGCAGTACTTTGTTCAAAAACTCACCCGGCTCAGTTTGACGAAAGATAGCCGTTCCAACGCATATGTCCTGATGTCCCGTGTATTTGGACAACAAGATGCCAAATCCACTCAGCAAAGCCATGAACAAACGTTGATCCGAGCCATTGCTTAAATGAATCAACGCCCTGCTCAGTTCGTCCGGAAACACGATGGTCAGCTCACGAAGCTCAGACTGACGCTGAAACGAGGCCCGAGAGTCTGTTGGAAGGTCAAGTGAATGAAACTCTTGAGAGAGGTTCTCCATCCAATAGTCTTTTTCTCGATCAAAATGCCCACTGGCCAGCAAGATGTTTTGTGCCGTTATCGTTGTCAAGCCAATCCCTCTTTTCTGTCCGTCATGTATTTCTTAAAAAGCAAAGTCATCGTCATCCACTTGTCCCTGTGCTACCTGTACTACTCCATGACCGATCTGAAGTTGTCCGATGGTTCGGTTCGGGTGGGCTACCATTTGCTCCAGAAGATTGACAAAATCTTGAGCCATCTTCTCGATTGTTCTTCTGTGATACAAGTTCGTGTTATATTGCCAGTGCATGCATATGTGATCCTCAGCCTTCACCACTTCCAAAGCCAGATCGAGCATGGCAGCTTTGCGTCTGAACTCGTACGGAGCAAACTCGATTTGATCGAGACGGACCTTTTGCTGCTCCGCTGCATGGTGCAGGGTCAGCATGGCGTCAAACAACGGGTTCCTTGCTGGATCACGGGGGAATTGAATCTGGCTTACCAGTTGATCGAATGGATAGTCTCCATGCTCAAAACCGCTTAGCACGTTTTGGCGTACCTGCCCGATATACTCTCGGACAGTCAATTCCTTCTTCGGCCAGTTTCGCAGGGCCAAGGTGTTAACAAACATTCCCACAACAGGAGCAAACTCCGCACGTTGTCTACCATCCATGTCGCAACCGATGACGATGTCTTCCTGATTGCTGTATTTGGATAACAAAACAGAATAGACAGCCAACAGAAGCATGTACAGCGTCGAAGAACTCTGACGGGTAAATGAGTCGAGTTTTTCTAGCCATTCTCCAGACAGCTCAGTCAGCAATTCATCTCCATCAAATGTCATGGTTTGTGTGCGAGGATAATCGGTCGGGATTGCCAACGGCTGCGGCTGCTGAGAAAATGCATCCAACCAGTAGGCTTCATGCTCGGCCCAGCCGATCTCGGCAGCTTGTTCTCTTTGCCACCAAGCGAATTCCTTGGCCTGTACCGACAATTCCGGCAATACCTGTCCTTGGTAAAGGTTACAAAACTCCTCAAGCAAGATGGACTTGGATATGCCATCCGAAATGATATGGTGCATATCAAAAATCAGCAGATGCTCCTCTGATGAGAGCGCAATTAGGCCTATGCGAAGCAAAGGAGCTTGCTTTAAATCGAATGGCCGGAAAAAGCGTTCGATTTCCTTTTCTACCGTTTCCTCGTCTGCTTTCCATGTCTCGATCTGTACAGACAGGTCACCGTGTACTTTTTGCTTCACCTGACCTTCCATCAAATGAAACGAGGTGCGTAGCGCCTCATGTCGTGCGACGAGTTGATCTGCAATGTCTTGAAGACGCCCTGAATCAAGGGAACCGATGATCCGCATCACTCCCGGTGTATGATAGCTGGTAGCATCTTCTTCCAACTGCCACAACAGGTAAAGTCGCTCTTGTGCACCTGTGACAGGGTAATATTCCTGATCAGAGAGCAAGGCGATCGGTTTTTGCTCCGTCTCCTTGAGATGGCCTGTAAGCCTTGTCGCCAAACCACGAATCGTCGGGGCATCAAACAGGTCACGCATAGAAAGCTTCACTTGAAAGTCACTTTCAATCCTGGATAAAAGCTGAATGGCCTTCAGCGAATGCCCTCCCTGTCCGACAAAATGATCAAGTACACCAGGGGATGAAATCTGTAAGACATCCGCCCACAACTCAGCCAGCTTTTGTTCGATCGGATTTACCGGGGCCACGTAATCACTACTGACGCCGGGCTTTACAGCAGGCAAAGCTTTGCGATCGATCTTTCCATGCGGGGTAAGCGGCATCTCGGACAGCTCCATAAAGTAACTCGGGATCATATATCCGGGGAGCCACTCCAGCAGGTGCGCACGAAGCCCATCTGGCTGAATGCCGTCCTTTTGCACGACATAGTAGCAAGCCAGTTCGGTCAAACCCATTTGATCAGTTATAGCCAAAACAGCTACCTGATTCACAGCAGAATGCTGAAGCACGGCGCGTTCCACTTCTTTCAGTTCCACACGATAGCCGCGCACTTGAACCTGGTCGTCCATCCGCCCTAGATATTCAAATACTCCTGTTTCGCTGAGCAATCCTACATCTCCCGTACGGTAAAGGCGCTCGCCGGTATTGGGATGATACGTAAAAGCTTTTTCGGTCAACTCAGGCTTGCCCAAATATCCGTCGGTGATACCAATTCCTCCGATGCAAATCTCCCCCTTGACTTCTGGAGGACAAATTTCCCCCGTCTGTCCAAGGATGAACATATGCGTATTGGCAATGGGAACACCAACAGGGATTCTGAGTGATTCTTCAGCTGGCTGTTCTGTGCAAAGATAGACGGAAGCGTAAATCGCTGATTCTGTCATCCCGTAAATATTGGCGATTCGCGCAATACGGAACAATCGATTCCATTCGCGAACCAGATTAGCAGTCAGCGCTTCTCCTCCATTAAATACCCACTTCAAATTGGGTAACGGGTCTGGTTCATTACGTGAATGCACATGAGCCAGAAACACATTCATCATCGCTGGAACGAATTGGGTGACGGTAATACGTTGCTCTCGCAGCCAGTCATACAATGCTCCTGGATCTTTCCCGTCTTCCTCTTTCAAAATAGACAGCTTTGATCCAACCATCAGGGGCCAAAACAATTCCCACACCGAGTCCGTAAAAGAAATCGAGGTTTTTTGGGCAACCACGTCTGTCTCGCTTAGCGGAAAAGTCTCCTCCAGCCAAAACAACGTATTCAATACCTGTTTGTGCGAAATCATGACGCCTTTTGGTGCACCAGTCGAACCAGATGTGTAGATGACATACGCTACATCATCCTCTGAACCCGCCGGAGCTATCGCCTCATCCTTTTGACCGCGAATGTCGGACGCTGTATAGACTTTGTATCCTTCGTGATGGAAGGAAGTCTCGTCCAAACAAATGATCGTTTCGATGCTGTCAGGTAGATCCGGTATGATCTCGTCCAGATACATGGATTCTGTTACAAGCACCTTGCAGCGACTGTCCTGCAAAAGATAGCGTATTCTAGCTCGAGGATAATGCGGATCAACCGGGACGTATCCCCCACCCGCTTGGAGGATTGCAAGAACTGCCGACACCATACGGGAGCTCCTGTCTGCGAGAATTCCTACGAGTTGCGATGGAACTACACCCGCATCTTTTAAGATACGGGCTAGCTGGTTTGCTTCCGCGTGTAGTTCTGCGTATGTTCTTTCTCGATCCGCCTCTACCACTGCGACTCTATCAGGCGTTTTTTCCGCTTGCTCTACGAACAGTTCAGCGATTGTTACATTGCTGCGATACGGTTTGTCTGTCTGATTGACTCGGGTTAACAAGTTCGCTTCATCATCAGAGAGCAGGTTAAACTCGTTCAGATCCAGATCGAGCTGCATACGTCCATTCATTGCGACTCTTCCCCTTTTTAGGTGGTGGTGAAAAATTCCCGTAAACGGTTAATTCCCTCGTTATACTTGGCGGCAGAGTATGAGAGGCGCAGTGTGTTCGGGATGCCAAAGTCTGAACCCGGTACCGTCGCCACATGTGTAGCCTCGAAAATTTGCGTAGCCAACTCAAGCGAGGTGCTGATGCCTTTTCTCTTCATAAATGCTTCGCAGTCAATCGTAAAGTAGAAGCTGCCTCTCGCTGGCAGAGCACGAACATCCGGTACATTTTGGAAAGCGTCAATCGTGTAGTCCCGACGACCTTTGTACAGTTGGACCAAATGATCAACCTCATGCTGGTAATCAAGCGCAGCCATTGCTCCGAACTGTACGACTGGGTCAGCAGTGAGCAGTGTGTGGTGCTGAATGACCGTCAGTGGCTGTACCAGCTCATCCGGTACGATCGCATATCCGACACGTCTGCTATACATCCGATACGCTTTGGAAAACGCATCCGTTGTGATGAAAGTAGACTTGGTATTTTGCAGTTGCATCACAGATTCGCACTCGTCATCGAAGTAGGTATTCGCATAAATCTCGTCATTGATAATAGCCGCACGGCCGTCTACAATGCTGTCGATCGTATACAATTCCTCTTTTGTAAGAATATTTCCCAACGGGTTGCCTGGCGTGTTGATCACGACCACTTTCGTCTTGTCTGTAAAGTTCTCTTTAAACGAATCCACATCAAGTCTCAACGTATCCAGATCAATTTTGTAGTAACGAACTTTCGCACCGACTAGCAGCGCGCAGAAATGGTAGAGCGAGTAGTACGGAAGTGGTAGCAACACTTCATCGCCCTCTTTAAGCAGGAGGTAGAACAGGTTACGGAAGAGTGTGCTGGTACCGACGCTGATCACGAAATTCTCAGGTTTGATTGACACATCGTATTTTGTTTTATAGTGGGTCGCGAGCTTATCTTTCAGCTCTGGCAGACCACCTGGATATACGAGCGAATATTTTTCAAAGCTGTTCAATGCCTGTTGCATGGAATTGATAATTTCGGGATGCAGCGGCATTTCTGACTTCCCAAGAGTCATGCGGATCGCTTCTCCACCGTTTCTCTCAAGCTCATTTGCCATCTGGTCCAGTACAAACATCAAAAAGCGCTCGTCGTGAAAATTAATTGAGGATCTGATTTCCATATTCTCCTACCCCTTTATTTTCGATTTTTCTGCTAACATTTTTAGGATTTTCACATAGCGATCCGAAAGCGATTCAACATACGCCGTCTGAAGCATAGCTGGATCATAGGTAAAAACGACATGGATACCTTCCGAAGTTTCTGCTACCTGAAGAACTAGCGGACTTCCTGCCATTTCTGGCTCAACCGACCGTTTGACTTCACGTTTCCAAACAGCTGACTGAGCTTTGAATGGTATCGTCTGGTTGACAAAAAGTGTCGGCCATTCCATATTTGTCGTCGCCTGCCAGTGCTCTGACGGATACAACGCGAGTGCTTGCATACGGGCACGTACTTGCTTTGTTTGATCCAATAATTGTGAAAACGAACTGATCGTCTGCATATCGATGGTGAGCGGTACGATGTTGTCAAAGTTGCCTAGCGTTTGTTCCAGCACACCTTGCGTCCGATTCGTCGTCACTACTCCAAGCATCAAACTAGGCAATTGGGTGACCTGTCGAAGCAACAGCAGGTAAGAGGCAAGCAAGATGTCTCCCAGCTCCTGATTGGAATAAGCAGCTACATGTAGCAAGTCGGCGTGACCTGAAGGGTCGATATACTGCTCGACTTGTTGCTTCGCTACCCCTCCCGTACCAAATGGTTGAGCAGAATGTGGATTAGCTGTTGTCAACCACTCGTGACGCTGGGACTCGAGATGTCCGTAATCAAGCATTTTTTTCTGCCAAACAGCGAATGCTTCGTAGCGAGGCTGTTCTTCCGTCGCTGGTTCATGCCCTTCTGCAATCGCCTGATACAGAGCCTCCCATTCCTCCAGGAGAAGTCCGAGACCTCGCCAATCACTTAAGGAGCTATGTAGACTTCCAATCAGCCGATAGCGGTCAGCAGCCATCTTTATCAGTTCAAAATGAGCCAAACATCCTGATTTGACCTTAAACGGCCTCTTCTGTATGGCAGTCAATCGTTCTCGCAACCATACCGTTGCCTCTGCCTCACTTTTCTCTTGTAAATCACAGAGCGCAATCGGAATCGGTTCGGATAAGCCTTGGGGCGACAGCGGAGGAAAACGTCGCACGAGAGCTTGCCATGCTTGCTGCATATACGACAGTTCGATCCTGCTCCGAAGCTCGATGTCAAAACATCTGACAGCCACAATGCCATCTTCTTGTTCCTGCTTCAGCAAGCGTTCCTGAACGAAGGAATAGATGGGCGTTCTTTCCGAATGAAACTCGCCTAGAATCGGCTTAGGTCTTTCGGCGGCTGATTTTCCGTCAGTCAAAAGTAGGTAGGGGGCATCTGTCAGTTGCAGATTGCGTCCTGCCTGGTCTGCAAAAGAAACGGGTATGCCGCACGCTAACAAGGTGTCGATCCGTTCGGTCAAGTTCGCTACCAGATCCTCGATTTGGTAAACACCACAACCACTTTTCATGAGCTCCCGGTGTTCTTGCGAATGCTCCTTTCGAGGCTCGACTAACTGGATGCTGCTCTCTTCCGCTTTACCTAGTGTGATGATACTGGCTTGCGATTGTCGATCCAGATATTTCTCGTGAACACGGTAGCCCAGGAACGTAAAGAACGCCAATGCCTTATCAGCATCTGGTGTAAGCAAACGGACAGCAGACTGCTGATCGGTGCTTTGCCATTCGTCTTGCTTCATGCCCTCGCTCTCTACAAGTTCAATCAAGCCTACCGATTCCAGAAAGAGAAAGGCAACGAGTCTATGATTGAAAAGTACCGCTGGCTTAGGAGCGCTGACCAAATCGTATTGGAAGCCCGAATCAACTAACATTTTCAAAAAATGAGTAATATTGGAAATGGAATAACATAGATGGTACGGACCCGTCCCCTTCTCTTCCAACAAACGAACGCAAGGTGACGTTTCATCGACAGGCGCGATTAGCTCGATTGGTACACATCCCGGTTTCATGCACATGGAGAGGTACACGTTTTGTTCTGGATCATGCAAAGAATCGCTCGCATCAAATCCGAGAGTGCCATACATGATTTGAGCCGGACCCAGTTCAGGAACGGCAACTCCGACATGATGAAGGCGGTTCATCACGCCCTCTTTTTCTGTTTGGTGATGTACGATGTCGACATCATCCAATCGCTGTTTCGGATGCTTCAGAAGCGCTGCGAGTACACGCAAATAGTTGTCAGCAAAGCCTTCCATTGTCTCCGCTTTAAACAACTGGGTATCGTATTCAAGCACGCACCTGTATTGATCAGCGAGTGGTGTAATATCCAGCTTAAAGTCAAGCTTCGACGTCTTCGATTCATGCGGAACCTCTTCAAATTGCACGTCGCCCACTGTAAACCTGACTTCTTGCTCCCGCTGGTTATGGAAGATCAGCATCGTATCAAACAATGGATTTTGCATTTGTTGGATGCCTGCGGCGCTACGAGCAACGATTTCTTCAAACGGATACTCCTGATGTTCGTAGGCCAGTAACAGACTGCGCTGAACCTCTTGTACAAAATCGGTAAACGCAAGATCGGCACGAGGACGATTGCGAATCGGAAGGAAGTTGATAAAGACGCCGACAATTCGCTCCAAATCGGGATGATTTCGTCCAGCTACCAGTGAACCGACAACGAAATCTTCCTGAGACGTGTATTTCATCAACAACACGTAATAAGCCGACATCAAAACAGCATGGACAGTCACTTCGTTCTGCTTGGCAAATGTATGCAAATCACCGTACGTAGAATCAGTAAGGAAAAACGTATGGTGGTCCCCCTGGAATGTCTTAACAGAAGGACGTGGATAATCCAGCGGAAAAGACATGAGCGGGACTCGGTCGCTGAAGGTATCCACCCAGTATTTTTCCTGCTGATTCCACTGCTCGCTCCCTCGCTTCTGCCACTGCCAGTCCGCGTAGTCCTTGTATTGAATAGGGAGTGCTGGCAGCTCTTCACCCACATACAATCTAGCGAAGTCTTCCATTAACACATTCAGTGAAATGCCATCCAAAATAATATGATGAGAATTGAACAGCAGATAATGCTGAGTGGCTGTGACCTCGACTAGGCATACCTGAAGGAGAGGTGCTTTCGTCAAATCAAAAGATTGCCGGAAGTCTTCCATCAGTTCGTCCAATGTCCTGCCGTCGCTATGCATGTTTTTGATCTCAAATGGCACATGGTCGCTGATGTATTGATATACTTCTCCATCTTGTACCGCAAACGAAGTACGGAAAGCTTCATGCCTTTGGATGATTTCCTTAAACACACTGCTCACTCGACTTACATCCAGATGACCGTTCACCGCAATTACACCCGACATGTTGTAGCTGGTGCTTTCTCCTTCTATTCCATGCATGACGAAAATTCGTTTCTGTGAAGACGAAGCTCTGTATTTCTCGGCATGACTGACCCAATCAATTGGCGCATAAGATATCGGCTGTCTATCCCTGATGCGATCTGCCAATTGTCGAATGGTGGGGGTCTGGAATACATCCTTGATCGTGATGTCTGTTTTTCTCTCTTTTTGCAATCTGGTCACGAGTTGAGCGGCCTTTAGCGAGTGGCCTCCTAGCGAGAAAAAATGATCGTGCACGCTTATTTTTTCGACTGCCAAAAGCTCTTGCCATATTTGGGCCAATTGCTGCTCAAGTTCATCTGCCGGGGCCTCTTCCTTTCCCGTGCGATACTGCGTGTAATCCAGACGTTGCAAGGCAGTCTTGTCTACTTTTCCACTCTGCGTCCGAGGCAAGGCATCAAGCTGGACAAAAAAGGCAGGTAGCATATAGTCAGGCAAATAAGTCAGCACTGCTTCTCGCAAAACGTGTTCCTCAATCGGATGCATCGATACCAAACATGCCACCAGATAAGGGTCGCGCTTTGACTCCTGAATGGCCACAACCCCTGCTTCCCGAACACCAGGCTGACGACGCAGGACAGCTTCAATTTCCTCCAATTCAACGCGGTTGCCGCGAATCTTGATCTGAAAATCCTTGCGACCAAAATATTGCAGATGTCCTTCATCTGTCCAGCAAGCCAAATCGCCTGTACGATAAAGCCTTCCATACGGGGTCAGTATATAGGACGCTCTGGTTTTTTCCTCGTCGGCAATGTATCCTTCCGTTACCCCCATCCCGCCTACGTACATTTCCCCTATTACTCCTTTGGGCAATAGATGAAAATCTTGGTCCAGAAGAAAGATACGAACGTTGTAACTCGGATGTCCAATGGGAAGCGGGGTTTCAAAAGGCCCTTGTCGCGGTACACAATACCCAGATGCCGAGATACTATTTTCCGTTGGGCCATACAAGTTGTACATCTGTGCTTGAGGCAGCAGGGCTGCATGTCGTTCCACTAACGAAGAAGACAGCATCTCCCCTGTACATAACACTTTTTGTATCGAATCCATCGAGCCATCAGCCACGTGGTCAAGCAAAGCGTGATACATCGTAGGGACGACGAGTATCACGTTTGCCTGCTGGCTCTCGATGGCAGCTGCGAGCTTTTGCGGGGACTTGTTTTCATGTCGCTGCAACAAGCAAAGGGTACCGCCGCTGATCAGTGTGCAGAAAATCTCGACAACCGATGCGTCAAAAGTTAGTGTAGCGATCTGCAACGTTCTCGTCCGCTCACCGAACCCGACAAATTCAATGTGCCACCAAAGAGCGTTGATTAATTGATCATGCTTTACACGCACACCTTTTGGCGTACCTGTCGAACCAGAAGTAAAGATGGCATACGCCGTACTCGAAGGTGTCGCTAATCGCTGTGGTGTTTGGGTTAACTCCTGTGCCCAGCATGCTGGTTCATCCAGACGAAACACCTTTGTTTGCAAATCAGCGACGAGTTCCAGATAACTGCCCTCTGTCACAATCAGAATAGGCTGAATCTGGCTTACGATCTGTTCAATTCGCGCTTTCGGCAAGTCTGGATCGAGTGGGACATAGTAACACCCAGCTTTGAAGATAGCTAGCAGTGCAGTAATCATCTCAGGGGAACGATCACACATGATAACTATCGGTCGGCCTGCATCTGTCACCTCCTTTTGCAGAGCCCAAGACAAGCGATTCGCTTGCTCTTGTAACTCCTTGTAGGTCACAGTCTGCTTTCCTTGTACAAGCGCAACTGCATCCGGTGTTTTTTCTGCCGCTTGATCAATCAACTCGTGCACGCAGTAGTTACTCGGAACTGGCACGACTTTCATCTGTTCCTCGATCATCTCGTGCCGCTCATGATCACTGAGCAGGGTAAGGTCACGAATCTCTTGCTCCGGATCAGCCGCAATCTGCTCGAGAAGGCTCAGATAGTGCAGCGCCAGGCGTTCCATTTCCTTCGCTTGAAACTTCCATGCCTGGTAGTTGACGTGGACTGTCCATTCATCACCTGGTGTTACTTCCAGCACCAATGGATAATCGGTTGTTTCATGTGAAGTGATATTCTCCAACTCGAAGTCAAGTTCCAATCCGGCCAGCGTCTTGTCGATGGGATAGTTTTGGAAAACGAACAGACTGTGCGCCAAAGGGGTTTGTGCGTCCATCTCCGAGCAGTTTTTCAACTCAACCGATGGCACGTACAAATGAGGGGCCATCTGGTGCTGTTCTTCCATCATGACACCCAGCAGCTCTTTGACTGTTGTCGTTTCTGTCCGTTTGACCCGGAGCGGATACGTCTTGATGAAGAGGCCGACGATTTCCTCTACTCCAGTGAGATGGGCAGGACGACCAGCGTACGCCACTTCAAAAAGAGCATCACGCGTATCGCTGTATTTTTGCAGCAAAATACCCCATGCGGCTTGCAGCACTGTGCTGATTGTCACGCGGTATCGCTTGGATGCTTCCTCCAATGTCTCCGTCAGCGTTCGACTGAGCCGAAGATGATAAGAAGAATACTGCCGCTCTTCGTTACGATCCCGCATATAGGGAAGCGGTGTAGGCGAGCTAATTCCTTGTAAGGAATCTTTCCAATACGATAGCGATTCTTCTTTCGATGCTTCTTTGAGAAAACGCAGATACTCCTTGTACTTCGCCTTCTTTTTGATCGTAGGAGACAGCCCCGAGCATAATTGTCCATACGCTGTAAATATCTCTCTTAGGAGAATGCCGGAACTCCATCCGTCCATGAGAATGTGATGAAATGACCATATGACTTCATAACGATACAACTCCATCCGCACTACTTGAATGCGAATGGTATTGCCCAACTCAAGCGTGAAGGGTGTTTGTTTGTCCTGTGCCAACAAGACAGACAGCTTTCTTTCCCGCGCTGCAGATGGTAACTCGGTCCAATCGAAATAAGGAATCTCCAATGTCTTTTGCTTAAGAATGAGCTGGACAGGAGCTTGAAGCCCCTCCCAGCGAAAAACCGTACGAAGCATTTCATTGGCCTCAAACGCCATCGTAACAGCCTGTGTAAACAACTCCAGCTGAAACTTGCCACGAAGGGTTAGCCGATGCTGTTCGAAATACAAATTGGAATCCTTTTGGAGTCGGTAGTAAAACAGCATGCCCTCCTGCGTTGGACTTAACGGCAAAATGTCAGCTATATTGTTTTTGTCGATCTTGTTCATCACAATTTTCTCTCCTGACTCCCTTACCGAACAGCTTCACTCGGCAGGTTCTCCACGATCTCCCCATCTGCATCCACGTACGGCAATCCATTGTGTTTGAACACATGGTCGAGACAATACATCTCTCCCTGCTTGTAGTCCAAAATCATCAGGTCCTCTGAACGGGTCGGGATTAATTCCTTCAACCGCTCTGGAAGATAGTCTGGTCCAACCGCTTGATGCCATTTCAAAACAATTTTTTCAGGGCGCTCAGCTGTCGGATAAAAACCACAAATCTCTAATTTTCCAAAGTCGTGTGAGGTAAGAAGTACCCCTTTTTTCTCCAAGCCACCCAGATTACGTTTGGACTCGGCCACATTCCGGAACGCCTCGTCCAGTGGAATGGCATACTGCTCGACTCCTCTAACTGGCATAAACACTGTCAAATAATACGAAATGATTCGATTATCGAGAAACTTGCGCTGCAAGTCGATCAAGGTCTCGACAGAATCGTTCACTCCACGAATGATGGCAGGCTGACCGCGAATCTGTACACCGACGGACAGCAGCGCTTGCGTTGCTTGGATCGAAACGTCGCTAATTTCCCCAGGATGGTTGAACTGGGAAATCACACTTACCTGCTTGCCTGGCGTCTGTCTTACTTGGTCAAAGAACGCTAGCAGCTCTCCGTCGAGAAAACGAGCGGGATCATAGGCCAGAGCCTTGGTGGCAAAGCGAACGAGTCGAATACTCTTCACACTCAATAGAGAGCTAATCAGCTTGATTAGATCAGAGCTTTTACGGAAGGAAGCAGGATCTCCACCGGTAAAGAGGACATTATCGATGTACGGATGAGCTTCCAAATACTGCACGGCCCTTTCTGCTTTTTCCATAATATTGGTGTACCCAATATCCTCGTGGCGGATTTCGTTCACTTTATAGCAGAACTGGCAGTTGGCAATACAAAAGTCGTCGATGTGAAGCAACAATGTCTTCTTGTACTTGTGTTGCAGGAAAGCTGTTTCATCCTGACGGTACGACTTGTTACCATACGGATCAAAGCGGCCTTTATAAGGTTTCTCTCCCGGTGGCGGAAGCACGATATTGATCATCTGAGTACGATAAGGCTCTGATTGACTCGCAATCAACTCGGCATAATAACGAGTCACCTTAAATGGCATATAAGACTGCTCCAGTAATGCACTGCGTTCTTCCTTCTCTGCTTCTGTAAAGCCGACAATTGTTGCGAACTCCTCAAATCCTTTTTTCCCCATTAACACCTTAACACTCAATGTAATCCCTCCCGTCATTCATAAACACTCGTCATCTTTGCTTTCTTGGCACACTCGGTCAAACACATGATTCGTTTGTTAACCAAACAGCAAGTCCAATTCTTTTTGTGTCAACTCCACATCTTCAAAATCCGATGGAGTAAATTCAGGGACCTCCTGGCGGCAGCAATGATCAATGAGCTGCTCCAATTCATGGAAAAACAACGTAAGGATTTTCTCCACGGTCTCCTCACGATACTTTCGTAAGCTGTACGTAACAGAAACCTGAAGTTCTCCTTGACGAACGAGAGCAGCCACGTCAAGCAGTGCTGTCAAATGATTACCCACTCCGGCATCAACCGCCAAGTTTCCTCCCATGAGTACCAGATCATCACTCAGTTGATGATCAACGGTTCCCAGATAATTGAAACGAACGTGAGACTTTTCCTCTGCCGCGAGCAGATGAGGCTTAAACCAGCCAAATCCAAGGCCGCCCATCGGAATCTGACGTAACTTCTCCTTTACTGCTTTTAGGTGATCAGTCCGATTGGATGGATTCGTTTCGAACAGAACAGGATACATGCTGGTAAACCATCCTACTGTTCTGGTTACGTTCATCGCATGAATGGAAGACTCACGCCCGTGCGACTCCATTACCAGCAAGAGGCGCTCCCTTTCAAACACATCACACAATGTCCGTGTAAGTGCTGCAACCAATAGGTCTTGTGGACCCGTGTTGAACATTCGGTTGGCCGTTGTCAACAGTCGCAACGTTATCTCGGCTGGAAGCGTGCGTGTAGATGTAGCGCTGTATTCTACCAAGTCTTCGCCAAAATCGTAATCCGTGGGAAGTTTGTCTTCCGGGATAGAAAACGTGTCCCAATAGGCTCTTTCTTTGATCGCCTGATCCGACTGGTAAAAAGCGGAGACTTCCTTGACCCACGCTTGCATCGAATGTGTTTTATCCGGCAAGATAATTGGCTCATTACGTTTCAGACTGGCCAAGGCGCTCATCAAATCTTCCAGGAGAATCCTCCAGGAAACACCGTCCACAACAAGATGATGGGCAGTCAGAAACAATCGCTGAGGTCGATCGGGACCTAATTCAAAGAGACAACCGGTAAACAGCAATGATTCTTCCAGCTTGAAGCTAACAGCGCAAGCTCTCATCGCCTCAAGCATTCTACTCTCCTGTTCTTCTTGCGGTAAGGAAGAAAGGTCGATGCAAGACACGGACACTCGGTTGGCAAGGTGACGCTCATTGTAAAAGAGCTTCCCGTCTTTTGCAGAGTAATTGAGTCGCAGACAATCGTGATGGTTAACCAGTGCAGACAGACTCGCTTCAAACTCCTCCAGCGTTACTTTTTCCCTGCTTTCCAGGAGCAAGGACTGGTTCCAATGATCAGCATTGCGGAACTGTTGTGACAGAAACCAAGAAACGATGGGAGATAACGGCAACTCGCCAGTACACGGCTCTTGTGAGATCTGTTCCGCTCCCCAGCTCCAGTCACTGCCCGCTTTTAGTTCGGCAATCGTGTCATAAATCAAGATGTCTCTTACCGGAATCTTGATTCCCCGCTGATGCAATCGATAGGAAACCTGAATCGCCTTGATCGAATCCCCCCCTAGTTGGGAAAACGGGTCATGTAGACCAAATGGTGAACGACCAAGCACGTCCTCATACACTTCAACCAAAAGCTTGTCAAACTCGTCACGAGGACCGGTTTCATCCTCCGCACCTTTTCGCTCCATGACAGGTTCGGGAAGCTGTTTTCGATCTACCTTGCCATTTGAGGTCAACGGAAACTGCTCAAGCTGCACGATTTGCGAAGGGATCATGTATGCGGGCAATCGACTTGCCAGTTCTTCGCGGAGCTCTTTTTCCCGGAAAAATGTTTCCGTGATCAAGTAAGCACAAAGATACTTTCGCCCCCACGTATCCATGCGATCAATCACCACTGCCTCACGCACAGAAGAATGACCAAGTAGCTGCTGTTCAATTTCCCCCAATTCAATGCGGTAACCATGAATCTTCACCTGATAGTCAGCCCGTCCCAGATACTCCATGACTCCATTTGGCCGATACCGAACCAGATCGCCCGTCTTGTACATCACTTTACCTGGCTGAAACGGATCGGGTAGGAAACGCTCTTGCGTCAATTCCTCGCGGTTAAGATACCCCCGTGCCACACTATCTCCCGAGATGAATAGCTCTCCTGTCGATCCGATCGGGATTGGTTTCCCATATGAATCCAAAATGTAGAGCTGCACGTTACTGATCGGATGTCCTATCGGCACAGAACCCTCGACATCGGTCTTCGGATCGAATTGATAGATCATGCAACCGACTACTGTCTCGGTAGGACCATACTCATTGAGAATTTCGACTTGTCCGTTCCATTTCGCATGAATCGCCTCAGCCAGACTCACCTTCAAGTCCTCGCCGCCCACAATCACTCGCTTTACTGTAGTAGAAGGCAAAGCGATTTCTTGCAGCAAAAACAGATGGGCAGGTGTCAGCTTTACAACATGGGAGCGTCCGTCACTAAAGATGCGAGATAACACAAACTCTGAATCGGAGTGTGGATAGATAACCATCCGATTTCCCTTTACCAACGGGCAAAAAATGGATGTAACCGTCAAATCAAATGCCAGTGAGGAATAAAAAGCAAACGCTTCTTCAGGACAGGAGAGATAGCGGTCTTTCGCCCACCAAATATAGTTGACTAACCCTTGATGAGTAACCATGACCCCCTTCGGATTTCCGGTAGAGCCTGATGTATAAATGACATAGGCCAAATCCTCTGGCTGATTAACCGTTTCCAGGCTTGCCCCATCATTTAGATACAGGGACGAATCGCCAAGCTCCAGGATTTCCTTGGACCACGAAATAACCTCTAGTCGGGAGGTGTGACGAAGCAACAGGTCCGCTCCAGAATCAGACAGCAGGTATTCGATGCGCTGAGTTGGGAGTTGAGGGTCAATCGGAAGGTAAGCCCCGCCTGCTTTTAGCACGGCCAACAGCCCGATGATCATCTCTGGCGAATGATCTGCCAGCAGCGCAACAATTACGCCAGGGCCAACTCCACGGTTTCGCAACGACTGAGCGAGTCGATTCACTTGATCATGCAGTTCCTGGAATGTCAGTATGCGCCCCTCTGACTCCAACGCAACCCCCTCTGGCGAGCGCATTACTTGCTCTTCAAACAATTGGACAACCGTCTTCTCGCTGGGATAGGAAGCCAATGTATCGTTCCACGTTTTGAGTTGTAGTGCCAGCTCTTCGTCAGCAAGGAAGTTCAGATTGGACAGCGGGACTTCTGGATTCGAGATCATCTGATTGAGCAGCCTTATGAGATGATCCACAATTCGATCAACATCATTTTCCGTGTACTCGGCGATCTTGTAATCCAATTCCAGCGTCAATCGTTCATCTGTAGCCCATTCCCTAATAATCACTTGGAGCGAATACAACTGGTGACCGTTGTAAAACTCCTCATTCGTCACGGGGTGCCCGCCAAGGGTGAAGGGCAACTGCGTGCTGTAATAATTGACACAAATCTGAAACAAGCTGTCATAGCCATGTTTCTTCAATTCCAACTCTTGAGCCAGCAAATCGTACGGATATTTCTGATGAAAAAAACAGGAAGTGAGTTCCCTGTTGACATATTTGACATAATCGATACCATCCATTTCCATCGGAACTGCCAGACGAAATGGCATGGTGCTTGTGAACATCCCGAAAATTTTGCGCTCCACTTTGCCTGAACGATTTAACAGCGGCGTACCGATCACGATTTCTTCTTGCCTTGTGCAGCGCTGAAGGTACAGACTGACGAGAGCTACAAACAAGGAATTTAGCGAGCATTTCATCTGGTCTGCAAACTGGCGTATTCTTGTCGAATCTTCTCGGTTGAATGCATAGACTTTGCGCTTGCCTTCGGTCGTATCTGTTGCCTTTTGTAATGTCGTGATCACAGGCAAGCTCTGAAACTTGTCCCGCCAGTATCGCTTGTCCTTTTCAAATCTCTCAGACTGAGAATAGGTATGCTCCCTGTCGACAAAAGCTTGATAAGCGTGTTCATCTCCTAGATGAACGGTACCGCCTGCCAACAACGTGTCATAATAGTGAGCAATTTGTTCTGTCATAATGGAGATAGACCAACCATCAGCAATCAAATGGTGAAACTTTACAAAATATCCCGCTTCTTCGTCACTCAGTTGAATCAGACAAAAGTAGAACAGAGGCTCTTGTCCGATCGAAAACGGCTTTGCAAACAAAGCTTGCAGGAATTGTCTGCACCGATCAGGGGCGTTCGGTTCCTGTCTGAAATCAAACACCTGCAAGGGCTCCGGTTCGTACTCTCCAACAAACTGAAGGACTGTTTCTTTCTCCTGATAGTTGAGTCGCAAAGCATCGTTCTTTTGAATGAACAGGTGAATGGCCGCTTCCAGTACATCCAATTTGACCTTACCTTGAACCCGAACCATCCCCCCTAACGTATGGATAGGAAGCTGTGGATGTAATTTTTCCGTATACCAGATACGCTTTTGTGGATGACTTAAAGGATATCCCACCTTCAATTGCTTCTTATCCTGGCGCAATGCATATCCCCCCTTTCGGAATTGCGAAGATGTCATCACAATTCATAAATGGTAAAAAGTCTATTTGATTACAAATACTTCCAGTTCCAACTATATAGATGAATCTTCTGTAGTGTCAAATAAATTTTCCATAAAATGTAATTTCTGAAAATTGGATGAATTCCATCTCTTCCTTCCCTTTTTAGCGCTGCATAGAATGGAAAAAAGTTTGTACACACTATTGATTTTGGCTGTCTTTTCACGTAGGATAAAATGTAATATATTGGCAAAAATCCCTTGGAAGGATGAATGTGATTAGATGTCTGTGACACTTCGTGAAGTAACCCTGGAAAACTGGGAAGAGTGTATTGAACTGGAACCTACGCCTGAACAGAGTGAATTTGTTGCCCCGAACCTCTACTCCATCGCCGAAGCAAAGTTTCAAACTACATTTGTCCCTTTGGCCATCTACCACGATGACACGATGGTTGGCTTTGTCATGTACGGGCTAGACCCCGACGATGGAAACTACTGGATTTACAGACTCTTAATTGATGCAAAGTATCAACGGCAAGGCTACGGACGTGCTGCGATCTCGCAAGTCATTGATATCCTGAAAGCAAAAGAAGATTGTCAAAAAATTGTCATTGGTTATGCCCCAGCCAATGTCGCAGCCGAGAACCTTTACGCTTCACTCGGATTTCAAAAAAATGGCATGGTTCTGTTTGGAGAGACGATTGCCGAATTGAACTTTTAAACAAGCTATTTTCGTTCCCCAAAAATGAAACAGCGGCGACCTAAGACCTGAAAATCAAGTCTTAGAATCGCCGCTATTTGAATTGTTTTTTGTTTTTCCGTAAATGAAAAAGCACACCTTCCATGCGTCTGTAAACATCATGGTTAGTGTGCATTCGTTTTTAATATGGTGCCGGTGAAGGGACTTGAACCCCCACGGTTTCCCTCACGATTTTGAGTCGCGCGCGTCTGCCATTCCGCCACACCGGCATGTGAAACTATGAATAAAATAGCACATCATCGATAGAAAATCAATGGTGGGGAGAGACGGATTCGAACCGCCGAACCCGGAGGGAGCAGATTTACAGTCTGCCGTGTTTAGCCACTTCACTATCTCCCCACAATATGTGCTGTCTATCTTCTGCGTCTACTCTCTTCAACCAGAAGCGACATTTATTAATCTACCATGAACTTTGTTTGACGTCAATATATTTATTTAGATTGACTCTCTTTTTTCTCCAAGATCTCCTGTGCCCACTCGTGAAAGACGCGTAGTGCTTCGTCCACTTCTTGAAATGTTTCTTCTCCCTCACAGGAGTACTCCGGGAAGTCTAGTATGCGGTTTTTGCGAATCTTCACTTGGTCTTCTTCGCATTTTATCTCCAAGAAGTAGGGAACGACTTCATCGATCCCATAACTATTTTCTAAAAACTCGTAGGTACGTACCCACTCCAGAATTCGAACTTCCGATGCTTTTAAGCGAAGCACCTGCTCCAAGGACATAATGGTTTCATTCCCGTAGTAATACATGTTATTCAGCCCTTCTGCATGAAAATGGACGGAGCCGTGACTCCGCCCTGTAATTGATGGATAGATTAGATCGAGGAAAGCATCTCTCTCAGTTCTTTGACAATCACTTGCTGGTAGCCAGTACCTTCTCCATACTGTTCGAGCATTTCGGCACGTACCACTTTGATCTTTTCTTCATAATCTGGTGCGTTTCGGTCCAGGTTTTGCTGTTTAAACGCCGTCATAACAGCTTGGACATGCTTCGGTCGTGGTCCCCATTTTGCCAGAACATGTCCACCCGTGTCCGCGAAAATAACAATTGGGATCGCCCGACCGCCCATTGTGAGAAACTCATCCATGAGATCGAGGTGTTCTTCCATTACCATAATTTCCACTGGCATGTCTGTTTCTTTCAAGGCATGCAAGATGACTGGCAAGTTGCGAACGACATCGCCACACCATTCCGCAGCCAAAATCAAGCATCTGAGGTCATCACGATGCTGGAGAGAGGCAAAAAACGCACGGTCTTGTTCATCCTCCCATGAAAATGCATCCGACCAGTTTTGGTATGTATCCTGATTTTTTATCATGCTTTCCACGAACGCTTGTGGCTTGAGCCCCGTACGGAATTTATGTGCTACGTTTGCCCCCATCTTTTTCTCCTCCTCGTGTGTAATGTATCTAGTCTTGCTTTTCAGACTCTCGCTCACTTTCTTCTTTCTCTTGCTTTGCCAACTCCATCATTTTTTGTAACAAAATATGCTGCGGCATGTGCATGAGGCGCTCTAAAGGTACTTGAAGAGCTTCGGCCAGCTTGACAGCCGTATCAGGTGATATCTGTAACGGACGCATGTATTTCCACTCCTTCCGTTTGCTTTCATCAGTCCCTCCAGTATAATACACGACTCTTAAACCTGCCAGCTTGGTATCTCGAGGCTCATTCGTTATCCCTGCCAACCACAACGGTGGCCTGCTGATAATCCGGGAAAAGCATATCCAATAGACCTTGTTCTAGCTTGTGCCAAAGGCGGAATCGCTCTGGAACGAGCCTGGTCCAAGTCATCGCAATCTGTTCCCAATGGTCCATACGACGGTTGTGCTTGACGAGCCAACTATCTAAAAAATTCGTTGACGCCAAATGTCCGTAGCAGAGCTTCGCCAGCACCGCTTGCCATTCTGATTTTGGTAGTGGATGATGAGCCTGATACCCTTCACAGAACGCAAGAATCCCTTCGTACTGAAGTGCTGACAAGTGAAGTCCTGAAACCAGATCTTTTGCCCAATACCCTTCCCTTCCGGCACCATCTGTCCAGTCTACGAGTGCAGCCACCTCGCCATTTGGATGAAAAATGAGCTGTTCGACCCAATACGAATGAAAGCATCTACCTCGGAGCGAGGGTACTGGCAAACGGGATACGTATTCATGGCTCACCGTCTCCAACAAGGAAATTTGCTGCTCAAGTATTTCACGTACGTATCCTGGAAATGCTCCCTGCTCTTTCTGATAGTGATTCCATAGCTCTCGGCAATCTGCAATCGCTTTGGAAGGCGAAAGCATGGGAACGTCCTCAAAGGGGGGAAGAGGATCAAATTGGCGATGAAAATGGGCTAACAGCTCCCCCATCGCCTTTGCTTCACGAAGTGGCAATTCTCCTGGATGATAGCTACGCCCGTCGATCCATTCATTTACTTGGTACGTCTCTCCCTGATCGTGGGCAAGCCATTCCTGATGATGAGGGAGAAGCAAACGCGGTGCAGGAAAACCTTTCTCTCGTAGTTCTTGGCTGAGTGCTAGACCAATAAGCATCTCCTCATAGCGAGTTTGCAAGCGCCATTTGGCATAAAACCGTTTTACATAATATCGTTGACTGCTTGTCCAAACGGAAAAGCTTTCTTCCCACAAGCCATATGCAATGCGCTCGATACGCTTAACATCTAATTGATAATGTTTTTTTAAAGCTACTCTCACCTGATCCGTAGACGATTCCCCCTCCGCTTTCTTCTGTACAGGTCTCACTTCTACATGTAACTCCGCTTTTCCTCGCTTTTCACGCCAAAAAAGATAGTCCCTCTTGAATGAAAGTAAAGGGACTATCTCCTGTGAACGGGACACTTGCACTGGAAAAGGAGAAACTATGGCTTTTGCTTTGTGAGGATGCATGGTACACCAAAGCCGATCGCGCCGGGCTGGGACATCTGTTCTAGATATGCCAACCCTCGTGCACATTGCTGCTTGCATACTTGACATGTATGAGACGTTACGATTTTCAGCTGTACTTGATTGGGGTGCTGTCGCGTGTTCTTTTTCTTTATCTTTTTGCCTTTGGCCATCCGTTCTCCTCCCTTTGCCCTGGATCACTCCAGTCTATGAAGAAGAACACCCCCGCTCTTTAGGCAAGCATACAAAATCAAGATATCCACCTGTAAAATGGGCCTTGTCAAACGTGTCAACAAATAGAAAAAGCCGCCGGAGATTTCTCTCCAAGCGACGATAAGCCTTCCCTATGGATTTGGACTTAACAACTGGCGCAGTTCCAGCTCCAGTGTAGGGGCATCCACCATGCCGATTATCTTCTTTCGTACGATCCCATTTGCGTCAATCAAGTAAGTAGTTGGGAATGCCATCACCTTGTAACGGTTTGACACGGTTCCAGCTACGTCCATCGGTATTGGAAATGTCAGCTTGTAGTTGGTGACGAAGGCCATAGCTGCTTCCGGGCTATCATTGCTCGTGACGTTCACGCCATACAAATCAACCTGTCCGCCGTATTTTTCGTAGACTTTCTGTAAATCAGGCGCCTCCAGCTTGCATGGTCCACACCAGGAAGCCCAAAAGTTCAAGACCAATGGTTTCGTCCTTTTTCCTTCTACCTTGTACGTCTGCTGGTCCAATCCTGTTAGTGTAAAATGAGGAGCTGCAAAGCCAACTTCCGGTTTTTGAACCTCTGCTACGATTGCGGCCGTTTCTTGAGGCTTTTCCCAAACAGCAAGTCCGACCCCCACTAATACGAGTACCGCGAGCAACAGCTTTTTCATTTTGTCACCTCTGCCCTACTGAGTTAGAATCCCGTAAAGCCTCCGTACATTTGAATGAGAACACGTGTAATATCCGTCAGTTTATCTGTATACAGAAGGATACCGAACAAGATCATAATGGCTCCTCCGATTTTCATAAACAGGTCGGAATACTTCACAATCGCGTTCACTTTACTGATGAAGAACGTCATGACAAAAAATGGAATGGCGAAACCAAGTGTATACGCCAATGTGTAAGCCAAGGCGCTTGATGGATTGGAAACGCCCATGACGATAATGCCAGAAAGAATCGGTCCCACACAAGGTGTCCATCCAGCTGCATACGTCATTCCCACCAGTATGGACCCAGTATACCCCAATGGTCTCGATTTTAAATCGATTTTAAAAGAGCGCATCATCCAATCCATTTTAAACACACCAAGCATAACCAAACCAATAACAGCAAGCAAAATACCGCCCAGTTGACGAATTAAGTCCTGTTGGTCGGTGAACAAGCTTCCGATCCAAGATGTAGACAGCCCGAGCGCAATGAAAATGATCGAAAACCCGACAATGAAGAAAAAGGTATGCAAGAACGCTTGCTTGCGAAAAACCGCTCTCCCTTTCTTCACTTCATCTACGGTAACCCCAGTTATGTAAGACAAAAAGGACGGGTAAAGCGGCAGGCAGCAAGGGGAAATAAACGAGAGAAAACCTGCTGCAAAAGCCAAAAACACAGTAATATCGCCAGTCATATGTACCTCCGGTGGGTATTTTATCCACTATCTTCTCATTGTATCGAATCTTTTCCCCCTTCAAAAGTAGCAATGACACTTTGTCTTAAATCCGTGACAATTTACTTTACATAATATTTATTATGTCTTAAAACTCGCCCTAAAATATTACAATTGGATGAATAAATCTGGTCCACGTTAGAAAATAAATCAGATTTGTGACAAATGTGATTACCTTCAGGTGTGATTTTGCTATAGGTTTCAAACTGCACAGGATAACGAATACTTCCATTGTACACAAAAAAGAGGCGGATGCACTCCGCCCCTTCTTCGATACTCTTTTTTACTGAATCGTGACTTTACCGCCATCTTGAAGCAGTGTTTGCCCTTTTACCACGATCTTATCGCCGGCAGACAAGCCTGTCAAAATTTCGATCTGATCACTGGAGGATTTGCCTGTAGTGACCTCGACTTGTTTTGCAATGTCACCTTCCAGCTTGAATACATACTGCTTACCATCGCGATCAAAGACCGCACCGCGCGTTACAACGATCGATTTTGCTCCACTTTCCCCAACCGATGGGAAGGTTACATTTACAACCATGTCGGACTTCAGCTCGTTGGATGGGTTTGGAATCGTAATCTCTACTGGATATGCCTTGAGTTGGGTATCCATTACTGGACTCATCGCCGTTACTTTGGCATCAATCGTTTTTCCTGTCGATTGTACGTTTACTTTTACGGTAGTTCCTACTTTTATTTTTGTGATATCTGCTTCTGACAGATTCGCTTTTACCAGAAGTGGGTTCGTGTTCACAACAACCACAACCGGCTGCTGACCTGCCATTTGACCAACTGCGCCGTTTACGCTGGAAATATATCCGTTGATCGGAGACGTCACAGTCGCATTCGCTAATTGCTCACGTGCGTTCTGCAAGCTTACTTGCGCTTGCTGTACAGAAGCTTCGGAAACTTGCACACTCGTTTTTTGCCCAGCAGATTGCAATGCCTGCTGCGCGTTATCGTAAGAGGTCTGTGCCGTTGTCAGTTGGGAGTTTGCCTGTTCCATCTGCTGAGCGGAAATTGCTCCTTGTGAAAAGAGCTGTTGCATCCGCTGCTGGTTTACTTTTGCATCCTGGAGCGCGGTTTCTGCCTGCTTCAGGCTATTTTTCGCTTGAACCAAGCCTTGATCAGAGCTGCTGCCCGCTTGGTTTAAGCTCGCTTTTGATACGTTGTAGGCTGCTTCTGCTTGTTTAACACCGTTCACCAGATCTTTTTCATCGAGCTTGAACAAGACTTGACCTTTTGTTACGTATTGGCCCAGTTTCACTGGCAGGGAAGAAATTTTCCCACCCACTTTCGGGGAGACTTGCACTTCCTCACTCGGCGCCAGCTTTGCCGTGAGACCAGAATCTGATACCACTGTGCCCGTTGCAACAGTTTCCACCTGTACAGGGGTTGCCGCTTCCACCGTTTCCGTAGGCGGTGTTTCCGCTTGCGGGCTGGAGCACCCTGCCACTAGCGAGATGGCTAGCAATGCCAAAATGACGGGTTTTTTACTTAGTTTCATGTATGTCCCTCCTCTTCCCACAAACGTCTTACGATTCCAAAGCGGGATTAATTTTCTTTTGTTTCTTTGCTAATTTCTTTTCGAGTTTCAACTGGCGCTTCAAGCGTCTCTTTTTCCCTAGATCATCAAACCAGGAAGCAACGACAGGAACCAGAACCAGGGTAATCAGTGTAGAGAAACCGAGACCGAAAATAACCGTTACGGCCATTGGTGCATTCGTCTCAGAGCCGGCGCCGCCAGAGAATGCGAGCGGTCCAATCGCCAGAATGGTGGTAAGTGTCGTCATCAAAATCGGACGAAGACGAATCGGGCCAGCATGCAGGATCGCATCATACAGCTCCATACCTTTTGCGCGCAATTGGTTCACATAGTCGATCAATACAATCGCGTTGTTCACGACCAGACCGATCAACAAAATGTACCCGATCAAAACCCCAACGCTGATTGTTGTGCCTGTCGCCAATAGTCCAAGCAGAACGCCTGTAACGGTCGGTGGCACGGAGAACATGATGATAAATGGAGTGTATAACGATTCAAACTGCGCTGCCATTACCATATAAAGCAACACGACTGATAGAACAATCGCTAGAGCAAGGCTACTGAATGATTCCATCATTTCTTCACTTTGCCCGCCAAAATCTACTTTGTAGCCATCCGGGAGATTCAGCTTCGAGATTTTCTCTTGCACTTCCCTTGTTACAGAGCTCAGGTCACGCCCTGCCAAATCACTCGTTACTTGAACTTCACGGCTTGAGTTGGCACGGTTAATCGATACAGGCACATCTACCTTATTGATAGTCGCAACCGAGGTCAATGCGATCTGTGCCCCACCTGGAGCGGAAATTCGCATATTGTTCAAGAAGTTGATATCTTCCTGAAACTCTTTCGGCAGCTTGAGGTTGACGTCAATCTCATCATCACCCGTGCGATAGTACGTTACCGTTTGACCTTGGAAGGAGGTGCGAACACTAGAGAGAATTTGTCCGGTCGTCAATCCGTACAAGCTCGCTTTCTCCGCATCGATCTTCACTTCCAGCTCTTGTCTTGATTCTTCCAAGCTGGTCGTTACGTTACTCGTACCAGGTACCTTCTCAATTTCACCTTTAATAATACCACTAATGTCTTTCAATACGTCCAGATCATCCCCGCTAACTTTCAATTGAATTGGGGAACCTGTAGACATACCGGATGGTGCGCTTACCTTAATTTCAGGTCCAGCAATATGCTTCAGCTTTTCCTGGAGATCCATCACAACTTCATTGGAGGAACGTGTGCGCTGATCGAGATCTACCAGCATCAGGCTGATCGTCCCCTGATTGGATGACAATGTGCTCGCTATCGGTGATGCATTGCTACCAACCGAAGTCGCTACAATTTTCTTCTCTGGAACCGTGTTGACAATTTCTTCAACTTGTCTGGTTACTTTTTCTGTTTCAGCCAGAACGGTACCATTTGGCATTTTGATAGAGATGTTTACTTGACCTTGGTCCATGGCCGGGATAAACTCTGCCCCGATCAATGGAGTCAATGCAAGAGAGCCTACCATCATGACAACCGAAGATATCATGACTGTTTTACGATGGCCCAATGACCATTTTAACAATCTTTGGTAGCCTTTTTCTACTTTACTAAATCCAATGTTGAACCAAGTAACCGGATTGATTCCACGATAGTTCTCATGATGCGTATGCGACGGAATTTTGTTCAAAATTCTCGAACTCAGCATCGGCACGAGCAAAATCGAGAATACAAGTGCCGCAATATGTGAGTAAACAACCGTCAATGCAAGAGGTCCAAACAACTCAGAAGCAATACCTTCTGTGAGGGCAATCGGCAAGAATACGCAAATTTGCGCCAAAGCCGAAGCCATAACTGCCGTACCTACTTCCTTGGAACCATCCAAGGCTGCTTCCATCATGCCTTTTCCCTGTTCTCGATGACGGAAAACATTCTCGAGCATAACAACCGCAAAGTCAATCAACGATCCCAATCCCAGTGTCAAACCGGAGAGGGAAATCAGGTTGATCGTCTGTCCAGTCATGTACATCAGCAAGAACGTAGCAACGATGGATACGGGAAGAACGATGACCGCAATTACCATGGATCGCAAGCTGCCCAGGAAGAAGAACAGCAAGATCATACCGATACCGCCACCCAACAGGGCATGTTCAGCGGTGGTGTAAACGGAATCCTTAATGTAGACGGATGTATCCAGAGTCGTAATGATTTCTACGCCTTCTGGCAGCTCGCTTTTGATTTTCTCCAGCTCAGCTTTTACATCATCTGCTACCTCAATGGTGTTTCCGCCAGAAGCTTTTGTCACTTTAATACCCAAGCTAGGTGTTCCATTTACGTAACTCATTTGCGTTATATCTTGATGCGTGTCTTTTACTTCGGCAATATCACTGAGCCTGATGGAGTTTCCTCCGACAGAGATTGGTGTCAGCGCGATTTGTTCGATATCGGCAAACTCACCTTGTACACGGATGTTGAGCTTGGCGTCACCCTCGCGTACCGCTCCACCGGAACCTGACAAGTTGCTGCTCTGTAGAGCTTGCTGAACTTGATCAAGTGACAGTCCATACGCCGCTAGTTTTGCTGGGTCAACTGTTACATCGATGATACGGCTTTGTCCGCCGCTGATGGAAGCAGATGCGACCCCATCAATACGCTCCAGGCGTGACTGGATCATATTCTCTGCCATCTTTTTCAATTTGTTGATATCTTGCTCACCCGTCACCGCAAATTCAATGATCGGTGTACTGTTCGGGTCAATGCGCAGTACGCGGGGCGCTCTGGCTGAGTCAGGCAAAGAGCCACGAACCTGATCTACCTTCTCCCGCATGTCGAGAGTCGCCTGATCAAGGTCTGTCCCCCAGTTAAACATGAGGATAACCTGTGAAGCTCCTTCCATCGATACCGATTGTATACTATCTAAATCGGATACCGTTGCAAGTGCGTCCTCAATCGGTTTCGTTACTAGTTTTTCTACCTCACTCGGAGATCCGCCGTCAACGGATGTAACCACGACAGCAACCGGGAAGTTAAGATCCGGCATGAGATCAATCGACAAGCGAGGCAGTGAAACGAAACCAAAAATCATCATGGCCAGAGTCAACATAATCATGGTGACCGGGCGTTTAATCGATAGTTCAGAAAGATTCAATCCACTCACCTCTTCTTTATATATCTGCTAATTTTTTGTGAGTAATAGTTCGTATAACGAAATGAATAAGGTGAACCTCGAGTCAACATTTCGTTCAACGAAATATCAAGGGATGAAACCATTTTTAGACGGTTTGTGAATTTCCCCATTTCACATCTCGCTGTTGGTATACACGCTCTGTCAGTGACACCCACACAACTCGTCGATCTGATTGGTCTCGGAACCTGCGTACCAGGTTTTCCTGCTCCAACCGGTTAATGAGACCGGAAGTTGTGCTGTATGAAAGACCGACAGTCTTACTTATGTCCCCCATTGTTTTTGGCCCGTTTCCAAGCTGCTCCAGAATCAAGACCTGTTGCCATGTTACATCGCTTGTATCCAGCTCTTGCTCAGAAATCGTGGTAAACAAAACACTGGCTTCTTGCAGGAGTTTTGCCAACTGAATCAGTTCTTTCATGAGAACCTCCCTTGCCATCCTTACTTAACCACTTCAACCCATAACTAAACGTTTATTTCCCAAAAATAATTCTACTGAAATGTATATGTAGTGAAGTCTACCCAGGGGTAGATTTCTGACAGGGATTTATCTATCTGGAGATAGACGACAACGCATGCTAGAATGAAGTTAAGTGATTATCCGGCAGAGAAAGAAGGACTTCTCATTGTTGAAGATAATGATGAAAGCCATACAAAAACGATTATTAATCATGTGGTTTTCCATCTTAATTGTATTAGCTTTGCTTCCTGATTCCTTTAAAAGGGAAACTCCGTTGCAATTTTCCCTTACCATTGTACTATTTATTTGTTACCTTGTGGTATTTTGGACTTCCAAGAAAAAATGGAAGCCTTTCCAATTCGAATTCGTGACAGTCGTGCTCGGAATTGTCTCGTTACTAAAGTCCCTCATCTTGGGTGGAGAGGGCTTCGGGTTGATGCTCCCACTCGCTGTTTTTATCGGTTTTCACATTCATGGACGCCGTGCGTTGGCTTATGCTACTTTTTTTGGTACGTGCAGTACGCTTTTTTTATATTTTGAAGAAAACCTGAAATTCACGCACATCATCTCTTATATCCTTACGTATGTGGGTTGCTATATCGGCGCACGTGGCTATCGGATTCAGACAGAAGCATACGAAACCAACCAACAGCACCTAGAGCAGCTACAAAAAGCACATTCAGAGTTACAAGAGGCGCACTTACAACTTCAAGAAGCAGCACTTCATTCCCTTCAAGTAGCCGTTCTGGAGGAACGAACGAGAATTGCCCGTGATATTCACGATGCATTGGGCCATAGTTTGACTTCACTCATTGTCCAGCTACATGCCTTGAAATATATGTTGCAGGATGGACCTGACAACGCACAAGAAGCCGTCCGCAACATGCTCGGAGTTGCCAAGCAAAGTCTGGAGGATATTCGCACGTCTGTCCATACATTGGCCCTGGATAAAACCTCCTTGGGACTTACGCCTCTGCGGGCTCTCTTGTCGCAGGCTCAAAAGCATACGGGAATTAAAATGGAGCTCATATGCTCCGATCTGGACATTCCGCTCTCTCAAGAAATGACGATAACGTTTTATCGAATTTTGCAAGAAGCGATCACCAATTCCCTACGTCATTCTGACGCGAAAGAAATCCTCGTCATCATTGAACAAAAGAAGGACATCCTGTTGTTGTCCATTCGAGACGATGGAAGCATCACGAGCGACCAAAAAATCAAACCCGGCTTTGGCCTAACTGGCATATCTGAACGAATTCAATTATTGAACGGAACTCTCGCCTATCGCATTCGAGAGCCTCACGGATTCCAACTCGATTTCAGCTTTCCGATTCGCCAGTCTGAACCAGAAAGGAGCATGCGAACATGACCGGTAAACAAAAAGAAGGAGCCATTCGCGTGGTCCTAGTAGATGACCAAACGATGATTCGCCAAGGTTTGGGTTATGTCATTCAAATGCAAGCTGATATGGAAGTAATCGGGGAAGCCTCCGATGGTGTCGAAGCTGTTGAACTGATTGGCACCCTTGCACCTGATGTCGTTTTGATGGATGTTCAGATGCCCAACAAGTCTGGCATTGAGGCCACGCGAGAAATTATGCAACAGCACCCCCGTACGAAGGTCTTGATTCTTACAACCTTTGACAATCACAATTATGTGGTGGACGGGATTCGTGCTGGAGCCGTCGGCTATATGCTAAAGGATGCCGACTCTCAGGAAATGCTTGATCTAATTCGCAGAGCCCACCAGGGTGAAGCCCTCTTCCACACCGTGACCGCTGCAAAAGCGCTTGCCGAAGCACTGCAAGGTCAAAGTGAGACACCTGATTCGACTACCTCCGCTCAATCAGTCTTGCTAGATGAACTGACGGATCGAGAATTGGATGTGCTTCAACAGATCGCAGATGGCTATCGAAATGATCAGATTGCGCAAAACTTATTTATATCAGAAGGCACTGTAAAAACACATGTGCATCGGATTCTGCAAAAAATGGGTGTCGAGGATCGTACCCAGGCAGTGGCAAAAGCTCTACGACACAAAATCGTGAAATAAATCAGACTGTTTTAGGCAGGAGGATTAAGCGGAATCAAGTTTCCGTCCTCCTGCTTTATGCTGATGGAAAACCCTTGTACCAGCTGTGCGCTGGACATCGCTTCAAATACAGCAGCAGCAGCCTTCTTCGTATCGATTACGCGGCAAATCACCGCTAACGTCCTCTCGCTGTCTTCCCCGCCGTCGCTATGGCCATTCCCTGTCTTTCCCAAGCATTCGTCCAACAGCTGTTCGATCAAATAGCGCATCTCAATCTCTGACTCACACAATTGAGGAAAGTGAACGATCATCGGATGGAAATCGTTCGTTTTCATGACCTGGTATCCTTGTTCTTTCATCTCTTCTGTCCAGCTCTGTAAAACTTCGTCTGGCCTTCCCTCGATCTGCTCCGCTACAACAGCAAAATGCTCGCCAACTTCCCCTACATTTCCGTAATGAATAGTATAAAGGTGCTCCGTTTCCTCATACCAAACCTCCCAGTAGCTCCACCTCGTTTCGTTTTTTTTCAGCATCCGAATCACCGTTGTTCAACTCCGTTCAAATTGTAACCGTTTTGTAAATTATTCCACTGATCGACAGGTCTTGACAACAACTTGCAAAAAGATTGATTCGAAAGACTTGCAACTTTTTCACAAATAGGACTATTCGCTTATTCAAACGTAAAAAAAGACGGATATTGATCCGCCTACAGTCACAATCCTTTTTTGTTTTTTAGGAAATGGAAAGAGGTAAACGAATCTCAAAACGGGCTCCTTTCAGTTTCAGAGAGTTTTCCGCATAGAGTTCGCCGCCGTGGTCCGCGATGATGCGTTGTGTCGTAGACAAACCTAATCCCGTTCCCTCTTGTTTGGTCGTATAAAAAGGAACGAATAAATTTTGCAGGCAAGAATCTGATAGACCAGGTCCGTTGTCTTCCACAACAATGATTACTTGATTGAGAGATGAATACACTTTCACTTGAACGAGGTTGCCTTGGGTCAACAATGCTTCAAGCGCATTTTTCAAGATGTTCAAAATGGCTTGCTTGATTCGTGAACGATGACCAAACACATGCCACTCGCCTTGTGCAATGTCCATCTCTAGCTTGATTCCTCTTCGATTCGCTTCTGGCTCCAGTAAACGAATGACTCCATGTAACTCGTCCATCACTAAGAAACGTTCCGATACGATTTTATCATCCCTGTACCGGGCCAAAACAAGGACATCGTTCAATAGCCCATCAATGCGTTCAATTTCCGTTAAGATGACAGAAAAATAAGATTCACTACGATTTGCTTCCCCTTGCTCTCGCAACAACTGAATGAAGCCCTTGATGGCTGTTAGTGGATTCCGAATCTCATGCGCCATCCCAGCAGCCAGTTGCCCAACTGCTGCCAGCGCTTCACGCTTGTTTAATTCTTCTTCGTACTTTTTGCTTTCCGTAACATTCCGAAGAACGGCGATCGCTCCCCACATCTCTCCACCGTAATAAATGGGACTCGTACTCACTGTCGTCCATTTGCCTCTGTATTCCGCAACATAATGGCCGGACTGCCCGCGTTCAATTACCCACTGGACAAAACGCTCGCTTATATGCGGCCGAAGCGCATGATCAATGTTTTGACCAATGAGTTGATTCCGATCTACGCCATATAAGTGACAGACAGCGTAATTCGCTTCAATGACTCTTAACTGGCGGTCGATCATCAAGACGGCAATATCACTGGATTGCAAGACCAATTGAACAAGCTCCTGTTCAGCGAGCATTGAAACATCTTCTCCCTTGGCCGAACTTGTAGGAGAAGTTGGAGTTTTCTCAACCGGAAATTGATGCGAATTTTTGTTGAAGACATCGTCCATTTGATGCAAAATATAGTCCATCGATTGATAGAGACGAATCTGTCCTTGCAAAAGCTCTACTCGGTCTATTTCCGTCGTGGCAAGAGAATTTGCATTGTTATTCATTTCTTCAATAATAACGTCTCGACACTTACGCAAAAATTGCTGTAAAAACGTCAGATTCATTCCGACTAACGAAAATCTATACGCAATTTCGCTCAATTCTCGCTCGAATGTATACGTGTCGATTACTTTTACTACTTCAATCCATTTCGTGATTTGCTGAACAAACAAAGCCTCTGTATTTTCGCGGTCTTCTAGAAGCAAAGCAGAGTAATGATGATCTGAAAGAAAGGAAAACGTCTTGGCCACCGCCGCAGGGACCAAATGAGTAAGATACTTACTTATTCGATTTTTCAAAACACTCTGGCTCCTTTTCTCCGTGCTTCATTGAGGCTATTTTTCCAAGTATGTATAGGCTCTATTATGGACGTAAATGAGACAAGATGTAAAGCGGCATGATGGATATCCTGGTGCAGAGAATGACACCATCCAATCAGGTTCTCTACTTATCCTTACAGACAAACAATCTCGGCTAGCATCCTATTATCGCGCGTTATCTATTGACTTTTTCGGACATCTTCACCCCCTCGATCATGTTTGACTGAAAACGCTTACCCAACATTTTCTATCATATCACGATCGAGCATAAAAAGGAAAAGTATGTTTATTATTCAATCATCCAAAAAGCATTTGCCCCCCTAGAGACAAATGCTTTCGCTTTATGAATGGGATTTGACAGCGTAATTGCGCAAATCCGATTTTACCGGGCTATTTGGGTTGGTTCCTGTATGCGCGCGCTTGAATGCTTCACTTTCGGTCCAATTTTTAAATGATTCCTCATCTGTCCATTTCGTAAAAACGATGTATTCGTCACCTTCCGTTGGTGCCAGGAAAAGGAACTCCAAAAAACCCGGAACCTCCTTCATCCGTTCTCCCCCATTACCAAATGCGCGTTCCAAATGGGATTGGTAGTCTGCTGGTACAGTCAGTCTGTTCATGGAAACATACATGATGGTCACACATCCTTTTCATTGGGTTCATCTACCAACTCCCATTATACTACTACTTTGGTGAAAAACCTAAAAACCGCAAACGCTATTCGCGCCTGCGGTTAATTTGTTGCTCGAGCATGATATCCATCAAGAGTGTATCCTGCAACGGATCTTTCGGGTCTACCGTCAACAGGGCAGCAACAGCGGCCATCGCACATCGAACGGATTGGTAGGAATAAAAGGCATCCCGCTCCGATTCGCTGAACAAAGATATATCCGATCGCTCTTGGGTCGGGTATGGGAAATCAGTCTCGACACCAGCACGATCCAGTACAATGAGTGCCTGTTTAATCGCAATCAATGCGGCGCTGACACTAATGCCGTATTCTTGGCGTAAATCCTCCCATACCTGAAAAGCTGATTTTTCTACTCTTTCCTGATTGGGGCGCGTAATAATTCCTGTTTTACGTCCTTCTTTCAATAACCAATCCACAAAAATATCATTGCGTGGCGGAAAAGCGTATACTTGCAGCCTCATTTCCAATTCTGTCGGGTGATCCTTGGCAAAACGCGCGTGAGCCAACGACATTTCGTAACGCCTGGACGGATGCCCAGGAACTGTGACAAATACTGTATCTTGTCGAACAGCTGCAATTTGCAGCTTGGTTCGTGCGGGTATCCTGCCTTGAGGTGCCTTTTCCCTGCGAATATTCCCAGGAATCAATTCTACTCCGAATTGATGGTACTCCAGTGGTGAATCTATCCAAGGGATGGGCTCTCTCGACTGTATTTCGTATAGCCCGTTAAACGTCACCCATTCGCCCGGGCGGCGCTGGCTGCGAACCAAAACAGCATGAACTTCCTTTTCTGGTGGCAATTCCGTATCTTGATCCACCGGTGTGGGATGCATTCGCTTGTGTTCGATAAGAATGCAGTCGGTCATGAACAATCTCTCGAGTAATTCCCGTTTGCTCACCCATTCATATCCGATACGGTAAATCCGATTTTTCATCGGCTTCACCTCCTTTTGATCGCCAAAATTGCATCATCCTGGTTTGTTTCTATTACCCTACCATATGTAATCGCCGCTTTGTCCGTGCTAACGAGATCGTACAATCCGCTGTAGTGCTTGGGCTGCTTCTTCCGGTGATTCAGCATGGCTGATCGCACTGATAATCGCGACTCCATCGGCCCCGGCAGCAAGCACTTCAGAAGCATTTTCCAGTGTAATGCCACCAATTCCGACGATAGGCAAGTCATTACCGACTGCCTGACGGATCTCCTCTAGCCCGACTGGTCCGATAGGCTCGCCAGCATCTGCCTTAGAACGGGTAGCGAACATCGCTCCTACGCCAATACAATCAACGCCGCCGCTTTGGGCAGCGAGTGCCTCTTCGACCGTACCAGCCGAAACACCGATGTACATCTCGGAGCCAACTTTGGTTCGTACTTCCGACAACGCCATGTCATCTTGCCCGACATGGACGCCGTCTGCCTGCAAGCGAATCGCCAGATCCACATCATCATTCACAAAAAATAATGTATCATGTTCACGACATAGCTGTTGCAGCTGTCTGCCCAACTCATATTGTTCCCGAGCAGTCAGCTTGCTTCCTTTATCACGTAGCTGAAGCGTGCCCACTCCTCCACGCAATGCTGCTTCCACGATTTGCACGGTCTTTTCACTGGAATAGCCGCAATCCTGCGTACCAATGACAAAGTATACACTCATCTTTTCCCGAAGTCTTTGTATATCTCGCATGCTTTATTTCCCCTCCCAACGATCCAATGCCTCTCGATAAGCGCTGGCTGCTGACTTGGCATCAATTGCATCGGTGATCCCCGATAAGACAGCGATGCCCGCACACCCTGCTTCCAAAACTTGCGCTGTCCGATCCGGTGTGACTCCGCCGAGTCCGATGATCGGCACATGCCATTTTGCCGTCATTTGCGCGAGTTCGACTGTTCCTCTTGGCGCAAGACCTGGCTTCGAACCACTCGCAAAAATATGCCCGTAGAGCAAATAATCGACTTTTGCCGCAATAGCTTGCTGTGCTTCAACCACGGAATGGACGGAACGCCCTATTTTTTGACCAGTCTTCAGCACCATTCTCGCTTCTGAAGGAGACAGACTATGGTATGCCAGATGAGCACCGGCACACCCCGACGCAGCAGCCACGTCCACCCGATCATTCACGATCAAGGACGAAAGGGGGATGACATTCGCCAATGCCTTTACCCAATCCATGCATTCCTTTGCAGTACGCTGTTTTTCCCGAATATGTAAAAAGTTCATACCACCTGCATAAGCAGCTTCTGCCATTCGCAATACCTCATTAAGCGAATGCCGACCGCTCGTAATCACATGCAGCTCACGAATGCTTGACATCAGGTTGGACACCGCCTCCAGCGAGTGCTGTCACACATTCCTGCAGCCATTGGGTCGTTCGGTCTTCTTTGTCAGTCGGCGACTGAGCCAACAGCTCAATCACGAGCCGACGCAAGAAAAATGCTTGTTGCACGGTAAGTGGAAAGGTAATATTTTTCGGCTTCGTTTCCTGTTTCTCCAACGTTTCCACACCCGCCAACAAAATATCACCGATGGACTCCACAAGTTCGTGAACCTGTTCATTTTGCTTCAATTCGTCATAGCAGCCATCATATAGTCTGCACAAAAGTAAAAACGCCTGTGACGACAAGGTCACCGGCTGTACATTCTGCATCGGTTCCGTCATACGTTTCCCTCCACTCACTAGAAAAAAACAAAATCTATTATATCACATAATAACCTGTATCCATGTAGAAAACCGCTGATTGCTCAGCGGTCTTTTGCAGTTCCTTCATTTCGATCATTATGGTTCGATTGTCGCAAATTTGTGTTGCGATCATTTTCATCCAGCGTTTTGCCACGGTTTTTTCCGAGGTCTTTGCTGTTGTTGTTCTTTCCCAATTGCTTCACCTCCTACGTCGTTCATAGGATAGCGTAACCAATTCGGGACACTTTATTAGCTGGTTGCAAGTAGTCTATTGCGTTTGTAGATCGCATAACCGATGGCGAACGGTACACGCCACCCGAGCAAAAACGCCAACGTAATGAAGTAAGTCACACCTGCAAAAATAAGCGTAATCGGTACACCTGTCCACCAGGAGCGGATCAGTAAGCCAATGGGTGCAGCTACTGTCCAAGTAATCAGTGCCGATAATAATTGTCGGCCCGCAGATTCATACGTTCGCTGTCCATAGCTCTTGAATAGCAGAATCGCGATGATCCATCCTACCAGGAATGGGGCTAATGTTTCGATCATTCCCATGACCGTGACAGGGTAGTTATGAATGATTTTTCCGTAATAAACAAAAAGCACAAAGGCGATCAGATCCCCGAGCAGCAATAGATAGCCCGGTGTCGACAAACGCAGTCTCATGTATACCCTCTTTTCCGGGTCTTGTCAGAGTAAACCCTCTTGGTTCACCCCTATTGTACACATGCTCTGAACGCCCTTCAATCAATCCAGGCCTTTATTCACCAAACAGCAACAATTGCAGCTTTTGCTTGGCTTCTGGCCATTCACGGTCGAGTATGCTGAAGTATACCGAGTCGCGAATGTATCCATCTGGCATCACCATGTGATTGCGCAGGACACCTTCTCGGATGCCGCCGATTCGGGCAATGGCACGTTGCGAATTCACATTGCGCGAATCTGTCTTGAGCTGTACGCGAATACAACCTAATTGTTCGAAGCAGTGGCGCAAGAGAAGCCATTTACACTCTGTATTGACGCCCGTTTTCCAGACGGATGGTGTCAGCCATGTAAACCCGATTTCCAATCCGCGATCCTTTTTCGCGATCCCTAAAAATCTCGTGCTCCCGATAATCTGCTCATCTGCTCGGCGAATGATGACGAATGGCAATTCTGTTTGGGCTTGTTCATTTTTCAAAGCCTGCAAGATAAAAGCCTGAGCATCTTCTCTTGTTCGAATGGTAACGGACATATGCGGCCAAATCTCTTCGTATGCGCCCGCTTCCCAGATTCCATCCACATGGGTCATTGTGAGCGGCTCCAACCGGACCAGCTTGCCTTCCAAGATAACAGGTTGAATGTTTAACATGTCTGTCTCTCCTCTACTGTTCTGCCTTATCTATCAGGCAGAACAGCTCCCCGAAATTTTTCCAATGATACGGGCTCGCGAGGACACTGTCAAGACAAATCATCGGGTGTTACGCTTCTTCACTGATTATGACTTGCTTCCCTCTGCGCTTTAAGAAGATAGGGATTAGCAACCAGAGAAGCGCACAAACCAGAAAAGCAGCGGAAAGAGGCTTTGTAAAGAAAATCGAGAAGTCGCCATTCGAGGTCGTCAACGCCCTTCTCATGTTATTTTCAATCATTGGTCCCAACACAAGGCCGAGGACGAGCGGTGCCAGCGGAAAATCGTTTTTCGTCAGGTAATAGCCAGCTACGCCACAAATCACGAGCAAAATCAAGTCAAACGTACTGATTTGCACAGCGTACACACCGAAAACGGAAATCGCGATAATGAGGGGAATCAGGAAATGGGACGGTGTTTCAATTATTTTTGCAAACACTTTCACTAAGGGCATATTCAAAACCAGCAGCATCACATTCCCGATAAACATACTCGCAATTAAACCCCAAGCAATTTGCGGATGATCAGCGAATAAGAGTGGTCCCGGTTGTACGTTATACATCAACAATGCACCCATTAAAATCGCAGTCGTACCAGACCCCGGAATCCCCAACGTCAACAGTGGAATCATCGCACCGCCAGAAGCAGCATTGTTTGCAGACTCCGGCGCTGCTACACCTGCGATCGCTCCTTTTCCAAAGCGACTAGGATCTTTGCTCAGCTTTTTCTCAAAAATATACGAGAAGAAGGATGCGAGAGTAGCGCCAGCACCAGGCAAAACACCAATGAAAAACCCGAGCAACGAACCGCGTGTAATCGGTCCGGCACTTTCTTTCAAGTCTTGCTTGGTAGGGAGTACTCGCCCCACTTTAATAATTTCTTTGGTCGATTGGTCGTCTTCCAGGATTGTCTTGAATACTTCTCCAAGGGCAAACAAACCAACTGCTATCGTGAGGAACTCCAAGCCTTGATACAAATCGGGAATATCGTAGGTAAACCGCGCCACACCCGAAACGGTATCCATCCCAATTGTCGCAAGCAAGAGTCCCATGACTGTCATAATGAGGGCTTTGGTCATCGACTTCCCCCCCAGTCCACTGACCGCACACAAACCGAGAAGCATGAGGGAGAAATATTCAGCAGGGCCGAATTTCAAAGCGAGATCGGATAATGGATCAGCCAAAAACACAAGAGCAATCAACGCCACGAGCCCCGCGACAAAAGAACCTATCGCTGCAATCGACAACGCTGCGCCAGCACGTCCCTGTTTGGCCATCTGATAGCCGTCCAATGTGGTAACGACAGAAGAGGATTCACCCGGCGTATTTAACAAAATGGATGTTGTGGAACCACCGTACATTGCGCCATAGTAAACGCCAGCCAGCAAAATCAGTGCGCTAGCCGCCGCACTTTCAGGAGGTAAGCCAGAAGTCAAGGAAGCCGTAACGGGCATCAATAAAGCGACTCCGCTCATTGGACCGATGCCGGGAAGGACCCCTACCGCAGTACCGATCAGAACGCCAATAAAGGCAAAGACAAGATTATGCCACTGTAAGGCAACGAGAAACCCATCCGCCAAAAATTGCAATGCACTCATGCTAACCTATCCCCTCCCTAGACGCCTAGCCAGGCAGGTAGTCCTGGAAGCGTACCTTTTAGCAAATGCACATAGATGACATACACGCCTACTGAAAACAGTAAGGAAACGATTCCCGATTTAAGAACGCTTTTACTTCCCATCATGGTGAAGGCGTACAAAAGGAAAGCGAAGCTCGCGATGACATAACCGAGTTTCTCCAGTAACAATACATACAAGACTGTCGCTGCCAAAATGAATAAAAATCGCTTGTATCGCAATGGAGTCTGTGACTCGGATGAGGACGTAGCCACGCCTTTCTTGTAGGTCTCCCACAACAGTCGCAAGCTCAACAAGATCAGGATGACGCCAAGTCCAAATGGAAACATATTCGGTCCGACCTGACTTCCATATGCACTAGACGAAATATTTTGACTTTCAGCGATAAAGAGTGCACCTACTAGCGCAAAAAACAGGCTGCCGATACGATCAAACATCAGGTTCATGTATACCTCCTAAGGTGTGGAAAAAGGAGGGGATGCCCCTCCTCTCCCTACTTCGACATACCAAGTGATGTCAACAGTTCTTTGACCTGCTTATCTTGTTCTTCCAGGAATGCGGAGAAAGCAGCAGCGTCCTTGTACTCGCTTTCCCAACCGTTTGCTGCCAATTCTTTTGTCCATGTCTCATGCGTAGAAAGTTCTTTCAGCTTTGCATCCCAGTAAGCTTTTGCGTCTGCTGGCATATCAGCTGGACCGAAGACACCGCGCCAAATGGTGAACGTCGCGTCAACGCCTTGTTCTTTTAACGTCGGAATATCTTTCAAATCGCCGCCGAGACGTTCATCAGAGGTTACGCCCAGTACGCGAATTTTACCTGCTTTCAGATATTCACCCACGCTGGAAGCATCCGTTGCGATGATATCTGCATTACCACCCAACAACGCTGCCATTGCTTCTCCGCCACCATCATAAGAAACGTATTTTACGTTTTTCGGATCAATTCCGTATTTAGCTGCTGGCATTACGCCGATCAGATGGTCCATTGATCCGGGAGCAGAACCTCCTGCCAGTGTAATTTTGCTTGGATCAGCCTTGATTGCGTCCAGCACGCTCTTGATGTCCTTGTGAGGTGAATCCGCTTTCACAACGAGGGTGCCGAAATCTTTCGTCATCTGCGCCAATGGTGTGACATCTTTGTAGCCAAATGGGCTGTTCCCCTCTTTTTTGTTATTGTTAATCAAGATAGGAGGAGAGCTCACGAATAATTTATAAGGATTGCCTTTGTCTTTGCTTACATACTCTGCCAAGAACACGGTTCCCCCACCACCCGGCTTGTTTTCGACCGTGATGGTTTCTGTCACCAGCTTGCTTTCCGCCAGCACCTTTGCTACCGAGCGGGCTGTCTTATCCCAGCCTCCACCTGCACCGGATGGAGCTACATACACGATCGGCTTTTCTGGGTATTTGGATGCCTCTGCTGCAGGCTGTGGCGCTTGCGCTGGTTGCGTTCCTGGACTTGCTGTTCCTGTATTTCCAGTACCTCCACCACAAGCAGCCAATGCTAGTGTAAGAAAAGTGGACACTGTGATTAGCACTTTTTTTCTTTTCATCAAACAAATAACCCCCTTAACCCGCTTTTTTGTAAGCGCTATCACGCTTGAACATAATGTACCACCGCAGAAGCTGGGGGAATAGTTTTCGTGCATAAGGTCTATTTTGAAAATTAATCACTTTTTGTTCATATTGTTCATGGAACATTATGGGAGATAGCGGTATTTTCTTTCCGGTCTGCCCACTGTTCCATAAATCAAGTCAGCACGCGCCTTTTTTTCCAGGACCAAGTATTCTAAATAGCGTCGCGCCGTTGTTCGACTAGTTCCAATCTCGCGGCCAATTTCCTCTGCCGAGACCCCCTTGTCTCCCGTCTGTCTGATCGCCTCGATCACTTTTTCCAAAGTTAAAAGATCAATTCCTTTTGGTGCAAGTACATCTCGATTTTTGGGGGCGACCAGCCTTCTGGTCAGCATTTGGTCAATCACTTCCTGGTCCACCTCAACGGCTTCCCTCGTTCGAATGACATGCTTGCGATAGCTTTCCAACCGTTCACGAAAACGCTCGAAAACCAGCGGCTTGACGATGTAATCAAATACCCCGCCGCGTAGCGCTTCCTGTACCATTTCCATTTCCTTGGCTGCGGTGATCATGATCACGTCTACTTCGCGGTAATGTTGCCGAATAAACCAGACCAGCTCTGTTCCCAGCATGTCTGGCAAGTACACGTCCAACAAAACGAGCTGAGGGCGCGTATAAGACAGCAATTCTTTGGCATCCGTTCCATTCGTTGCTGTAGCAATTACTTCAAAGCCTTCAATCTTGCTGACAAATCGCTTGTTAATATCGATGATCCGCATATCGTCCTCTACGATGAGAACCTCCAGCTTTCTCAAGACGCCACCTCCATTCTTTTGCGTAGGGATACTGTGAAAAGCGCACCTCCTAGCTCGCTTTTCCCAACGAGAATATAGCCGTCCAATTCGTTAATAATTCCATGAGCCTTAGCCAGACCAATTCCACGATCTTCACCTTTTTTCGTTGAAAAGCCGTGCTCGAATATTTTTTCTCGCAGCTCTTCCACAACTCCCGGTCCCGAGTCCTCGATTTCGAACATAATCTCATCGCCTGTGTCAGACAAATAACACTCCACTCGCTTGTGCTCGACGCTTGGTTCATTGACAGCTTCGAACGCATTTTGGATCAATGTCCCTAATAAAACCACGATCTGCTGTCGGTTGATCGTTGGTGGGAGCTCTTTCAAGTGACTGTCGTGATGGATGACGAACTGAATTTTCAGCTCCTTGGCTCGATTGTGCATGCCTAACAGCAAAGCCCCTATTAACGGATCGGGAATTTGCTTCGCCAAAAACAAAATCATCTCTTGCTGTGCGGACGTTTCACTCGTAATCAGCTCAACCGCTTCCTGAATCGAGCCAAGCTGTAACAAACCAGAAATGGTATACAACAAATTGTGAAATTCATGTGTTTGGGCGCGTAGTACATCCGCATAACGCCTCGCTTGGGACAATTCCGAAGCGAGCTGGTCAATTTCCGATTTGGGACGAAAGCTGCTGACTACGCCTACGACCTTCCCTCCGAACTTGATCGGAAGTCGGTTCACAATAATTTCTTTTCCGCTCATGATCGACTCGCGATCTAATTGATGCTCGCCTGATTCCAGAACTTCTGGCATACGACTGTCTGGTAGCACTTCCACTATTTCTTTGCGATGAAACTCTTCTTCTGGTAAGTTCAGAATACGAATGGCTGCCTTGTTCATCATCGTGATACGATTATTGCGGTCAATCGCCACGATTCCCTCACGGACTGACTCCAGTACAGCATTTCTTTCTACGTATAAGGATGCGATCTCCTCCGGCTCCAATCCCAAAATTAAGCGCTTTAAATAGCGACTGAGTGCAATGGCACCAGCAACACCACACAACAAGGCGAGAAGAGTCAGGATCAGTATGCGGTCTTGATAGAGGTCAATGGCCTCCTCGATATCTTCCACCAGGAATCCAACGGATACGATTCCCATGATGTCCCCTTTTTCATTTTTGATCGGCACCTTTCCACGCAAGGATGGTCCCATACTGCCGACCGCCTTCGATATGTAAGATTGACCATGCGCGAGTCCTGGCTCGTTATCTCCTCCCACCATTTCCTTTCCAATCCGATCCGGAATCGGATGCGCATACCGAATTCCCTCATGGTTTCCCACAACCACAAACTCTGCTCCGGTTTGAACACGGACGTTTTCGGCGATGGGTTGAATGAGCGCAGGAGGGTAATCGCTTGAAAAAGCGCTACGCAGCTCAGGATCGCTGGCAACAATCTTCGCCACACTCAATGCTTTTTTGCCCACTTGCTCTTCGATCGAAGACGCAACAATGGAAGAAAACACGGCTCCAACTGACGAAACAATCAGAATAATAATAATAGTAATCAATAAGATCATTCTGGTTTGCAAAGATAATCGGATTTTTCTTGTCGTCACAGCTCGCTCACCCCTTGCTTCATCTTACCATCCCAATTAGGTAAAAAGGTAGAATCATTCCCATTGTCAATGGCGAAGCTTGTCGTTTCAGGTTGTCTTTTTGCGACGAAAAATCAGGTATTAGGCCTTCTTTCCCCCAATATAATGTTACAACTTGTATTCAAGACAAACTGGGGCGCTTGTCCGAATACGAGACATCTTGAAAAGCAAAGGAGGGAAAGTAGTGAAGACACAAACGGTATCAAATGGAATTGTTACCCTGACGAAGGAAGGCGAAGAGGCAATCAAGAACAGTCCGCTTTATAACGAAGGTCTTCGGCCGACGCGAACAGCAGAACACACCTGGACTTCCTACAACTTCGCCAGCTTGTGGATCGGTATGTCGATCTGTTTGCCGACGTATGCTATGGCGGCAGGGTTAATTTCCTTGGGTATGAACTGGTGGCAGGCCATTTTGACGATCATTCTCGGTAATTGTATTGTCCTTATTCCCATTCTTCTCAACTCTCATGCCGGGACGAAATTTGGCATTCCGTATCCAGTTTTTGCGCGCCTCTGGTTCGGCTCCAAAGGAGCGCACATCCCCGCTGTCGCACGCGGTTTGATTGGTGCGGGCTGGTTTGGCATCAACTGTTGGTTCGGAGGTGCTGCCATTGATACACTCCTCATGTCGATGACAGGCTGGGCGAATGTTCCTGGACATCTCTGGATATCCTTCTTTGGCTTTTGGCTGTTAAACGTATGGGTCGCTTATCGCGGTCCCGAAGCCATCAAAAAAATGGAGGCTTGGGCTGCTCCCGTCCTGATCATCATGAGTTTGGCGCTCCTCGTCTGGGCGCTTACCAAAGCAGGCGGATGGGGACCGATGCTCTCGGCACCTTCGAAATTCACGTCCACTGCCGATTTCCTGAAGGTTTTCTTCCCCGCATTGACGGGAGCCATTGCTTTTTGGGCCACAATGGCTCTCAACATTCCGGATTTCTGTCGGTATGCCAAAAGTCAAAAAGCCCAAGTCATTGGACAATCCTCTTCGCTACCGACCACGATGGGTTTCTTCTCGTTCATCGGGGTAGCTGTCGCTTCTGCTACCGTCGTCATTTACGGAGAAGCGTTGTGGGACCCTGCTGCCGTGTTGGCTAAATTTTCGCCTTTCGCCATTTTCCTCGGAACAATTGGAATTATTCTTGCCACATTGACAACCAACGTAGCGGCCAATATCGTTGCCCCGGCCCGGGCAGTGGAGAATCTGGCCCCTCGCCGTCTCTCGTATGAAACAGGCGCCATCATCGCCGGAGTCGTGTCGCTCTTGATGCAGCCTTGGTACATTTTGGAGAACTTCGGCAACTACATCTTTTTATGGCTCGGAACGTACGGAGCCTTATTAGGCCCGATCGACGGAATAGCCATTGCCGACTATTGGCTCGTGCGCAAACGGCGCATCCATTTAACCGAGTTGTACAAAACAAACGGGATCTACAACTACAAAACGGGCTTTAATGGCAGAGCCATTTGGGCGATGCTAATCGGGATTGCGATTCCTTTTATAAGTAAATACATTCCGGGCTTAACCATTATTTGGGACAATGCTTGGACTGTCGGACTACTAATTTCACTCGTGCTTTACACGTGGATGATGAAAAGCGATGCTTCGATCTTGAGTGCCAACGATTACGAAAAGATCACAGCAAACAACAAACAAACGATTGCTTCCTGATAGCAAGCTACCAAAAAAGACTGGCTGCCCGATTGGGTTTGCCAGTCTTTCTTTTCCTCACTTACGCTACCATTTGAATTGACTGATGGACTTCTGCAACTCTTGCGAAAGCTCATTCAGATTCGCGCTGGAACGGGCGATTTCTTGCATGCTGGCAAGCTGTTCTCCTGCCCCTGCCGATACGCCTTGGGTATGTACGGCTGCTTCCTGTGCAAGGCGATTCATTTCATCCATAGCAGATACGACTTGCTGTATGCTTGCCGACATTTGCTCGGTAGCTGCGGATACGTCCTGAATTTGACCCGCTACCTCCTGAGAAGACGCTACGATACGTTGGAAGGTGACACCTGCTTCTTGAACGACTTTTGCACCTTTTTTAGCCTCTTGGGTTCCATTCATCATGACATGCACGACCTGCGTGGTTTCTTGCTGGATTTCCCCAATCAGTCTCGCAATCTCGCGCGCAGATTCCTCTGACTGTTCTGCGAGTTTACGAACCTCATCGGCTACGACAGCAAATCCCCTGCCGTGTTCTCCTGCACGCGCCGCTTCAATTGCCGCGTTGAGCGCCAGTAGATTCGTTTGGGAAGCAATCCCAGTAATCACGTCAACAATTTGGCCAATGGCTTCTGACCGTACGCCGAGCAGTTGCACGAGATCCGCTGCGTGATTCACCGAGTTGGAGATCGTATTCATCTGATCAACGGCTTGCTGAATATGAATATTTCCTTGCTCCGCATCCTCTGCTGCCTGTGCCGATGATTCAGAAACGGAACCAGATGTATCGGCAATCCGCTGAATGGCAATCGACATTTCTTCCATGACACGAACACTGTCTTGCGTACGGTGCGTTTGTACTTCGGAGGCAGAGGCGATTTGCTGCACACTACTGATCGATTGTTCTGTTGCATAGGCGGACTGCTCCGCGCTCGCCGACAATTCCTCTGAGGAAGCAGCGACTTGCTCACCCGCTACTTTTACTTGTTCAATCAATGAACGAAAATTCGTTACCAATTCATTGAAAGCAGTACCAAGTGTACCTACCTCATCACGAGTCACGTAGGTAACAGGGGTAACTGCCATGTTTCCGTTCGCTAATTGCTGCATACGGCTCGAAACGATGCGCAGTGGGTCCGCGATCATCCGGGAGATAATGAACCCCAGTACACTACCTAATACAATCGACAGTATGCCAACCACAATCAGGAATGTAATTGCTTCCTGTGTTTCGGCTTGGTTTTCCTTCTGCATGGCGACTGCCTGCTCTGATTTGTAATTCGCCCATTCGAGCTGTTCCTGATTAATCCAATTCAGCGTCTTATCCGTGGCACGATAAAACGAATAGGCTTGATCTGCTTTCCCTTCGTGGATCATTTTAATGACCTCGCCCTGGTCTTTGCGATACTGCTCGATGAGCTCCTTTAGCATCGTCACTCTTTCTTGTTCTTGTGCATCCAACTTAGCGTTCTGGAGATATTGGAACGTTTGATTTGCTGTTTCCATTCGCAAGTCAAGCTCCGTTTTATATTCGGCAAAGACCGCAGGAGATGGATCGAGAATCATTTTATAGACTAATCCATCAATCGCGCGGATTTCTTGTCTCCAGTCGTTAATCCACTTAACGGGAAGAAGCTGCTCTTCGTACATGGCCTGAATGCGTTCACCTTGGACTTGCACATGATAATATCCGGTGAATCCGACAGCACACAAAAAGACGGCCATCATCACAATCAAGCTAAACAGTTTGGCTCGGGTGCTGAGGTTACGTAATAGACTCATCGTTGCGGCAATCCTTCCTGTGTCAAATAGGTAAGCTAGAAAAAGCGCGAATATTGTCTAATCTTACCAAAGTTTGTCGAATAAGTCGATAGTCGTAGTCACTTTCTCACACATCGAGCACAGATAGAATCGTAATCTCTTCAATTTGAACGTCAGGCTCATAGCAAATATAATACGTTAGTTCCGGGCTGATCCGATACCGAATCCCCCGGTATCCACAGGCAATCAAATACGCACGCACCTTATCGCCTGTCCATTCCAGCCACTCTTCATAGCCCATTTTGTTCTGTCTCTGTTCGAGTTCCTCTTCTGAATAAGCAGTGCGCAATGCATCCATGCGCAGTTCATTTTCCCCATAGCGCTCGTCCAAACAAACGAGACCCTGCAAATGAAGCTGCTGACTCAACACAACCGCCTTCTCCCCATTGGTCTCTGCATGACAAATCGCATACTGTGCGGCAATTTCCGGATTGCTCACTAAGTAAACACCAGCGCCAAACACTGCCTTTGCACTAGCACCGTTTGTAAAATGACGCCGTTCTGCTCTCTCATACTTTTGCGCTTTCACGACGCGAAGACCCTCGCCGTATTCGACCCCTCGATATACAATCTGCCTCATCCCTGAACGCCCCTTTTGACTCTGATGGAATCCTTCCAATGATGTGAAAAGGAGGAAGGCGCGTATCCGGCACCTCCCTCACTCTTATATTAAGGCAATAGCTTTACCATATCTTCGTAGGTTTCCGGTCGGCGATCCCGGTAAAATTGCCACGTATCCCGCACCTCATGAATTTTGTTACGGTCCATTTCAGCGAGAACGACCTCGTCTTGATCACGACTCCCGATGGCAACAAACTGCCCCCGTGGATCGACCAAGTACGATTGTCCGTAAAACTCCCCCATGTTCCACGGTGCTTCTGTCCCTACCCGATTAATCGCTGCCACATAATAACCGTTGGCTACGGCATGAGCTGGCTGCTCGAGCTTCCACAAGTATTCAGATAAGCCAGCGACAGTCGCAGACGGATTGAATACGATCTCCGCCCCATTCAAGCCCAGCAGTCGTGCGCCTTCCGGAAAATGGCGGTCATAGCATATATAGACCCCGACCTTGGCAAAAGCGGTTTCAAAAACGGGATACCCGAGATTGCCAGGCTTAAAGTAATATTTCTCCCAGAATCCGCACCCGCTGCTGCCCACTCCAACATGCGGAATATGCTGCTTGCGATATTTGCCCAAATACGTGCCATCCGCATCAATCACAGCGGCAGTGTTGTAGTAGGTACCGATCCCCACGCGCTCGTACACAGGTAAAATGAGTACGGTTCCTAACTCGCGGGCAAGGGAAGAGAAAAGCTGCACGGTTGGTCCATTTGGAACTTCTTCCGCTGATTCATACCATTTCGTTTGCTGTTCGGCACAAAAATACGGGCCATAGAAGATTTCTTGCAGACAGATGATTTGTGCCCCTTTGGCTGCCGCCTCCCGCACCATCCTCTCATGCTTCTCAATGGCTTTTTCTTTGTGCAAATGGACCGGTTCGTCTCCGTGGACATCGTTTTTCGCCTGAATCAAGCCGACGCGAATGATATCTGCCATAATCGCCCTCCTCACCTTTTTACGCTGTCATTTATTACGGTCTTGCAAAGGTCGATCGTTTTACAAAGCGTCCAGCCCCGGCTTGACCGACGAATTGCTGATCGCGAATGACAAATGAGCCGCGCGACAGCACCGAGATGATATCGCCGGTCACCTCCATTCCTTCAAATGGATTGTAGTCTACATTCATATGGTGAGTTTCAACGGAGATCGTGCGCTTCACCGTTGGATCAAACAACACGATATCCGCGTCCGAGCCTACCGCAATCGTTCCTTTTTGCGGGAACATCCCGAACAATTTGGCTACTTTTGTAGAGGTCATATCGACGAACTGAGTGAGGCTAATCTTGTCCTTTGCTACCCCTTCCGAGAAGAGGAGACGCATCCGGTCCTCAATGATTGGTCCACCATTCGGGATTTTCGTGAAATCGCCTAGCCCCAGCTCTTTTTGACCGGAGAAATTAAAAGAACAATGATCAGAGCCAACCGTTTGCAAAATGCCATTTTTCAACGCGCTCCACAAGACGTCCTGATTCCATTTTTCCCGGAGTGGCGGCGACCAGACGTACTTCGCTCCTTCAAAGCCCGGCTTCTGTAGATCCGTAATATCGAGTACCAAATATTGCGGGCATGTCTCCCCGTACACATTCCATCCTTTTTCGCGAGCCTCTGCGATCCGACGCACTGCCTCAGCACACGATACATGCACGACATACAGTTGGGCATCTGCCAGTGCAGTCAGTGCAATCGCACGTCCCGTCGCTTCTCCTTCTGCTTCAGGTGGGCGGGTGTAAGCGTGGTACACGGGGTCTGTCTGCCCGTTTGCAATCGCCTGCTTGATCAAATAATCCAGAACGTCTCCATTCTCTGCATGGACCTGTACAAGGGCACCTAGTTCTTTAGCCCGAACCAACGTTTTAAATAGTGTCTCATCATCGGCCATCAGCACATTTTTGTAGGCCATAAATACTTTGAGCGAAGTAATTCCTTCATTTCGCACGACTGCTCCTAATTCCTCAAGAACTTGATCATTTGCATCTGAAACCATCAGGTGGAAGCCGTAGTCGATGACTGCTTTGCCCCTTGCTTTTTCGTGCCAGGTCGAAATGGATGAATGCAATGGCTCCCCTTTATTCGTCAGGCAAAAATCGATGATGCTCGTCGTCCCGCCAAATGCTGCTGCCTTCGTGCCTGTATAAAAGTTATCGGAAGTAACCGTTCCGCCAAAAGGCATATCGAGATGGGTATGTGGATCGATTCCTCCTGGAAAAACATAGTATCCGGTAGCATCGATGTCTTCGGCATCTTTCCCATCCAGATTGGAGCCGATTGCGACTACCTTTTCCCCTTCGATCAGGATGTCCGCCTGATACGTGTCTGACGCTGTCACGACTGTGCCATTTCGAATGCACTTTTTCATTCGATGATCATCTCCCCTTCAACCCGTCACTGAGTAGACATGCCTTCCCTTGTACACGCTATGCACCACACGACGAAAACATGACGCTTTACAGCTCGCAGTTGCCACCCGTAGCCAAAGCAGCCTGCCGCTGATTCCAACTGAGAGGGGCTTTGTCGCTCGGGATCTCGACCATTTCGATCGTTCCTTCCACTGGACAAACGATGGAGCACAAATTACACCCTACACAATCTTCTTCTCGTACGACTAAGCGCTCTTTGCCCGTAGCTGCGTCAGGAACAATGTCAATGCATTGATGCGAGGTGTCCTCACAAGCGATATGACACTTGTTGCAATTGATACAGGTCTCTTCATGGATGCGCGCCACGACCTTGTAATTCAGATTCAGATGGCCCCAATCCGAGTACGTATGCACGGCTTTTCCGACAATATCCATTACGGACGCAATTCCACGCTGATCCAGGTAATTGTTTAGCCCATCAATCATGTCTTCCACGATCCGGAAGCCATGATGCATAGCGGCTGTACATACTTGAACACCCGTTGCTCCCATCAGCAAAAATTCAACAGTGTCACGCCAATCAGAGATTCCTCCAATACCAGAGATCGGGATACCAACCTTGGGATCACGTGCACATTCTGCGACCATATTCAGGGCGATTGGTTTGACTGCTGGTCCACAATAGCCGCCGTGCGCCCCTTTTCCATCTACATGTGGGATCGGCAGCCATTTGTCGAGATCAACCCCCATCAAGCTGTTAATCGTGTTGATCATGCTGATGGCATCGGCTCCCCCCTGGCTCGCAGCCCGTGCTGTAAAGCGAATGTCCGTAATGTTTGGAGTGAGCTTGACGATGACAGGGGTTTGGGCGACTTCTTTTACCCATTCGACCTGTTGCCGGATTAAATCTGGATGCTGACCGACCGCAGAGCCCATCCCGCGTTCTGCCATGCCGTGCGGACAGCCAAAATTCAGTTCCAGTCCGTCAACACCGATTGCCTCTACCTTTTTGACAATCTCGTGCCATGCTTCCTGTTTATGTTCAACCATAAGCGACGCAATCAACGTGTGCTTCGGAAAACGGCGCTTCGTTTCATTCATTTCCTTCAAATTGACCTCAAGTGGTTTGTCCGTAATCAGTTCAATGTTGTTGAAACCGAAAACTCGCTGTCCCCCGAAGTTCAGTCCTGCAAAACGGGAGGTGACGTTGATGATTGGCTCTCCGAGTGTCTTCCAGACCGCTCCACCCCAGCCTGCTTCAAAGGCACGCTGTACTTGGTAGCCTGAATTGGTCGGCGGCGCAGAGGCCAACCAGAATGGATTCGGGGATTGGATTCCCGCCAGATTAATGCTGAGATCCGCCATGATAGGTCTCCTCCTTTATACTGGTTGTTTTTGATCACGGAGCGATTGGTGGATAGCATGAGCCGCTCGTTTCCCATGATTGGCTGCATCGACTACCATCGCATCTGTCTTGCCCCCACCAAAAATGACATCGCCCGCCGCATAAACTTTGCCATGGGAGGTTCGATAGGTGCCTTCCTCGACCTCAACAATCCCATTGCGATGATGAAGTCCAAATGATTCAATCAAAGACAGATGTCTGTTTTGTCCGATCGCTTTGACAACATAATCTACTTCGATGACAAAATGACTGCCGGGAATCTCTACTGGCCTCTTTCTTCCTTTCTCATCCGGCTCACCTAGCTCCATTCGCACCAGTTCCAATCCCTTCACTCGGCCGTTTTCCTCGAGTACACGCGTTGGGGCAACGAGCCAGCGGAATTCTACGCCATCCTGCTTGGCGAATTCGTACTCAAACTGATAACAGGACATCTCTTGAACTGTCCGCCTGTATAGAATCTGAACATTGTCTGCACCCAGCCGTTTCGAACAGGTGGCAGCGTCAATCGCCGTATTCCCCGCACCGATGATCACGACTTTTTTGCCGAACATCTCGTTGGATAGTGGCTTGGTCTTGGTCTCCTCCACGAGTGCAATGGCATCGAGGACACCTTCCAGTTCTTCTCCCGGGATATGCAGCTGAGGGACATTACCCATACCCGCTGCCAACAGGATAGAATCATACTGGTCCAATAACTCTTCTGGCGCTACATCCACGCCGATTCGCGTATTGGTACGTATCTCTACCCCTAATGCCTCTACTTGCTCGACTTCCCATAGCGAAATTTCCTGTGGCAGACGGAACGACACGATGCCGTACGTGTTCAATCCTCCTGCCTTTTCTTTGGCTTCAAAAACCGTAACTGCGTAGCCGAGACGAGCAAGCTCACGCGCTGCTGATAACCCCGCCGGGCCTGCTCCGACGATCGCTACCCGTTTTCCATTTGCTTCGCCTTTTGTAAAAAGCGTAGCTTGATTTTGGATTGCCCAGTCTGTCGCGTGACGCTGGAGAAGGCCGATCATGATGGGCTTGGAGGCTGAATTTAGTACACAGGCACCCTCACACAGCTCTTCGGTTGGACATACGCGCGCACAGCTCGCCCCGACGGGATTCGACTCCATGATCGTCCGGGCTGATCCGAACAAATTCCCGGTTGCAATTTTTTTGATGAAGGAAGGGATATCAATCGACGTGGGACAAGCCTTAATACAGGGTGCGTCGTAGCAATACAAGCAGCGATTCGCCTCATCGATGGCTTCCATCGGTTTTAGGGCAGGCACGACTTCCGCGAAATTTTTCGCGAGCTCATTGGGAATGCTCATCTGTCCACAACCTCCTCACCAGATCTAAACATGCTTGCTATTAATCAATGTGCGAAATCGCTTTTTTATGATTGTTACATTTCCTATTTGGCTAGTGAGGTCACGAAATCAATCTGCTTGGATTGACATGAATGATTTCATGTTCGAATACGATAAAAACAAACAAGGAAGAAAGGGCCGTCCTGTATGAAGGATTACGACCTGGAAATCAAGGTAGTGAAACAAAAAATCGCAGATGCACACGCGCTTCTTGGCCAGTTGGAAACCGAGCGCAAAAACTACCTGGCGCAACTCGAAAGACGCAAAGCGTTTCTCTCTTCGCGCGAAATTCTAGACATCCTGGAGACAAAAGCTGGCCGTGTCGGCAGTATGGCTACCGTCAAACGCTGGGCAGATCAAGGCTACTTAGGGGAGTGTATAGACGAACGGGAGACCTTCCCCCTTTTAGCCAGTAAACAAGGAAACAAACGATTTCTTTTTCCTCGAGAATCCGTGCTCACTTATCTATATAAAAAAGGGTATCTTCGCCCGAGCTACGAGGTTTTGGATCGTGTCCAGCTCACAAGGGATAGTACCTGCTGCTGGGGAATCATCACCTCCGTCGAGCGAAGCGATCAGCACTTCACCTACCAAGTACAATTGGAAAAAACGGGAGAAGTATTGTTGGCTGTACCAGAAGAAGAACTGCTCATCCCGTAAGGAGGCACTATGGAACTGGCCATAATCACGCTGGAAAATACAGTTGCCAATCAAGAGCGATCACGACAAATTCGCGATTTGCATAAAAAAAAGGGCCAGCCCCTCGCTATTCGATTTAGCGAAGAACTGACCCATATTATTTTAGAAGCACCATGCTTGTATATCCCCGACCAGGAATGGTTGGACAAAGCTGTAGTCATCGAAGGAATCGTAAAAAAATCAGCGGAGTACTACGAGCTACACCCCCGAAGCAAAGGGAAGACAGTCAACCTTCACCTTGATTCAGAATTGGTAGCTGAGCTGGAGCTCATTCGCTCTCTCGTCAGCAGCAAAACGCAGCAGGAAGTCCTTCGTGAGTTGTTCATTCGAGGCATGCGCTCGTACTTGGCTGAGAAAGAAGCAGCCAACTCGCCTATCAGCGCCAAAAAAGAAGGATAATCCCTGCTCTCTACCAGGTAAACGTAATTTTGTCGCCCGTGATTTGATAGCTTACCGTGTAAGTCTGATTCTTCTCTTTCATGCCGACTTCAAATACAATGGCTTTTTTCGTCAGATCAGGCTTGACTGTATCGACATCCAGCATATCAAACGGCTCGTTTGCCTTTTTCTCCGTCCCTACAATTTCTATCTTTTCATGGGTAGTAACATGATAAACTCCTACACCCATCATAGTCTGATACAAGATCCAGTTGTTGTCCAGCCACGTTACTTCATCAATAAAATAACCTGGAAACAGTTGAGCTTGTGGTGTGTAGTCTGGCTGATAGAAGCGAATATTCGCGGTATTGTACAAATTGTCTGAATCAATCACCGCGATTTTTTTCTTGTCTGGTGATAGGATTCCAGCTTTTTTCGCCAATTCGATTTTTTCTTTTTCGGTTTCGATCCTCATTTTCTCGATCAGGAACAGCGCATCTTCTTTGGAAAAGACAATGTTTTTTACGTTTTTCAAATCAGCGAGCTTGTCTTTGCTTGCAAAATTACTGTAGATGGTTAGTGTTGCATCATCTGGCATACCATCGTAGGCGATGCCTCTGGATGGATATTCCCACGCATATGTTCCGATTCCTCTAAGGTGGTACGAAAAATCCGGCTTCCCCCATGCACCAAAGATAGAAAAATCAGCATATTCAGCGGGTGCCCCTAATTTTTCACCGTACTCTTGCAAATTTTTAGCCATATCAACAAGTGCTTTTGTATCGGCGATTTGATCACGACGATAGATAGAAATGGCTTTTACTTTATCCTGAGCAAACGTGAAAAACAAGTGGTAGCCCTGTTCCGCATAGCCAATCAACTCAAGCTTTTCATCCGTAAAATGTGGTTTACCCAAGACTCGCACGATCTCGTCTTTTCTTTGGGAGGTCGTAATACCCTTTACCACTTCACCTTTATAGGAAGGTTCAACGAGAACGGCAAACGCTTGCTTGTTTTCGTCCCACTTTATGCTGATTCCTTGTGGGTAATACACATAATCATCAAATTCTTTCACGGATTTCCCCAGTAGCTTCGTAAGCGAATCTTGTTTCCACTGATGGGAAGTGAAGGTATTCACGAGCAGCCCTTTTGACAAATCTGCTGGTGCCTGTACGGATGTTCCAGTACCGCTTTGCGGCGTGATTGGCATTGTCGTTGATGCGCTTGCTCCGAATGCTGTCGAAGCGAACAAACAGCAGGACAACAGTAGCATTATCGCTTTCTTTTCCACTTCATTCCCTCCCAAACTATCAGCCTGACTATACAACCATCGCCATAAAACAACGGTTATCCCTAAATTATACCAGAAATAGACAAAATCCGCTAAACGGATTTTTTCATCCATAATCCATGTAACAGAATAAAGCGTCCTTTCCCCAATGTTGTGAAGGGAAGGACGCTTTTCGATGCACGCTATTTACTTCGATTCGCCGTTGAGATAATTGAAGAACGGTTGATCCACCCAAAATTTGTACGTCTCTACCTTTACTTTGTCATTCAGCTTTTGGAAGCCTTCCACGACTTTTGGTGATTCTCCATTCAGAGAGAAAGACTGCACGACATAACGGCCATCTTTTAGCACGTTGTTCGTAATGACAGCATAATCTGCCAGCTCCGTGCGGGAATGATACAGCGGCTGCCACCAAGAAGCCTTGAGCAATCCGGTCATGTCCTCTTGATCCCGTTTGGCATATTTCAAAACGATCGGCTGGAACTTCTCTTTCTCTTCCACACTGTCGAATTCCAGGCTGAGATCGTACTCCTTGGCATACGCAATGTAGTTGCCGTTTTCAATCTGAACCACCTGATAATCGGCTGTTTGAACAGGCTCTCCCCATTCCTTCAAGTAAATGAAGGCAGATGTTTTCGGTTCAAATTGAACCTTGGCATGGACGCCTTCACTTTTTAACAGGCCGATTAATTGAATGGCGTGGGCGATATCACTATGCCCATACGTAATCGTGCGCTGTGGATCAAAATGAGGATCGAATGCGGCATCCTTCAGATTGTAGCCAGTAATCAGGTTTTGCTTCAAGCCTTTGTCTACGAGCTCTTGCAATTCACCGGCTTTAATGATTTGCGATTCGTTCCACGCCTGTGCAAGCTTGCCAAAAATCTCTTCATCGGCGATTGTGCCCAGATAGTTTTTGGCAGAGCCATGGAACTCTGCTACTTTGGCTAGCAATTGACTCGCAAGCTCTGCGGATACTGCTCCTTCTACAGAAGCTGACTTCAAGGCGTTGGCGGACACAAGCCCCGTGTCAATAGCCACAGCCAGCTCTTGTGCAGCCTGCAAGGTAAGCGCCCCGCCTTTTTTGTACGAAATCCCTGCTTTTTTCAAGGCAGCCGCTACTTTTTCCTCGCTATATGTATATCCGAGCTCTTTTAACTCAGCAGCTTTTGCGGCAGCGCTAACCGCTTCCCATACAACCAGCTTGGAGGCATCTTTGGATGCAGGCAAGAATGTTTTGGCTGACAAGTCTTTTTCCGATATACTTGTGGTAGTAGATACAATCTTGATCAATGCTTTCTCAAATTGCTCGCGAGTTACCGTCTTGTCAAATTTCACACCGTATTGCTGCTGCAAAAAGCTGCTCCACTCTGTGTGTGCTTCTACCGTGGTTTTCGTTGTTGCACCTACAGCAGTTGGAAAAACGAGTGCCGCTGAGAGTACGGCAGCCGAAGCGGAGAGTTGTAGCCATTTCGCTGATCTGTTCATGAAGAATCCTCCTGACGTATGAAGACGAATCATATTAATATTATTCCTATATGTTTACTAGGTATATAATCAACTACATTAGCACTCCTGCACTCATCCTGTCAATAACTAGAATAACCCGAATTCCTCGCACAAATGGAGGCTTCGGGTTATTTTTTCACTCGTTCTTATTTATCCAGCTCTGACCATTTGTTAACTTTCACCGGTGGTGTGTAATCGCGCATCCGATCTAGCAAAATAGCGGGATCACTCTCGCACAGAATCAATTCGCCCTGCATAGCGGGAATAAATCCAGCTTCAGTCGCATGCGCCACCATTTGCATCAACGGCGTATAGTAGCCGTCCACGTTCAACAGTCCGATTGGCTTTTGGTGAATGCCAATTTGACCCCAGCTCACCACTTCAAAAATTTCTTCAAAGGTACCCAATCCTCCTGGCAAAGCAATGAAGCCATCAGACAGATCGATCATTTTCGCTTTGCGCTCGTGCATCGTCAGGACCTCATGCAATTCTGTCAGCCCTTTATGTACGATTTCTCCGCGGAACAGTCCCGTAGGCATGACGCCGATCGCTTTTCCATCGCCTTCCAGTACTGCATTTGCAACACGTCCCATCAGTCCCATGCTAGAACCACCATAGACTAATTCAAGACCACGAGCGACCAATTCTTTTCCCAACTCCTGTGCGTACCGCTCAAAAAGTGGATTGACACCCGGATTGGAACCTGCATAAACACAAATACGTTTCATGTCATCCTCCCAAAACTTGTTGAAGTAGAATGTTTCCCTGAATTTCTTTGCGTGTAATATAATTATACTAAAATCAGGAAGGGACAGATATATGTGAATATAACTGAGTTTCAAAAATGGGTTGGAGATTTTTATCAAGAGCGTGGATGGAGTGGGTATGGTCCATTTATTCGTGTAGGATTTCTGATGGAAGAAGCTGGCGAACTGGCAAGAGCTGTACGCGCCATTGAAATTGGTCGAGATCGTCCTGATGAAGGGGAAAAGCCTGCAGAGGAAGCTCGGCAGGAGCTGGTGGAAGAGCTGGGCGATGTACTCGGGAATTTAATCTTACTGGCAAACCAATACGAGGTTCCTTTTGAGGAGATATTGGAAGCACATCGAGCAAAGCTGCAAAAGCGCTATCAGCTCGATCGTTGAATACATACAGCGGCATTCTAGGTTTTTCGCATCTCCTAGTCTGCCGCTGCTTTCATCTATTCGTCTTTTCGTCCAAGCTACCCCTACTCCAACGTATCAAAGGCTTCCCTCATTACCTGCGCAATAAAATCGATATCATCGCTCGTCGTGGTAAACGGTGGCGACAGTGTCAGCACATTATTGAAGCTTGGAATGGTGTCGCCATTGCGTCCGATGATTAGCCCACGCTTCTTGCACTCAGCAATCACCTGTGTTAATTTCGCTGGCGCCGCAGGTTCCTTTGTTTTGCGATCCTCAACCATCTCGATCCCCATCAGGAAGCCGAAGCTGCGAATGTCTCCAACGTAAGGATGATCTGCGAGAAACGCCAGCTTGGCACGCAATTCTGCACCGAGTTCCTCCGCTCTCTCCACCAGTTTTTCCTCTTCTAAAATTTCGAGATTTTTCAGGGCAAGCGCGCATGCCGCCGGATTGCCGCCGAACGTATTGACATGACGGAAATGCAGATTATTCCCCTGCTCATTAAATTTGTCTGCAATTTCTGCCCGCACAGCCGTTGCAGAAAGTGGCAGGTAGGCGCTTGTAATCCCTTTGGCCATAGTCACGATGTCTGGCTTGATTCCGAAGTTTTGGTGGCCGAACTTTTGACCGGAGCGACCGAATCCGCAGATGACCTCGTCTACGATCATCAACACACCGTACTTATCGCAGATTTCCCGCACTTTTGGCATGTATTCCGGCGAAGGAACAAGAACGCCTCCCCCTGTAATGGTCGGCTCCATGATGACCGCTGCTACTGTCTTTTCACCTTCCCAATTGATCACTTGATCGTAATATTGGGCGCACTCCAGATTACATTTGCCGTATGTTTTTCCAGCCGGACAGCGATAACAGTAAGGCGGCGGTACATGAAGGAAGCCAGGCGCTAATGGCTCGTATTTTTCCTTGCGTATGGATTGACCAGTTGCAGCGAGAGCCCCCATCGTATTTCCGTGGTAAGCCCGATGTCGCGAAATGAATTTGTAACGGCCCGACTCCCCGTTCTGGTGATGATATTGACGGGCAATCTTGAATGCGACCTCGTTCGCTTCCGAGCCACTGTTAGAAAAGAAAACGCGATACTCCTCCCCAAGCCATTCGCTAATCTTCTCGGATAGACGAATAGCGGGTACATGGCTTTGTGTGAGTGGAAAATAAGCCAATTGCTTCAACTGCTCATAAGCGGCGTCTGCTAGCTCCTGTCGACCATAGCCAACGTTGACGCACCACAAGCCAGACATCCCATCCAGATATCGGTTCCCGTCGATATCGGTGATCCACGATCCGCTCGCTTCCGTTACGATCATCGGATTGGGGTTGTAGGGGGACATATGGTGCCACATATGCGAACGGTCGGCATCCAGCAAGCGCTCTTTATCAAAATCTTTCGTTACTTGTCCTTGCTCCATCGCGCAATCCTCCTTATTTTTTCGTTAGAGGTTACTTAACAAAAACTTTTTGCGAGCCAATGCTGGTATCGCCATCTTCGAACCATCTGGATGTGACCGTTTTTTTCTTCGTGAAAAAGAGAACGCCATCTTTTCCATTTGCATGCAAATCACCGTAAAAGGACTGCTTCCAGCCTGAGAATGCAAAGAAGCCCATCGGAGCAGGCACCCCTACATTGACACCGACCATTCCCGCTTCCACCTGCTGAACGAATTCTCTTCCCCATTTTCCGTTGTTCGTATAGATGGTCGCCCCATTGCCAAAACGCGAGCGGCTGATCGTCTCCAAGCCCTCTTCAAAGTCTTTTACACGCATGACACTCAGAACAGGCGCAAAAATCTCGTCGCGAACAATGACCATCTCGGCATCTGCCTTGTCAAAAATCGTAGGCCCGAGGAAGTATCCATCCGGCAGCTTTTTCGCGTCCTCGCGACCATCGCGAACCAACGCGGCACCAGACGCGACACCTTTTTCGATATAGTCATGGACTTTGGACAAGTGAGAATCACGGATGACTGGCCCGAGATCGATGCCCTCCTCCAAACCATTCCCCATTGCAAGAGCACTGGCTTCCTCGATCAGATGCGCGATCAGCTCATCGGCAATCTCTTCAACAGCTACGACAGCGCTGGCTGCCATACACCGCTCTCCTGCACAGCCGAATGCCGAGCTCGTGATTGTTTTTGCCGCGCGCTTCAAATCCGTATCAGGCATGACCAAATGGTGATTTTTCGCGCCAGCCAGTGCTTGCACACGCTTTCCGTTCGCCGCCGCTGTCTTGTACACATATTCCGCAACTGGCTGCGAGCCGACGAATGATATCGCTTTTACATCCGGATGCTCCAACAGACCATTGACGACATCATGCGCTCCGTTTACGACGTTAAATACACCGTCTGGCAGCCCTGCTTCCTTGAGTAGTTCAGCAATCCGAATTGAAGACAGCGGCGTACGCTCCGAGGGCTTCAGGACAAACGTATTTCCTGCGGTAATCGCAATCGGGTACATCCACATCGGAACCATCACCGGGAAGTTAAAGGGAGTAATCCCGCCCACTACCCCCAGCGGAAAACGGATCACCTGACTGTCGATGCTGTTTGCGATATTGGGCAATGTTTCTCCCATCATTAGTGTTGGCATCCCACAAGCGAACTCTACCATTTCCAGCCCACGCAATAGCTCAGCCTGTGCCTCAGGCAGATTTTTGCCGTTCTCCATGGTGATCATCCGGGCAAGTTCGTCCTCGTGCTTGAGGAGAAGACTATGAAAACGAAACATAATGCGCGCACGATCCCCGACAGGGGTAGCACTCCAGCTCACATACGCTTCCTTCGCGGCAGCAACAGCCTTGTCCACATCTTCTTTCGTTGACAGTGGCACACGCGATAACAATTCTCCTGTTGCCGGATTGGGTACATCCTCAAAACGTGTTGTCAGTGAATCTACCCACTGCCCCCCGATGTAGTTTTTCAACGGATTTCCAACGATAGCTGTGTTCATCCCTTCAACTCCTCACGTTCAATTGATTGACAATTCCATTTTATCCAAAAATAATACCTGTCAGCACTAGACAAAGCGTAACGCATTACGTAGGGTTAATCATACAGAGTGTAAACGGAAGAGGTGAACCTAATGAGTAACGATTTGCGTCTGACCCTTACAGAAATCATCAAGCGACCATTGTTTCAACATGCCCAAGTGGTGGCGGGTCATCGCGGGCTGTCCCTTCCTGTTCGCTGGGTTCACGTCTTGGAGACTGCCGATACGGGACAGTTTTTAAATGGCGGCGAGCTGATCCTATCAACCGGGCTAGGATTTGGAGAAGAAAAGGAAAAGCGACTTGCATATTTATCAGAGCTCATTCGGCGAAAAGCAGTTGGACTGTGCATCGAGCTGGGACGTTACATCCCCTCCATCCCTGAGGATATGCTTGAGTTGGCGAACCACCACCAGTTTCCGTTGCTCGTCTTTCATCAGCCTGTGCGCTTTGTGGACATCACGCAAGATTTGCACGAGCATTTGATCCATGCGCAGATGCAAGCGCTTCGCAATCTCGAAGCATACTCTCGCAGTTTGCAACAGCTCAGCCTGCAGGCAGCTGGCGTCCCCAAGCTATTACAGCATTTTCAGGTGGCGGTTCAGATGCAGGTCTTCTATTACGCACCAGATGGCTCCACACAATTTGCCCCGGTGGTACCGCATGATGTTGCAGTGGAGATGAGCGATTTGATGCGGTCTCATTTTTCCGAATTGGATAGTAGTGAAGCTGGCGTCCGCTTCCTTTCTCTCTCTGCGACCAGGCAGCTTGCTTATCAACCAGTGATGGCGATGGGTCACGTGCTCGCTTATGTCGGTATTGTCTTGTATGAACGAAGTCCGGATGAGTATTTGCTCCTAACCTTAGACAATACAGTCAGCGCGATGGCTCAAATTTTAATGCGAAAAATGTTTGTGGAGGAACAGGCACTTGCTACCGAAAACCGGCTGTTTGATGATTTGATTGCCAACCGCACCATACCGGAGGAACAAATGCGTTCCTTGCTCGGTATCACGGGCAGCAGTAAAGCCTCGGCCTATCACATGATTATTTTATCGTTTGAGAAGCCGAAGAACTTGGCCGAGGATTCCCTTCCGCCGCACGATCTGACGGCTATCTTCCGTTCCCTATTGACTCGTCATCACTTTCGTCCTTTCATACGTTGCAAGGGCCATCGCTTTTACTTTTTACTGATCGAGCAGCGTCCGCTTTCAGATTCCCGTCGTACCCTGGAAAAAGCCTTTCGTGATGTCAAAAGAATCATGACACAAATGCTAGGGGCGGATGTTCAACTCTGGATGGGCATCAGTCGAGCCGGGAAACGGTTGTCTGACGCTGGACGACACCTCGCAGAGGCGGAACAGGCCCTGGCTTTTTATCAGGAATCATCCAGTCCGTTTTTCGCTGATCTCGGATTATTCCGACTCCTGTTCCACGTACCTAGTGAGCCAGTGCTAAAGACCTTTATAAGCGATTACCTCGGCCCACTGTTAGCCCATGACCAAGCACACGGCTCCTCGCTCGTACACACGCTGCGTGTCTATTTTGATGTTAGCCTGTCTAAGCAGGAGGCTGCGGAAAAACTGTTCATTCATCGTCAAACGCTCTATCATCGCTTGGAAAAAATCGAAGAAATTCTCGGTGAGGATTACACGGCAACGCAAAACAGGATTTGTCTGGAAATCGCCCTGCGAGCGCGGGACTGGTTAAGCAAAGAAGAGCAGCATCAGTAAAAAAAGACACAACCTTTCATCCGATCAAAAGATGAAGGTTGTGTCTGTTATTTATTTTCCTGGCTTTTTCATATATAGGCGATACTTCGCTTCTTTTCCATCCGTCAACACAACGCGAATATTGTACAGACCGGATTTTTCAAGATTCACCGTTAGTTGTTCCGGATTGTCGGTGCTTGTTGCAGCAGCAAGCTCTTGTGAACGACTGTTATACACGTACAAATCAATATTGGCATCCTCTTCCCACTCTACGGACAATTCCAAATCACCAGGTTCATTAACACGGATCAAATACTCCATGCTTTTCTGCTTTTTCGTCAGTTTCCCTGTTCGCGCAGGTTCTTTGTCTACAACTGGCGGCTTTTCCTCTTCCTCGTCATCGGCCTTTTGCCATTTTCCCGTTGTCGCTAGCGCATACGGCTGAGGTCCTTTCGGGATGTTATAGCCTTCGACCGTCACGGTATAGGTTCCCTCTTCCGGCTCGGTAATCCATACCTGCTCGACGTTGTTAAGGTTGTCCACTTCGTCGTTGTACGGGGCCTCAAAAAAGTCGTTGCCGTTCAGCTTTTCTCCACTTGGTGTCGTCACCTTCAGATTCAAGTCGTTGACGAGCGCACGCTTTGCGACAATGGCAGCGGGATAATCTGTCCACGCAAGCGTAATTGCCAAAGGCTTGGAATCATCCGAGACCTTGACCTTATACGTGACTTTTTCACGCGTGCGAATGCCATCCTTCTCGTCCTTGTAGTCCGTCTCAATCGCATGCTCCAGATTGGCTCGTCCGAAGCCTTGCTCTCGCATGTCTTCATCCAAGTTGTCTGCACTCGTCAACAGCATGGCTTTTACTAATGCACCACTCGGATTTTTTTCCCCTTCTTCCTGCAAAAATTCCCGGATTTGTGCCACACCGCCCGCTAAAATCGGCGTAGCCATGCTCGTCCCGTTCATATATGCGTAATGCTCATTGAAACGCTTATAGAAATTTTTGCTCGGTGCCAGTGAAGAGCGCGTAGACAAGATCGCTGTACCAGGCGCGACAATATCAGGCTTCAAACGTCCGTCGTCCGTTAAGCCGCGACTGCTCGATACCCACACATCGTCCGCTTTATCAGAGCTCTTCCCCAAGTTGGGTCGAACATTTTCCGTAGCGCCAACGGCGATAACGTTTTTAGCAGTGGCTGGGCTCCCAACCGTTTTATAGCCTTTCTCGCCATCGTTTCCAGCCGCAATCAGCACCGTCATATCTGGATGCTCCCATAAAAAGCGATCAAACAGAAGTGATGATAGGCTGTACGCTCCCTTATCATTCGTCCCCCATGAATTGGAGTGAATGCGGGCTCCCTCTTCGTATGCTTCCTGCAAAATAGTCTCGACATCCGTGTTGAGCTTCCCTTTTGCGGTCTCGATGGAATGAAAAACGAGCTTCGCTCCCGGTGCTGTTCCTTTATACTGTCCATCTGATGCTTCTCCTGTGCCCACAATGGAACCGGCTACATGTGTACCATGACCGTGAACATCACTTGCATCATTCGGTCGCCCAAGAGAAATGAGCTTCTCAATCTGGCCTTTAAAATCTGGATGCATCGCTTGAAGCTTCCCTGTATCAAGTCCGGTATCGGCTACGCCAACAATTTGTCCCTTGCCTGTGTACCCTGTCGAGGCCAGCTTGTCCGAATGAATGATGGTAGCTGCCACATCATTGCGCAGCTTGTTTTCTGGCACGGGGACAACTGCAATGACATCATCTGATTCGATCACTTGTTCAATCGTTTCCTGATCCATCTTCGCGATTGATATATGCGGAGCATCCTCTGGCGATTGAATGTCTCGTATATCTTGATCCTCCGTCATTTCCGTCATCGCTCGATACATATCCACCCGTTGGTTGAAACCGATGACGGCAACCTCGACCCGCTCTCTGTTTCCTCCTTCAAAGCGAAGCTCGGACGATACCTTGGACTTCGGAGTAAAGGCCATAACATCTTCGACAAAGGAAAGCTCCTCGACTTCCCTTCTTAGCTGTTCATCTTCGACTTTCGCGATGAATGCATAATCTGGTATGTAATCACCAAGCGTGACGCCGATATCTTCCAGTTCTTCTTTCCACTCCTCACGAACAGGACCGGTTAACTGAATAACGACGAGCTCAGACTCTCTCTTTTTCGACGTAAGCTTGTCCAGTGCAAGACCTTTATCCGCTTCGATCTGGATATTGCCCCGACGCTCTCCCTCTTGCTTGGCATCCGCCGGAATGCCCTCCAGTGAAAGCGTCAGAACAAGTGTCGTGCATAAAGCTGCCTGCCATTTTTTTCGCAAAGCAAACACCCTTCCCCCATGGCATTATGAATCCATTTCTATCCATTATAAGAGAAAGGGTGAATTCTCAAAAGAGTAAGAAGGCATAGACACGGGACAAAAACTAATTTTTTGTCCCATCCTCTTCTACCGTCCACTGTAATAGGGGTTGAAAATCGGCCCATGCCAACTGCATCAGCATTTCCTGATTCCATTCCTGCTTCGGAATATCCATCAGTCGCACGGCCTGGTTTTGGATCGCCTCTTGCAATAGGTTATGGCTAAAACGGCCATTGCCATTCAATCGATGATCACTGACTGCTTTATCCAAAGACTGTGAGATCATTTCCAGCACGTTCTTCTCAATAGCATACCCTACGTCACATGCAGCCTGTTCAAGAATGTGCACGAGTTCCTTCACGGTGTAGTCGGGGAACGCAATATATTTTTTAAACCGCGATAAAAGGCCAGGGTTGCTCATCAATAATGAATTCATTTCGAGTGGGTAGCCTGCGAGGACCACGACCAGATTCTCTTCGTGTTTGGTCATCTCTTCTACGAGCGTGTCAACGGCTTCCTGCCCAAAATCCCGCTCTCCCCCGCCGAGCAGCGAATACGCCTCATCGATAAACAAGACGCCGCCCAATGCTTCTCGAACTTTTCTGCGTGTAAGCGCTGCGGTCTGACCGACATACCCCGCTACCAAATCGGCTCTACTCGCCGTAACAAGATGACCGCGTTTCAAATAGCCGATTTCTTGCAAAATCTGTGCATACAACTGGGCAACCGTCGTCTTCCCTGTGCCTGGATTTCCAGTAAAGACGGCATGCAGCTCAATCGGACTTTTCGGCAGACCTCTTGCTGCGCGTTCTTGCTGGACGGACACATACGCCGCGATTTTTTTCAGCTCCGTTTTCACTTGAGCAAGACCAATCAAGGCTTGCAGTCGCGCTTCTGCATTGCTTTCTTTTTGCGGTGGATCAAAGACACGGACATCCTCTGGTTTCAGTATCGTAAAGTCATCCCATTTCAGTTCCTTACCGTCTGTCTGGCGTCCTTTGGCAAAGATCGCATCGAGCACGATATTTGTAACTGCCCGTGCATTACCAAACGTCTCGTCTACTTGCGCTTTTTCAATGCGCTGACGCAGCGTAACTTTTGCCGCCTCTGTCAGCGTAAAATCGTTCCGTACGGCTACTTCTTCTGCGATATGCACCAGTTCGTCCGCTTGATAGTCCGGCAGTAAAAAGTGGCCCGTCTCTGGAAAACGGCTATTCAGCCCAGGGTTGGCGTACAAAAAATGACGCATTTCTTCCGGATAGCCCGCAAGCATCACAACAAAGCGTCCTGCAAACTCGCCACTCGTCATAGCGGATACAAGCGTGTCAATCGCCACTTGTCCGTAATCACTACCGGAGCTATCTGGGCGCTTCAAGCTGTATGCTTCATCGATAAACAGAACTCCACCGTCTGCCTGCTTGATCGCTTCCATGACGCGCTGCTCTGTCTGTCCCACGTAAGCGCCGACCAATTGCGAACGATCCACCTCGATGAGCTGTCCTTTTGCCAACAACCCGAGCTCCTGATACAGCTTGGCGATTAAGCGAGCCAAAGTCGTCTTCCCTGTGCCTGGGTTCCCCATCAGCACGAGATGAAGGGGGAGCTGGTCTTTCATATGCCAGCCCTTTTCTTCGCGAAGCTGGCGATACTTCAGAAATTGGGCCAACTGCCGAACCCGATGTTTGATCTCGTCCAGGCCGATCAACCGCTCCAATTGCTCTAAAGCACTCAAATCTTGCTGAGGCGCTTTTTCGCGATCTTCTACCCTTTCGTTCCTTTGCGGCAGGAGCTTTTCCTTCTGTTCTTGCTGGTTCGTTAAAGCGCGAATCGTCTCTTGCAATTGGACGAGCATTTCACTGGAGTAAAAGACCCCGGATAAAGACGCTCCATATGCTTGAACACGTTCTTGCAATTGTACTAATAAATTTTGTCGTTCCGTGTATAACAGCACGAGGGCAGCAGCCGTAGCTTCCGCCTCCGAATCGTTCCACTTTTGCGCTGCCTGTAGTGTCTCTTCAGCGAGAGAGCGCCCCTTCGTGATTTCAGCCAACTCATTGGTTGCCTGCTCTTCCAGCACCTCAACTGTTCTCCTGCGCATGACGACGTTATCCGTTTCACGCACGGACTTGAATCCAGTGAGAAAGGCATGGGATCGCAACTGTGAAAAGTACAGCTCGAGCTTAATCTCTCCAGCATAGCGATAATCAGGGGCTAGTTGAAGCGCACGATCTACCCATTCAGCTGCAAGCGTATGGCCTCCTGTTTTGTGCATCCGCAAAGCAGACATCCGCGTCAACACCATCGCTTCCATCAAATCAAGCTCTTCGCCTGGATGTTCTTGGCGATACTGTTCGAGCATTTGCAGGAATGTCAGGCATTCGCCTTCGGATAGTGACTGGATACTGGACGGATTTTCACTAAAACCTGCAATCAGTACCCTCGGGTCCCGTTCTTCTTGATGCTGCATCTTTTGATTGCTCCTCCCGCTCCATTGTTTCATCCCTGTTGTAGCATATTTAGCCGAACATGAAAAGTCTGTCCGAAGATTAGAACTCCCCTTGGATGTTCGCTGCGGTTCTTTTCACCATTTGACGTGTGAACAAGGTCGCCAAAGCAATGAGGATACCAGCCATACCAAATTCAAGCCAGACCCCTCCCCATTCTAACAGCATCGCGCCTACAACCGGACCTGCAGCCATCCCCGTATAGCGGATGAAATTGTACACACCAATGGACGTTGCACGCTCCGCTTCAAATACTTCGGATAGCAAAATCGTATGTGCAGGCATACCTACACCCAAGGTTAAGGCAAACAGCGTACTTGATACCACAAGCAGGAGAAAAGAAACATCAGCCGCAGTCATAAAAAGAAGCATCGCCAAAGCATTTGAACCGGTCGTCACCAGTAATGTTTTACGTGCTCCCCATCGATTCTGCAATACAGCAGACAGCTTGCTACTGATAATAAAAACGACTGACACGAGCAAGAAAACCAATCCGATTATTTCAACGGAGACTGCGTATTGGTTCGTCAATTGGACAGGAAGAAACAGCAGGAAGCAATAATAGGCGTACATTTGACTAAAACCGATTAAAATGACAGACGCACCGACTGGGTGGAGCAAAATATAACGGAAAGACCCTAGTGTAAAACCGCCTGATGATGTAGCTTGATTCCTTTTCGTTTCGGGTAACAGTGCAGCATTGATGCCGACGAGAAAGACTGCGCAGATCGCCAAAAACAAAAAGACCGCAGAATGTCCGCCGATGCCGCCAATCCAGCCACCTAACAGTGGACCAAGTGCAGGACTGAGCGCAAGCAGCATCTGATAAGTCCCCATCGCAGATGCACGTTGGATTCCTGTAAATAAGTCTCCAATGATCGTCGCGGCTACGATCGGAATGGCAGCAAACCCTGCCCCTTGTAAAGCCCGGAAAAATAATAGCCCATAAATAGAATCGACCAGATAACATCCAATTGACGCGATCGTATATAGAATCAGGGCAGGTACCATGACACGCTTTCGGCCGAACCGATCGATAAATGGTCCGTAGATGATTTGCATAATCGCCAGCATGACGGTAAAGATTGAAACGGTCCAGTTGATCATGGTTACACTCGTCTGAAACTCTTTTTGCATGGCTGGTAAAATAGGCATGAACAAATTTTGCGCGAACATACCCAGCATAAGCGTTATCCCAAGTAGGTACAGTACTTTTCTTGGATTCATGGTTGCTCTCCTCTTATCTCGTTAATATTGTGTCCTTGGAAACAATTTTCGCAAAAAAAATAATGAACACCAATTGTATGTTTCCCCTAATCTTCTGTTGCTTCTCTTATGACCTCTTCCAAAAATGCCAATTCAGCGGGGGTATATCTATCCAAGAATCGGTATACGTCATTCTCCAGGCGTTGATGGTAGTGTTCGTGAATCTCGTTTACCATTTCTCCTACTGATGTCAGCCTGAAAAAAACTTCCTTCTGATTGTCTTCGAGCTGATAGCGCTCGAGTAATCCTTTCTTCAAAAGTTTGACTGTTATTTTGGATATCGCACTCTTTGTTACCCCAATATGCTGAGCAATTGTCGTAACATTGACTCGATCCTTCCTCCCTACCTCTTGAAGGACGTGGAGCTCTGTTACGGATAACCTTCCAACTTTATCGTAATCAGGTACGCTGATTCTGATCTGGCGCAATAGCATTTCTTCACGTAGTTTGCTGCGCTCCTCCTGTTTATGTAGAAAGGTGATCCATCGATTCCAAAGCTTCTTCTTAGCGTCCAATGCAGCATCAGCTCCTCATCTATTTCGATATTTGTTTCCATGGAAACAAAATAACCTTACCATGGGATTTCCTTTTGCACAAGAAAAAACCGCAGCCCTGCATTCGCAAGCTGCGTTCCGAGCCCAGTCTCTATCCATTTAGATTGCCCAATTCCTTGTCCGCACTGAAATGAGCACGAGCAGCCTCAAACACTTCACTTTCCGATCCAGCCGAGATTTTGAAACTCGATACCACTTTCTTGCCGCATCGTACTTGTACGTTATACTGTGAATCCCCATCATACGTTGACTCGAAATGATAATCCTCACCATTGACCTGAATGGTTCGTTCCATGGTTACACCTCCTACCTTAGTGTGACCAAGCAACATGGCAATCATCCAATATTTTGTTGCAAAGAAATCGTTTTTCCCGTTGCAGCTGACTCCATGGCAGCTTCGATAATCAAAAGAGCGATAAGCCCATCTTTTCCTGTGACGATTGGCGTTGTTTGATTTTGGATCGCGTCTACAAAGGCATCGATTACCCCACTATTTGTCTGATGATCGTTTGTCTGTATCGCTCCTGTTCGCTCTACTCTTCTTTCCCCCGTAGCTGTTATTACCTCAATATCCTTTTCTGGATCAGCAAAAATCTTCATGACTCCACGCTCGCCGTACAGAATCGTACTGTTGTCCTCCTCACCGTAGTAGCTCCAACTAAAGGAAGCCGTACCCACCGCACCCGATTTTGTTCGTAAAAGGCAAACCATATGATCGCATACTTCGATTGGTAGGCCTTCCTCGTCTTTTTTGTCCAAAACAGCTGTTAAGGCACTGACCTGCACGATTTCATCCTGAAGCAAATAACGTAGCAGATCTACTTTATGGATGCCCAAGTCTCCGGCAACACCGAGTGCAGAACGATTCTTTTTAAAAAACCATGTGGCGTTTGTTTTGTTAATACTCCAATGCTCAGGCCCTTTATGTCCGAAGCTTGTTTTAAAGGATAAGGTGCGCCCCAGCTCACCTGAATCAATGATCTGACGCGCTTTTTGATGGGCGATAACCAGCCGCTGATTGTGATCGATCATAAGAATCGCACCCGTAGCCTCGGCAGCCGCAAGCATAACCTCTGCACCTTCGCTCGTCGTCGCGATTGGCTTTTCACACAAGACATGTTTGCCAGCCAATAGTGCCTCAGTCGTGATGATATGGTGCATTTCGTTCGTCGAGCAGTCGCTGATTGCTTGAATCTCAGGATGATGAACAACCTCTCGCCAGCTAGCCGCTACCGTGCCCCCATACTTTGCAACCAGCTTCTGCGCACGATCTGGATTCGGGTCAAACACAAGGAAAAGCTCGACATTTGGATGATGGTGATACTCTGGCGCATGCCGTTCGTTTGCAATGGACCCGCAGCCAATAATGCCTACTTTTATGCTCATGATTGCTCCTCCTTTGTGTTGAACACTCTACAGACTCACCTGTCGTAATGTCATTCACTCTATGAAGTTGTTAGAGGGCACAACGCTGGTTGAAGCGCTGTGCCCTGTTTCCCTTTTTACAAATCCGCAATGTGATGCGCTTTTTTTCGTGCTAATCGCTTTTCACGAATCCCCTCAAAGATCGAATAAAGAACGGGAACCAATACAAGCGTTACGAGCGTGTGAAAAATCAACCCCGCAATTACCCCGGTAGCAAGCGGCGCCTCTAGTTCCGCTCCTTCCGCAACAGCGAGTCCCATCGGCAGCATACCGAGTATCGCTGTCAGCTTGGTCATAATCACCGGACGAACACGATCTCTCGTGCCCTGTACAATCGCTTCTTCCAATTCCATCCCCCGTGAACGGAGCAGATTGATTCTGTCAATTAACAGAATCGCATTGGAAACAACAATTCCTACCAGCATGATGAGCCCAATCATCGCCATCTCACCAAAGGTTCGCTGCGTGACCACGAATCCGAGAATGACTCCCACCAAGGCCATTGGCAATGACAGCATGATAATAAACGGCTGAGATAACCTCCCGAACTGCGCCACCATAATCACATAGATAAGGGAGATTACCGCTACCAGGACGATGATTCCCTGCGTAAGAGTGTTATTCTGTTCCTTCAAATCGCCAGCGATCTCGATCTTGTAACCAGCAGGCAATTCCACTGTCCCCAGCTTGTCATTGATTTGTCTGCCCGCCGTACCAATATCCGTACCCAACAGTTCTGCTGATACCGTAATGATTTGTTCTCCTTTTTCATGTTTGATCGTAATCGGAGATTTGCTGAAATGGAAATCAACCAGTTCGTGTAACGGCACCTGTGAGCCTGTTCCGGTTCGGATCATAATCTGCTGGAGTTGGTCAGGATGTGTCACCCAAGTCTCTGGAAATCTGGCAACAATCGAGGTTTCGATCCCATTTTGACTGAGTGTGGATAGGGGCTGCTCCCCAAGCAACATGCTGATTTGGCTGTCCAATGAATCTGAGTCAACCTGTAATTGAGACATTGCCTCCTGATTCGGTGTCAGCGTTACTTTTTCCTTCCCTCTTTCAAAGTCATTCCGAATATTGACTACACCAGGGATGCTCGCCAGCATTTCTTCTACCTTTGTGGAAATCGTCCGGGAAACCTCCAAATCCTCGCCCGCGACCTGCAACTCAATAGGTGCCGATTTACCTGAGAATCCAAATGTCATGCTCGTTTGTTCCACACCGTCAATCGCATTCAAGCGTCCGTTTACTTCTTGCATAAACTCTTCTTTTTCTTGCGTTCGTTGCGATTTGGTCACTAATGTAATATTTAGCTCGACTGTCTCTTTCTTTGCCGTAAAAAAGACTTGATTCACGTCGGACAACTCTCTCAACGCTTTTTCCGCTTCAACTGCAGCTGTTCGCGCCTGTTCCAAACTAGTGCCATCGGGCATCGTTAGTGTGGCAAAAATTTGATTCTCATTGGCATTCAAGCCATTTCCTATTTTAATCAATGGGAAGAGACTCAAGGCCCCTACAAACACCGCAAAAGCCACCAGCAATGTGAGAACGCGATGACGAAGGGTTAACAGCAGTAAGCGCTGAAAGAGAGAAACAGCCCCATTTTTGCCTTTTTCGCTAGAGGACTGCAATTGTTTATCATGTTGAAGAAAACGCTCGGAAAAAATCGGAACAAACAGAAAAGCTGCAATCGTTGACGCAAGAATCGTAGAGGTAACGGTAAACGCAATGGTATGAAGAATAGGCTTCAGCCACTGTTCAAAATCCGCGACCACAAGCGGTAAAAACACGATAATCAAAGTTAATTGGGATGCAAAAACAGGTGCAATGACTTCTTTTGAGCCCTGAACGATGGCCTGTTTCAACTGCATTCCCTTTTCTCTCAAATGATAAATACTCTCCAGAACAACGATCGCGGCGTCAACAATCAATCCGATTGACAAGCTCAGTGATATCAATACCACCATGTCAATGTTGTATCCGGCAGCTTTTAAAGCGATGAAAGTCATCAGAATGGAGAGTGGCAGCGTCGTTGCAATGACCATCGTCACACGCCAATTTCGCAGGAATACCCAGAGTACGAGGATTGCCAATATTCCCCCGATGACAACATCTCGACTCAAATTGGTAATCGCTTTTTTAATAAAGGAGACGGATTCAAACATGACTCTCAGCTCATAGTTTCCGCCCGCCTCATCATTAATCTGCCTCACAACTTCCTCGACTTTTTTCTGTGTAGTGATCAGGTCACTCCCCGCAGCGCGCTTGACACTGATTTGCACAAAGAGGTTTCCTTCAGTCATGGAAATAGCGTCCTTCACGCTTCCGCGCAAGTCACTCACCGTTGCCAATTGTTCAAGTGCAACCTTGCCCTTGGGTGTCTTGATCAAAATAGCTTTGAATTCTTCTATATTTTTTAAGCTGTTGTCAATCATCACAACGGTGTCGAAACCGGGATTCTCCAACATCCCCACGGCTTTTTTCCAATTGGCACCCTGTAGCTGACCAACAACATCCGCTGCTGTCGTTCGATAGGCAGTAAGCCGTTCAGGACGAAATGTTATCGCAACCTTATTTTCAAAACCGTCCTCGGATACGACCACTTCCTTCACACCCGGGACGGATTCTATTCGATCCTTAATGGTCGTCTTCAGCAAGGTGAGCATGGTCTGTGTATCGGCACCCACCATTGCGTAGTCGATTAAGTCCTCATCACCTAAATTCGTTTGAGTGACGGTTACGGTATCTACTACTTTGGGAAACTCGTTGCGGAGCCGATTCACAATATTTTGTGTCTCTTGCTTGACCTTTTCACCTTCTCCATCCTCTGCAAGGATCGAGATGCCAGAAAACCCCGTCCCTGTTTTCGATGAGAAGTTTTTAATCCCAGCCAAAGATTTCAATTCCTGCTCTATTTTTTTCGTGACCTTTTCCACCATCTCTTCAGGCGGCAGTGCTCCTCCTGAAATATTCACTTCAATCCAAGGCAAATTCGTTTTCGGTACAAGCTCCACGTGGAAAGAAAAGAGAGCACCGATTCCGGTAAGCACGATGAGGAATGTGCACAAATAGAGGATCACTTTTCGTTTCAGCAAAAAGAGAATGACCTTGTCCATCGGTTACTCCCCTTTCACCGTAACGACTTCACCTTCGGCGTAGTACGTTATGCCGGAGATCAGAATTTGATTGCCTGACTGTAGGCCCGATAAAATCTCGACGTTATTTCCAAAAATTTGTCCCACTTCCACGTCGCGTCTCTTGATCACACCATTCTCGACAACCATGACGAAGCGCTTTGTTTCTTTAATGCCCACGCTTTGGACGGGTACGAGCATTCCGTTCACTTTGCGTGACATCTCTACAGTCGCGACCATGCCCTCAATCAACTTGTTGTCTTTATTGGAAACAGCTAACTCTACAAGATACTTTCCCGTTTCCTGGTTAAGTACAGGCGAGATAAATGTAATGGTCCCTGTACTTTTGCCCTTTCCCTCTACTGCCACAGGCACCGTGTCCCCTTGTTTGTAGTTTTCCATCACATCCAATGGGACATCGACCTTCAGCTTCACTTCCGAGCTATCAACCAGGTGAATGATACTTTCACCTGGTTGGGCAAGACTGCCTGCCTTTTGGGTAACATCGATGACCGTACCGCTAAATGGCGCGACGAGTTGCGTTTCTTGAAGGGTTTTCTTTGCGAGCTCTACTTCACTGGCCGCTTGTTTCAAATCGGCATCGGCACTGGCAATCTCGTTGACTTCCGCACCCTTTAGCAGCTTATCCAACGTAATTCGCGCCTCTTGTAGCGAAATCTCGATTTGCTCTTTTTCCGACTGCGCACTATCCAGCTCACTCTGCGAAATAGCGCCGCCCTTAAACAGCTCCTGGGCAGTCTCCCATTTCCGTTGCGCATCCTTCATGCGCTTTTCCTGGCTATCCACTGCCAAGCGCTGCTTGCTGATGAGATCGGCGCTTGCTCCTTGCAACGTTTTTGAACGCAACGCAGATGCACTTTGAACCTGGCTTTGTGCCGCTTCCAGCCCTTTTTGATAATAGTTCGTATTTAATGAACTTAATACCTGGCCCTGTGTCACCTTTGCCCCTTTTGTTACGTTCATTCGTTCAATCGTACCAGAAGCTCCAAAGGCTAGATGGCTCTCCTGTTTGTATTCAACGAAAGCAATAAGTGGTATCGGCAAGGAATCCGTCTGTTTTACGGTGTGCACCTGCACGATCTTTTGTTTGGTTTGCTCCGTTTCCTGTTTCGTTTCCACTCCACATCCCGTGATGAACATCAGTACAACGGTCAAAACGACATAGCGCATACTCTTCACGTAGAGTCCTCCAGTAGTTTTGTCATTGTCTTTTTGAATGAAGCTGACATCATATTCTCTCTCTATCTTGACCTTGCTCAAGCAGACTTGTCTGTTGCTACCACCTGCTCTTCTTTTTTCTTAAAGTATTGACTCACTTGCTTGTTCAGATGAGCGATCAAGGCGATCACAAAAATGATGGCACCCGACGCCAACACAAGATACGTCCAATCCACGGCCTCCAGTAAAATACCGTACAACCAGATCCCAAACGGTACGGCCACACCGGTAAAAGTGCCGACCACTCCAAACATGCTGGCACGCAAATGCTCAGGCGTGTTCAATTGAACAAAGGTAAAGATCGGAATGTTCCCCATGGAGTTGAAGATCGCGGAGACCAATAAAATCCCGACAAACACGCCCGTAATGATCCAAGAGGCATTACTCGTTTCCGGAACAAAAATCGGGAATACCCACGTCAGCAAGAGAAGCCCTTGCAGTTGAATCAAAAGGAAGATTTTATTCTCAACGTATTTGCTCACCTTTTTCATAGAGACAACAGCCGCTCCGATAATGATCCCGATAAACCAGGAGGACTGAATAAAGGAGAATTGCTCCATCGATACTTTTTCAACTCGGTAGGCAATATGCAGCAGCCCCACATACATGAGCGGAGGGAAAATAAAGTTGAGCACAAGGAAAATCAGGAACAAGTACTTGATGACAACCTGTTCTCGGATATATTGGAAAACTTCCTTGATTGTGTCTGTATAGCTTTGCGTTGTCTCCTGTACTGCCTCGGTCTTGCGGAAACGGAGGAACATCTGCAAGATCCCTGCTCCGATAAAAGAAAGACCATCGATCAGCAAAATCATTTTCATCCCCAGCAAGCCGTAGGCCACCGCCCCTACCAAAGGACCCGCTACATTGAGAATGGCGCTGATCGCTTGGTAAATTGAGTTCATACTACCTACTCTTTCCTCGTTTACCAGCTCAGGAATCGATGCTTGTAAAGCGAGATACGTAAAAGCCTGAATGGTACTGATCACGAAGGCGTATCCGACAAACAGCCATAGATTTGTAGGAAACTGAAGGAAAAACAGTAAAAACAGGAGAACTAGCGCACCGCTTAGCAGCTCGGTGACAACCATGATTGTTTTCTTGTTGTGTCTATCAATATAGGCGCCTGCAAAAATATTAATCAGCACCCCTGGCAAGTACGAAAAGCCCAAAACAGTTGCAAATGCAGCGGAAGAACCCGTCACATCCGCAATGTACAGGGCAAGAGCAAATTTGTAGACACCACTACCTAATTCCGTAATGAAACGAGTAAAAGTAAAGAGAAAAATATTTAATCCATATGATTGTTTGCCCATCTTAACCTCCTTGAATAGTAATCCCTCTAGCTGACGCACTATTTCGGCAAGATGATCCCGCTACACCCCACGGGCAATAAACCCGGAATAGAGCGGAATCCATCTGCCGATTTCCGATACGATGCCTAGGCCTCTCTTAGCGTATGACTAGAGGCATTCCTATCAATTTTTTCGCTTCCTCTTCCAAGATCACTCGTAGCTTCCTTTCATCCTCGCGATATGGCAGCGCCATAAAAATAGTCATTTTGCCCATGGATGTATAGGAAGCCTCAAAGAGAATACGTTTCTTTCCTTTTATAAACAGGTAATCGTACTCACTTGGTTGATGACTCTTGTTCTGCTCACCCAGAAAGTTGCAAATAATAGGTGTCATCTGCATGGATCGGATGAGTGAGTGATGGGAAAGAGGATAGTTTTGTGTTACGTCAGGATTTTGCACGAGATTGGCGAAATGGATGTTCCTATCCTTTGCGAGATCCAACCGAACCTTCACATACGCTTCCAACTCATTCAGACTCCATGCCGGATCAATATGAAGCGGAATATGATCGATACACTCGCCAAGCACATCGAAGAAATGGTTCCCCATAAAGGATCTGCCAAAGTTCATGAGGAAGACGGGTGCCTTGTGGACTCCATAACTTCTTTCACAAAATCTGGCTAAAAGAGCAATCGGAATCCGCGCATTTTCTGTCTCCTGCGGGTTGTCCATATCTAGTTCGCAGGTAACAATCGTGTAGCCGTCCAAAGTGGATGAAGATGCGAGCTGTCTTTCGATGGACAAAAGACTATTCTCAAATGCGTGAAGGTCAAATTCCTCCGTAATCTGCTGATCTTCGATTCCGACTGGACCCTTCGTAATTTGCCGGACAAAGTCCCAATACGTATTCCGATCATTTTCCGAGAGGTCTGAGTCATTCTCCAAAGCTTCGTAATACAGGTTCATGTCGTTTTGCAGGACCTCGCTGCTAATTAAATCAAAAATGAGATGCGACGCCGGGAATATGAACGAATACTCTTTCTCGCTCTCTTTCAGCAAGATCACTTTGTATGACAAAGAGCTGGTCGAATCATGCTGCTTGTAAAAATATTCGCTCTGTAAAAGATGGCGCACCGCTTCTTTTCTTTCTTCCGAATCGCCCGATACATCAACAACAGGGAGCTGAATTTCACTAGGGCAAGGATATTCTTTCCAATATGGCTCTTCTTCCTCAAAAGCCAACGTGCAACGCAGTAAATGATGCCGCTCTAAGATGGTAAGAAAGGCTTTTTCCAGCGTCTTAGGATCGATCATCCGCTCAAAGTGAATTACCGTTCCAGAAATGTCCTTTTCCTGTACATGATAGCGCTGTGAAGGTGACAGCGGCCGTCTGATAAAGGTCTGCTGATTGACGATTGCCTCCGAATAACGAAGGAGCTTCTGATCGAGGTCGTTGACGAGGCACTCCTGCCATGACAGGGTTTCTTTCTCATCAAGCGTAGCCTTTTGGAAATGATTCTTCTCTTTTTCCCATACTTGTTGGGAGATATTCAGATATTGAATAGCGTGGGGCTGAATCGCAGGATCACAAGACCTACGCAATAAAGACAGGATTTCTTGGTGTTTGCCCTGCGCATTTTCCTCCACGTACAGAACAGCTCGGTGCTTGCTGCCGAACGGTACCTCTACATAGTTGCTTCGTACTTGAAAATGGGCGTAGATCAAGGCTTCCAGCTCTTTTTTATCTTGCGCTTTTGTGGTGCGAATCCGGTTTACTGTATCTACATATCCTGCTAGCGCTCTGACTGTATCGTATTGGAAGATCGTTTGAATCTTCACTTCAATGCCTTCCTTATGCAGACGCGCTACCAGTTGGATCGCTTTGAGAGAATGCCCGCCCAGATCATAAAAATGGTCATCCACACTGATTTCCTGTAGGTCGAGCACTTCTTTCCAGATTTCCGCCAGCTTCATCTCCTGCTCTGTAACAGGGGGATTCAGTTGCTTACTCGCCTCCCGGATCATGACAGGCTCAGGTAATGCCCTCCGATCTATTTTTCCATTCGGTGTTACAGGCATTCTCTCAAGGACATGGATATACGTTGGTACCATATAGGCTGGAAGGGTAGCCAAAAGCTCCTGACGCAAATCTCTGTTCCACTCAGGCTGCTCCCAGACCAGGTAAGCGATCAGGCAGGCATCTCCTCCCTGCTCTTTTTTGGCCAGCACGACCGCTTCCTTCACTCCTGCCTGGGATTGGATCACGTTTTCAACCTCATCAAGCTCGATACGGAAACCGCGTATCTTGACCTGATTGTCCATTCGCCCCAAATATTCCAGACTTCCATCCGCAAGCCATTTCACCATATCTCCCGTCTTGTAGAGCCTGGAACCAGAATGAAACGGATCTGCCACAAATTTCTCGTTCGTCAATTCCTCACGGTTGATGTAGCCATCAGCGACGCTAATGCCCGCGATAGCTAGCTCACCAGGAATTCCCTGGGGCTGCAAATGACCATGCGGATCGAGCACGTATACTTTTGTGTTGGCAATGGGCTTTCCGATCGGCACTTGCTGCGGCAGCTCCTCTTGCCCTTCATACGTCCAAGTCGTCGCACAAATGGTTGTTTCGGTTGGACCGTATGCGTTGATGTATCGGCAATGCGCGCTCCATTTATGGACGAGCTCCCAGTTTGTTGCGGAACCTGCGGTGATTAATGTTTGCAGTTTCGGGAAATTTTCCGGCTCCAAATACGTCACAAAAGTAGGCGGGAGCGTCGCGACTGTTACTTCATGCCGCAGCAGATAGTCACTGAAAGCCTGCGAATCGAGTACGACATCCTTTGAAACTACGACCAGTCTCGCCCCCGTCAATACCCCCATCGTAAACTCCCAGACAGAGGCATCAAAGGAGATACTGGCAAACTGCAACACCTTGTCATTTTTGGTGATACCGAGATCGTTGATGAAAAACTGCTGAAGATTGGCGATTCCGACGTGGTGCAGTCTTACCCCCTTTGGCTTCCCCGTTGATCCGGATGTATAAATGACGTAGGCCAGATCACTGGAACGATGAAGGGTCTGTACATCAGATGTAACGCCGTTGTATACGCTCCTATCATCAAGATTGATCAACATTGCTGCTGGGAGAATACGCTCTGCATACGCTACAGTCGGATCATGGATCAAAACAATGCTGGCCCCGCTATCTTCGATCATATAGCTGATCCGTTCGCTCGGATGGTCGGTGCTAATTGGGAGAAAGGCACCGCCCGCTTTCAAAACCGCCAAGATGGCGAGGCTGTAAGCGGTAGAGCGCTCCACCATCACACCAACAATACTGCCTGGTTTTACCCCTTTCTCACGCAGCACATGGGCCAGCGCATCGGATTTGTCATCTAATTCCTGATAGGTGTAGGTGCCTTCCTGATCGACCACGGCAATGTGATGCGGTGCCTTTTTGACCTGTTCCTTAAATAGCTGGTCAATGGTTTGCCTTTGATCAACCAGCATCTCCGTGTCATTCCATTGTTGCAGAATGAGGGCCTGCTCCTCGTCCGTGACCATTTGCATGTTTGCAAGCGGCTGGTCGGGATTGCGGACGACACTTTGAATCAACTGATTCAAATGCGCTCGGACTTTTTGCAGATAAGCATCGCTGTAGGCAAGCGCATTATAGATAAAGTGAATTTCCAATTCCTTTCCGGGAATAATGCACAAGTTGAAGTCGTAGCTGGTTTGCTCATATCCTTGGACATCCGTAATTCCGAATAAACCGCCTTTTCCATCTTCGTCGAATGCCTCCTCCGTCAATGGATAGTTTTCAAAGACCATGAGATGCTGAATCAGGTTTTGTTTTAATGCGGTTTCGGACTGAATATCCGCCAGAGACAAGTATTGGTGGCTGCTTGTGGCTGTGAAGAATTGTTGCACCTGCCCGAGCAACTCCGAAAACGTCTGTTTGCCTTCAGTGCGAATTCGCATTGGGATCGTATTGACAAATAATCCAACCATTTCTTCTACGCCAATGAGCTCGGAGGGACGTCCCGAAACGACGGAGCCGAAGACAACGTCTTTGGCATAATTGTATCGTTGCAGCAACAATCCCCAGAGGGAATGAAAGACGATGCTCAGTGTCACATCATTTGATCTCGCTATCTGCTCCAGACGGGCAGTCGTTTCCCGATCAATGCGAAACACGATCGATTCTCGTTGGTACCCCTTACCGGTTGAAAGATATTCAACCGGTAAAGGAGATTGCTGATCAAATCCATCCAAGCTATCTCGCCAAAACGAGAGTCCCTCTTGTTTGTTTTGCTTGCCAAGCCAGGTGACATAGCTACTGAACGAATACGGTGGAGCAAGCTCGGCCTTCTTATTTTGAAGATAAGAGCGATAGATATGGAAAAAGTCTTTTGCGACAATCCCCAAGCACCAGCCATCCATAATAATATGGTGGAAGCTCCACACCATCTTGAATTTTGATTCACTCAATTTCATAACGGTAATCCGAAACAACAGATCTTTTTCCAGATCAAATCTATTGCTCCGATCCCTTACAAGAAATTGCTCTACAAATGCTTCTTGTTCATCCTGAGTCAGGTCAGAGATGTCCTCAATCTGAATAGCTGCCTCTCTTTGCTTCAACACGATTTGCAGAGGCTTTTTACTTTCTTTATAGTGAAAGACTGTTCGCAGGATATCGAATCTTTCGACGAGGTCGCGAAAGCTCTGATCAAGGAGATCAAGCCGCAACGACTCCTCCATCGTAATCACCGTTTGTTCGAAGTGAACCTCTGATTCAGGATGAAGGATAAAGTGATACAGCATGCCTTCTTGCATAGGTGTCAAGCGGTATATATTTTTAATCTGAACACCATTCAAACCTCATCACCATCTATCATTGAATTTTTTCACCCAGCAGTTGGGAAAGATGATCTAATTCCTCAATGGACAGCTCATCGTATGTGAAATCTGTTGGGCTTTGCTCGACTGACTCTTTCGATAAGCAGTGCGTAATGATTTCTACGATCTTATCTCGGTAGGCATCCACGAGGCGCTGAATGGTTCCTTCTTCAAACTCTTCACGATGATACGTAAAAGTAAGTGTCAGCTTGCGATTCACGACCATTCCATTCACATCAAGCGCAAAGGATCGAATGGCGGTCGGACTGATTTCTCGGCCCGGAGAAAGGGAGGAAGTCGTCATGCTTCCTGACTCCAAGTCTGTATCGAACTGGCCCAAGTAGTTAAAACTGATCTCGGGCTTTACCTGGAACGTTAACGGAACATCGGTTTGTTTCGCAGACAGGTACTGTAAAATGCTGTACCCAATGCCTTTGTTCGGCACACGTCGCAGGCTGTCTTTCACCATTTTGATTTGGTAGCCTAGGGATTCCGATCGGCTCATATCCAGTACGAATGGATACTGGGCTGTAAACCATCCGACAGTGCGTGAAATATCGATGCCCTTCACGATCTCTTCTCTGCCATGTCCCTCCAGATTCACGAGCACATGATCTATCCCCGCCCACTCTTTTACCGTCAAGCCCAACGCCGTAAGCAACAAATCATTCACTTCCGTGTTATACGCCTGATGGCTCTGCTTCAGCAGCTTTTCTGTGTAGGCTTCATCAAGCTCGAGGGTGACATCTGTTGTATCTTGCATAAGCGGTGCCCCAATCGTTTCTGCCTTTGCCAGAGGAGAGAATGGCATTTCCTCGACCTGTTTCCAATATCCGATTTCCTGCTGAATCTCGCTTCCCTGCGCATATTTTTGCAATTCTTCTGACCAAGTTTGATAGGAATCGGTTTTCATAGGCAAAGCAGGCTCTTCTTTCTTCAGTAAGGAGTCATACAGCGTATGGAAATCTTCCAGAAGAATCCGCCATGAGACACCATCGACAACGAGATGATGAATCACGATTAACAAGTGATCTCCTGCATCTGTTCGGAAAAGGCCGAGATTTACCAACGCAGTATCCGTCAAATCGATCCCTTCGTGTATGAGCTGCGCCGCTTGCTCCATCTCCGCTACGCTTTGAGCCGGGAACTCCCTGATCGTAATGGGAACCATGCACTCGTCCAGTTCCCGATGTTCCTGAACAATGCCTGACTCATTCATTTGGAATTTCATTCGCAAAGCATCATGATGCTCAATCAGCTTCATAAATGCTTGTTGAACCAGCTCTGGATCAAAGCCAGCTTCGCTGAATAACATGACAGATTGATTGTAATGATGCGGGTTCTGATGGTTTTGTTCAAAGAAGTTCATCTGGATCGGTGTCAACGCTACTGCCCCTATTACAGGTCCTTGCTCAATCTGTCTGGTCAGCGTCTGGAGATATTTTGCTGCACTGCGAATACGCGGGTTTTGGAACAAGTCTTTCAATCGGAGCTCATACCCATGACTCCTCAATCTCGCTATCATCTGAAGAGCTTTAATGGAGTCTCCCCCAAGCTCAAAGAAGTTGTGGGTCACACTTACTTGCGCAAGCCCCAGTACATCCTTCCAGATGGTGACCATGATTTGTTCCTGTTCATCGGACGGCTCGACGACGTGTTCCTCCACCAAGAGAGAGCGATCAGGAAGGGGGAGTTTTTTCCGATCCACTTTTCCAACAGCAGTAATCGGCATAGCGTCTAGTCGAACGAAGAAAGACGGGATCATGTAATCGGGCAAATCTTTAGCGAGCAAGTCTCTCCAATCGTCAGCGGCAAGCTCATGCTCTGTCACAATATACGCGCATAAGTACTTGCTTCCATTTTCTTCTTCTCTGGCGATAACGATTGCTTCTTTTACCTGTTCCAGCGAAAGCAGCTTGCTTTCGATTTCCCCTGGCTCGATTCGATATCCCCTGATTTTGATCTGGAAATCCCTTCTGCCCAGAAAATGGATGTTTCCATCAGGTAAATAGACAGCCAAATCCCCTGTCTTATACATTTTCTCATAGCCCGGTTCCGCGTATGGATTATCAACAAAGCTCTGTCTCGTTAGCTCCTCGTTATGCAAGTAACCTAGTCCAAGCGGCATGCCTGAGATGTAGATTTCTCCAGGGACACCTATCGGCACGCGCTTTCCATACGCATCGAGCAGAAGGATTTTCGTGTTGAATATCGGTTTTCCAATCGGGATGCGATCTTCTTCTCCCGTAATTTGATAGGCAATGCATCCGATACTTGCTTCTGTCGGGCCATACAAATTCGTTGGTGATACATACTGGAATATTTTCAGGAATTTGGAAACCGCAGACGGAACGATTTCCTCGCCGCCGATAATGATCTTCTTGAGCGATTGTAATTTGCCCTGTAGTTCGAGATTTTCTGCTAACTGATTTACGATCACATTAAAGACGGATGGGACGAAATCCGTTAAGGTAATTTGTTCGTCTTCTATGATTCCAGCCATGTAATCAGCCGAGACAGTCATCCCCGTAGTAGGCAAGACCGTTTTTCCGCCATTGGTCAGTGGCCAGAAGAATTGCCAAATGGCACTGTCATAGACGTGGTTGGTGGTTTGAAGGACAGATTGGGCTGCATCTTGGCCAAAATAATCATCCATCCAGTTAAAGCGGTTGACGATCCCTCTATGCGGTACAACGACTCCTTTTGGTTTGCCTGTTGAGCCAGAAGTAAAAATGACGTAGATGGGGTCTTCCGGCGATACGGACAAATTAGGATTTTCCGCTTCCGTTGTCAGGTGCCCCAGATCAATCGCAACCAATTTCGCTCCCAAATCCGTTTCCGTAAAGGAATGATCAGATTCTACGAATACGAACTCGCTACCCAGCTCGGCAATAACAGACTGGAGTCTATCGACAGGCCACTGAATGTCCAGTGGTGAGAACGCAGCTCCTGTCTTCATTACACCCAATAACGATATGACCAATTCCAGACTTCTTTCCATAAGTACAGGTACATACTTGCCTTTTCCTATACCGCGTTTCAGCAGATCAGAAGCAACTGCATTGGCTTTCTCGTTTAATTGTTGGTACGTGATTGTCGAGCCTTGATAGGAAACGGCAATTCGATTTGGATAAAGTCTGGCTGATTCCTCGATGGCAACATGGATCGGTTGTACTACAGAATACTCTCGCTTGGTATCATTACTGAGCTTCTCCAAAAACTGCACTTCTTCTGGAGACATGAGGTCAATCTCACCCACAAGAATATCCATGTTCGCCGCTACCTGCCGCAGTACGTTGGTAAAATGGTTGATAAAACGCTCCATCGTTTCAGACTTAAATAGACTGGTGCTATATTCGCACTCCACAAAAAAGCTGTCATTTCTCGTCTCGACATTCATGACGATGTCTAACTTGGATATTTTCGTTTGGAATGGATAAAGCCTGACCTCTACCTTGTTCCAGTCAAATGCCGTATCTTCCACATTGTCATAGGAGAACATGGTGTCAAACAACGGATTCCTGCTTGGGTCGCGTCGAACCTGAAGCTTTTCTACCAAGTCTTCCAATGGATAATCCTGATGTTCAAACGCCAGTAGTGACTTCTCACTTAGCTCTTGGACAAACTCGCGGAACGTTTTGGTGCCTGCTGGATAATTTCGCAGGGCAAGCGTATTTACGAACATCCCCACTACATTTTGAACATCGGTGTGGTTACGTCCTGCCACTGGAGTCCCTACGACAATGTCTTCTTGCCCTGTATATTTGGACAGTAACACGTTGTACGCCGCCAAGAGAATGGAAAAGACCGTTACGTTTGCTTCCTTCGCCAAGTCGTGCAATCTGCGGGAAACAACCGCCTCAATCTTGCTTTCGACCGTACCCCCTTCAAAACTTTGAAACTGCGGACGCTGATAGTCCGTAGGCAGATTCATAACAGGTAGTTCCCCGCTGAATTCATCTATCCAGAACTTCTCCTGCCTATGCGACTGACCCGTCGTCTTGATCTGTTTCAACCAAGCGGAATAATCCTTGTACTGTACGGTGAGTGGTTCTGGATTCCGCCCGTTATACAGATGATTCAACTCATCAATTACAATGCTCACCGATGTTCCATCTGCTATGATGTGATGCATGTCAATCAGGAGCAAGTGCTTGTCATCGACCAGTTTGACCAGCTTTACGCGCAATAATGGAGCCAGACTCAGTTCGAATGGTTGAATGAACGCCCGTATGAGATTTTCTATACTCTCAGGGCTGTCCTCTGTGTGAGCCTGATCGATGGCAAAGCGGACAGAGTCATGGACAAATTGTTTAGGCTCACCATTTACGTAGTCGAAGGACGTACGGAACGCCTCATGCCTTTGGATGAGAGACTGGAATGCGTTTTCCAATGCCGCAACATCCAGCTTCCCGGAAAGAATCAGAGCGCCTGCCATGTTATAGGCCACACTTGTTTCATCGAGTGATTGAACGGTAAAAATCCTTTTTTGCGAAGGAGAGAGCTCATAATGCTCTTGTTTTCCAACCACCTGAATCAAAGGCTTTTCGGCCTGTGTCGATTCAGAAATGACGTGGGCAAAACTTCTGACGGTAGGATTTTGGAAAACGGCTCGCAGCGGAATTTCTACCTGCCACTCCTTATTCACTTTGGCAAGCAGAATGGCGGCATGCAGCGAATGCCCACCGATTTCAAAGAACCGATCCAGAGCGCCGACTCGCTCGATACCCAAGACCTCTTGCCATATTCCTGCAAGTTTTCTTTCATTTTCAGTCGCAGGCTCTACGTATTCCTCAGATATCAGCTTAGAAAGGTCGGGGGTTGGCAAAGCATTACGATCGATTTTGCCGTTTGGTGTCACAGGCAACTCTGCCAATTGGATGATAAAGGTTGGCACCATAAATTCAGGCAGGGAATCGGCTAAAAATGCTTTGATTTCAGACGTACTTACTCCCTCATCCGTCGTGTAATACGCGCACAATACAACAGATTCATCTCCCTTTGTCTTCGGAAGCACAATGGCATTGCGTACTTTTTCATGCCGTAACAGCTGATTTTCGACTTCGCCCAGCTCCACACGGTATCCACGAATCTTCAATTGATAGTCCGAGCGACCAACAAACTCCATATTTCCATCTGCCATCCAGCGCACAATATCGCCGGTCTTATACATGGTCTCACCAGGACGGAAAGGATTTTGAATGAAGCGCTCACGGGTTAATTCCTCACGGTTCAGATAACCCGGTGCAACACCCGCTCCCCCGATATATAGTTCTCCGTACACTCCCACCGGCTGTGGCCTCAATTGAGAATCCAACACATAAAATTCTGTGTTTTGCAGCGGTTTTCCGATCGGAACGTTTCCGGTTGTCATTTCGGTATCGCCAGCCATTTCGAAGTAGCTGGAATCAATAGCCGCTTCCGTGACTCCATAGCTATTGATGATTTTGATCTGCCCGAAACGCTCGACCAACCGGACAAACGCTTCACTTTGGCATGTATCCGAACCAAGAATCAGCAGTTTCAGATGAGTGAGCGGCAATCCATTTTGATAAATGTACTCCATAAAAGGAAGAACAAGGGCAGGTGTCGATTCAAACAAGGAAATTTCATACCGGGTCAACCACTGGTAAAGAGCTGGAAGATCAATCCTTACATCACTAGGACAAATCACCAAATGTCCACCATGCAGCAAGGCCCTGCACAAATCCCCTGCAAACACGTCAAAAGAGAAACTCGCCATCTGCAAAAGATTCACATTCATCTGTTCAAGTTCGTACTCATAGCGCCATGTATTGGCTACGCTCACCAGATTGCGATGCTCGATCATGACCCCTTTGGGTTTACCTGTCGTGCCGGATGTATAGATGATATAAGCGAGATCGCTCGGTCCGGAGATGCCTTCGAGATTGGACGAATCCTCCCTGTAACTGGCCTCTGCGTCCAGATCGATGATGGCGCCGCTGAAGTCTATTCCGCTCTGTCCATTTTGATTGACCAGCATGACCTTTGCCTGACTGTCTTCCAGCATGAACGAAATGCGGTCCTTTGGATACTGAGGATCAATCGGAACATAGGCTCCACCCGCCTTCATGACAGCCAGAACAGCGATGACCATGTTAATCGAGCGTTCTGCCAAAATCGCAACGGAGCTGTTTGGTTTTACACCCTGATCACGCAGCGTTCGGGCCAAGCGGTTTGCTTTCGCATTCAGTTCCTGATAGCTGATCTGCTCTTCCCCGTAAGAAACAGCGACTTGCTCTGCATGGCGTATTGCTTCTGCCTCAAACCATTCATAGAACGTCGGATAGAGAGGTGCGGGTATTTGCTTTCTCGCTTGATTAAAGTCGGAAACAACCTGCTTGACTTCCTCGCTGGACAAGTACTCCAAATCAGCTAGGCAACTCTCATTAGACTGCACAATGGAGTGAAGGATCTTGGCAAAATGATTGGCCATTCGCTCAACTGTATCGCGTTTAAACAGATGAGTGCTGTAATCAAATTGGCAAGTGAGCGTTGTTCCATCGTCATGGACATCAAGACTGAGATCAAAGAGGGACACGCCTTTTGGATATTCATACATCGTGACTTTGAAATCATCTGAGGTCACGTCGTCAAAGGATTCATAATGGTAATCAAACATGGTATCAAAGAGAGGATTGCGGCTCAAATCTTTGTTTAGTTGCAGAGCATCAACCAGTTTTTCAAACGGATACTCCTGGTTTTCAAAGGCATGTAATGCTTGATATTTCACTTCTTTCAGGAAATCCGTAAAGGTCTTGCTTCCAGTCGGATAGTTTCGGATGGCCAATGTATTTACAAACATGCCCATCATTCGTTCTAAATCAGGATGTTGTCTTCCCGCCACAGCAGAACCGACAATCAGCTCCTCCTGCCCGGTGTATCGGTAAAGCATGACATTGTAAGCAGCAAGCAATACCATATACAAGGTCGTGTCAGTTTCCCTAGCCAATTGGAGCAACCGCTTCCTGACTTCCTCACCGATCCCCATCGTCAAGCGGTCACCTTCAAAGGATTGAACCGGCGGTCTTTGGTAATCGACGGGAAGCTTCAATACCGGAAGTTCTCCTTGGCTAAATTGCTCAAGCCAGTACTCCTTTTGAGCCAAGAGCTGTTCTGACTGCTCCCTCTCTTGCTCCCATGCCACGAAATCTTTATACGTCACGCCGAGCTCAGGCAGTGATTCTCCTCTATACGTATGGAGCAGCTCACGGATAAACAGGGATACCGAATAGCCGTCCGAAATAATGTGATGCATGTCCACAGCTACAATGAAGCGTTTGGCTGACACTTGGAAGATTTTCGCCCGAACAAGCGGTGCTTTGCTGAGATCAAATGGCTGGATAAACGTGCGAATCGCCTCATTTACATCCTCTTCAGCCAATTGTTCGACCTCTATATCCAATGGCAGATCGTCATGTAAAACTTGCACGACTTCATTATCTCTGATCACAAAGTTGGTTCGGAAAGACTCGTGCCTTTGTACAACCTGTTGCAAAGAGTGAATCAGACGATCAAGTTCCAGTTCCCCATCCAATTGTAAGTAGCCGGACAGGTTATAGGCGGTTCCTCCATCCAGACCTTGGAGGATGTACATTCTTTTCTGCGCCGAAGAAGATTTATAGTATGGCTGCAATTCGCATGAGCGAATGGGTGTAAAAGCTTGATGCTTGGAAGAGTCTACATATTTGGCTAATTCACGTATCGTCTGCGATTGAAAAATTTGATGCAAAGGAATTTGCACGTGGCATTCCTTGTAGATTCTGCTGAGCATGACAGTTGCTTGTAAGGAGTTCCCGCCTTGTTCAAAAAAATTATCATCCAGATACATTGGGGAGCTTCCCAAGATTTCCTGCCAAATGACTCTGATGGTCTCTTCGGTTGCCGTTCCAGCCGACTCTACTTCTCTGCCGATCATGCTTTGTTTCCCTGCAAGCCGATCGAATGAATGGATAATGTGGATTTCTCCATTTCCTAGCGAAACAGCAGATTTCGTAGTTCGCTGCCACTGAGACGGGTCTGCATGCGCGAATCCCCCATCTGCCAGATACACCTGTCCGACTGCACCCATAGGAGCCAATTGCTGATACTGATCCAGGACATAAAGAGAAGCTCGTCCTACTCGATCATCTGGCATATCCTGCAAAAGTTCTGTCCAATCCGCTGCATATTTGCCCAGGTTGCCACTGGATTCACGTATCATTCTTTCCATCTCGTCGGGCTGTAAAAGCGATAGTGCACGAATTTTTTCCTGATCGTCTTCAGCAATACGATGCAAAAGATTGGCAAAGTAGACGCCCCACTGGCGAAGAATCTCCGTGGTTACTACCCCGCTTCGTGCATCCACATCCACCACAAGCTCTCCGCCCACTTCTGTCACGTTTACAAAAAGATCGTACTTGCTGTAAATGATCCGATTGGGCAACAGCGTAGCCTTCATTTGAGCGAAAGTCAGGTTGTGAAGCGGTCGATCCATATTGAACAACACCGAAAGCTCCGGCAAGTTCTGATGCGGCAAATTCTCAGCTAATGCTGCAAAGGAGTAGGCTTGATGCTTTTCCATCTCCGCCACCGCCTGTTTCACTCGGGACAAATACTCCGCAGCCGTATCATTGCCGTCAATCTCCGTGCAAACCGGCAACAGATTGACGCAGTTTCCGATCAAGGATATTTTGCCGATATGAGATTGACCCGCAGTAGGAATCGCAACCACCATTTTTCTATTTCCAAGAATACGATGAAGGAAGAGGTTAAAAGAAGCGAGCAAGGTAATAAACAGACTGTTCTTGTTTTGAATGCTTCTTTTTCTTGCCTTCCTTGTGATGTTACTGTCGATCTTGAAGGTAATACGCTCGCCTGTAAAAGATGGTTTTCCCGTTTCTCGTTGCGCTAAAGGAAAAACGAGCTTGGGGATTGGATCTGCGAATTTTTCGTTCCAGTACGTGAGCGCGTCCTGAAATGCTGGATTTTGCATCTGATCTTCTTGCCAGTTTCGGTAATCAGAAAACGGTGTAGAAGGCTCGAGCAATATTGGTCGTTTCTGTATAAGGGCCGAGTAGATATCATCCAGCTCTTTGATAAAAACAGCCATGGACCACCCATCCGCAATCATGTGATGGAAGGTGTAGGACGTCAGGAATTTGTCGGAAGCCAGCTTGATGACACTTACCCGATACAGGGGGTCCTCAGAAGACAGTTCAAATGGTGTGCCTGTTTGTTCATTCAATAGCTGATTCTTTTTTTCTTCCTGTTCCTGGGATGAAAGGTGGCTCAAATCCACGAATCGAACACGTATGTCCCTCTTGGGTAGTACCACCTGATACTCTCCGTTGGAATCAATGATGGTTCGCAATGCTTCATGGCGATCCACCATGGTTTGGACAGCCTGCTCAAACACAGGGATATCAAGCTCACCCTCGACCTGAAGGGAGGCGGTCTCGTTAAAAGCGGCTGATGCTTCCACGCGATATTTGGCTGCAAACCACATTTGCTTCTGTTCAGGGCTAAGGGGGAGCTTCAGTTGTTCCCCCACCCTTTCCACAAGCGTTGCCTCTGGCTTTAGCCCATCCCGTCTCGTAAAGTTTGTCATTTCGACGACTTGATTTTGTTTCCGGCCTCCATTTGGAGAAGTTGGGGGTGGCTCCGGCAAAAAGCCTCCTCGACGCAGATCATCAATACTTTCCTTCACCGCTTGGATCAGTTTCTCGATATCCTCATCGGAATGAGCAGTGGAAAGGAAGCAATTTCTGCCCTCCCATATATAAATGCCCTTGCTGATTAGATGATAGAAGAACAATTCTATATCGGTAAACGATACGAAGCGGAACAAGGAACCGCAATTGATCATCTGGATTGGAATTTGCTCGTTCTTAAAATACGCGTTAAGCGTATCTACCAAGTAGAGGGTCTTTTGAGTCAACGCTTCCTGAAGCTTCGGACCCTGTTCTTTCAAATATTCCAGCGTAGCGATCGCGGCATGCATCGTCAGTGGATGCGTGCAAAACGTTCCGCCCACAAATGTCTTTTTCTCCGCATTTACCGGGTAAGAATGATCTCCAAAATTCCAGGTCCCCCCGTCTACTGCATCCATGAACGCAGCTTTCCCGGCTACAACACCGATCGGCATGCCACCACCCGGAACTTTTCCATACGTAACGAGGTCTGCTTCTATTCCATACCACGCCTGTGCGCCACCAAGATGTATGCGGAATCCCGTAATGATCTCGTCAAAAATAAGGGCAGTGCCTGACTGGCTTGTAATCTCTCTGACTTCCTTCAAGAATTCCACTGGCTGCAGATCTGGACGGCGGCTTTGAACGGGCTCGACTAATACTGCGGCCAGTTCATGTGCATGTTTTTTGATCAGCTCAATTGATTTTGGATGGTTGTAGTTTAAGACCAGCACGTCATCCACCGTATGCTGGGTAATACCTGGTGCCATCGGTATGGCCTTCCCGTCCTGGGACTCAGGATCAGCAACAGTCAGAATGCCGTCAAATGTACCGTGATAGGAGCCGGAAAATAATGCGATTTTCGAACGGCCTGTAACAGCTCTGGCCAAGCGCAGTGCCACCATTACTGCCTCTGTCCCCGAATTGTAAAAGGCGACACGCTCTACTCCGGTTAGCTCACTGATTAATTCCGCTACTCTTCCAGCTACATCCGACATAGGACCCAGCGGAGGCAGATCAGATTGAATCTTCTCCTCCAGCTTTTTCATAATAAATGCGGGATTATGACCGAGCAGGTTTACCCCGAAACCCATCGTCAGATCTACATATTCATTCCCATCCAGATCCCACATTTTTGAACCAACTGATGCTTGCGTTATGATCGGATAGACCATTTCCTTCCAGTACGAACGGAATCCAGACACATTGCGATTGTTGGCATGAACAAATCGGTGCTCTTGCGTATACTTCTTGGAGTGCTTTGTCTTTTCCGTATAGCGTTGAATGAATGCGTTCAGATACTCTCTTTGCTGCGGTGTAAAATTGCCTCGTTCACCGATCATCAGTGGCTGATACGGTATAAATGGCTTCTGGCGTTCCTCTTCATTCCCCTTCACCTTGACCGGTGGTTTTGTCTCAGGTTTCTTGCTCTCGGGAGCAACAGGAGCAGATTCAGCGATTTGTTTTGGTACATAGCTTTGTTCCTGATTCAACAGATCCAATTGCTTTTGTAACAACGTTGCCATTTGGTTTTGGTGTTCAGACAAGAGCGAAATCTGCTTTTCAATGATCGTTTCAACCGCCCCAGTGCTTCTTGAGACTGGCATCTTCGTGGTTTGTTCGCTCGGCTCTGATTGTTGAACACTCTGAACTTCATTCGGTTCCGACACTACGTTTGCTTTCGGTTGCTCGATTGCCATCCATTCCATTTGTTTGGCAGAAGCGACAGCCGGGCTACTGGATAGCTCCAGAGCAATGTGCGCTGCTAGCTTATCCACGCTGGTAATGGTTTCGAACAACTCTTGAGCCGGAATGACCACTCCAAACTTTTCCTGAATTTCTCGATTGATTTGTACGAGCATAATAGAATCCAAGCCTAGCTCCAGAAAATGAAGGGATGGATCAATTTCTTCTACAGCAAAACCTGAAGCATGATGAACCAACTCTTTCAGAACTTTTACGATTGGCGCAGTTCCTATCTCTGACACAGTAGCACCTCTATTTCCGCTCATAGTATTCGTCTGTTCTGGAATGATACTGATCACATCATCTGTAATCCAAGAGCGATGCTGGTCGAAAGGATAGACTGGCAGTGGCATTTTTTTTCTCTTTTTGCCATCGCTGTAGAACGCTTCCCAGTCAACTGTAGCTCCCTGTACATACAAGTCGCATAATGTCGTTGCATACGAATACTTCATCTCTGTACTCGCCGTGTGGTACTTTTCCTGCACATCCCGAGCGGATTGACTCAACAGATGAACGGTTTCTTCTGGAACGCGCTTTTTACCAGGTGCGTAGACAAAAACATCTCGATCATTTTCAAGCCGGACCGCCAATCGGTCGAGCTTTTGTTCGAAATCACTGCGACTATGCAAAATGAGCGCAATGCGATAGGGAAACGTTTCTCTACCGGTATTTGCTGTATAGCACAAATCAGACAGAGAAAGCGGTCCGCTGGAAGAAAGAAACTCGCGGTATTTTTGAATCAGACGTTGAAGGGCTGACTCTGATTTGGTAGACAAGGTAAATACTTGCACCTCGTCTGAGACTGTCATCTCCGTTTCATTAACGGGCACATACTCTTCCAAGATAACGTGGCTATTGGTCCCGCTAAACCCAAACGAGCTAACCCCGCATCGCCGCGGATGTCCATCTGTTTCCCATTTTTCCAGTCTGTTTTGCGCATAAACTGGTGACTTTTCAAATGCAAAATTCCGATTCGGTTTCTGGAAGTGGACGAGGGCCGGTAGCTCTTTGTGCTTTAACTGCAAAGCAGCCTTAATCAAGCCAGCAATTCCCGCTGCTTCATATAAATGTCCAATATTCGCTTTGACAGTGCCGATTCCACAAAACTGTTTCTTCTGTGTATATTGTCGGAATGCTCTTTGAATTCCATCCAGCTCAACAGGGTCCCCCAGCTTTGTACCCGTTCCATGTGCCTCTATATAGCTAATCGTTTCAGGGTCGACTTGCGCATCCTCCCAAGCGTCTACGATCAATTCTGCCTGGGCCTGTGAGTTCGGTGCGGTAATCCCGACTGTAATGCCGTCTTGATTAACAGCGCTTCCCTTAATCACAGCATAGATGTGATCCCCGTCCTCGATGGCTTTGCCCAAAGGTTTTAACAGAACACTAGCTACGCCTTCTCCCCAACCTGTTCCATCAGATTGATCGTCAAACGCCCTTGAACGGTTGTCAGAGGATTCCATTCCAATTCCAGCCTTCAACGCCAGCAGGATGGTTTTGACTCCACCTGCCAATGCCATCTCACAATCACCATTTTGGATAGCCTTGCACGCCATATGAACCGCAACCAAGGAAGAAGAGCAGGCTGTATCTACGGTAACAGCAGGGCCGCGCAAATCAAGCAAGTGTGAAATGCGGCTTGCAATAATGGAAGGAAGGTTGCCTACTGCATAAGAGGGCAAATCCTTGGGACTTACCACTGACAAAAGGCGTTCGTAATCGTATCCTAACTTGGAGAAGCCGACATACACCCCTACTTTTTCCCCTGAAAGCTTGTGCCCGCCATAACCAGCATCCTCTAGCGTATTCCAGGCGTTTTCAAGGAACAGCCTTTGGTTGGGGTCCATTAGCTTCGCTTCTTTCGGGGTGATCGAAAAGAAAGAATAGTCAAACTTATCAATCTCGTCTAAATAACCACCCTCCACAAGGTCAGAATTGCCCTGCTCGCCTCTTACCAGCGATACATATTGTTCGGCGTCTTTTCGTCTCTGACCATGAAGCTCGTGAATGCAATCCTTTCCTCCCCGGATGTTTTGCCAAAATTGATCCAGATCCTGAGCCTGCGGAAACTTACAAGAAATCCCGATAATCGCGATATCCTTTTGCTTCTGTTGGCCCGTATCTGTCTCTTTTAGGCGATCAGTCGATTGATCGTCGTGGAAGAGACTCCGAGAAAGCTTGGAGATCGTTGGATAGGCAAACAAATCTGTTACGGCCAACGTAATCCCCATCTCTTCTTCTATACGCCCTGCTAACTGGGTCAACTGCATAGAGGACACGCCTACGTCAAAATAACTGTCGTTTGGTCCCAATCTGTCTGATTGAAGCACCTCGCGGCAAATGGCAAGCAGTTGTTTTTCTACTTCTTCACGTAACTGAGGTGATTGATCGGTTCCCACCTCTTCTACCTGTTCGGTGATTCGGCGTTGCATTTCCTCGGAAACCTCGCGAAATGCTCCCGACTGATACTCCCTAGCCACTCTATATCGTTCGACTTTTCCACTCGTTGTTTTGGGGATGCGCTGAATCGGCAAGACCTCGCTTATTCTCCATCCGGTTCGCTCGTTCAAATGCGTTTTCACTTTCTTAGAAAGCGCAATGAACTCGTCTACACTTTTTCGGTGAAGGATAAACACTAGAATGTCTTCTTCTTTGCTTTTCTCGTTGAATACCCCGCAAGCAACGACCTTCCCAAGCTCGACTCCTTCGACTTCTTCAGCAATCCGCTCAATATCATGCGGATAAACGTTTTGACCATTCACGAAGATGATGTCTTTTTCACGCCCCGTAATGACAAGACGTTCGTTTCGCATAAAACCCAGATCCCCTGTTCTGAGCCATCCATCAGCCGTCATTACATTTGCGGTGGCAACAGGGTTGTTGTAGTATCCAGCGGTTACATTCTTCCCTCTAATCTGGATATGGCCAACCGTATCGCTTGGCAGCTCGTGATCCTCGTCATCACATATTCTTACCTCGCAAAAATCAATGGGGTAACCGACTTCTACTAGGGTAAGCGCTTCTGGATTTGTTTGATCCGTCATCTTGATTGGCTTTCCTATCTGGATAAACCTTCGATCCAGAGAAAGCGTAGTAAAATGCAAGTTTTGATCAGGTATCGATACTCCCACAGAGGCTTCGGCCAATCCATAGCACGGGAGCATGCTCGTTCTCTTCAATCCATAAGGGCTCATCTGATCCAAAAAGTGATGGATCAACTCTGAAGCAATGGGTTCTGCACCATTTAGAATCGCGCGAAGCGTAGACAAATCCCACTCTTCTGCCACTTCTGGTTTGAACCTAGACAACACATATTTATACCCAAAGTTCGGAGAAGAAGTAATTGTCGCCTTGTGCTCGCTTGCTTTCTTCAGCCATAGCGTAGGTCGCCTGATAAACAGTGAGGTATGAATAAAATAATGCTGAACTCCTGCGTACAACGGGGATAAATGGAACGCGATCATCCCCATGTCATGAGTTAAGGGCATCCAGCTTAGAAAAGAGTCAGACTCAGTCGTTTCAAGTCTGTTATTAATCGCAAGCACATTATGGACAAGGTTTTCATGCGTCAGGGTAACCCCTTTTGGATCCCCCGTAGACCCAGATGAAAATTGAATAAAGGCCACATGATCAGCAGTAGGATAATAGATTGTGCCCTTCTCTTCTGTTTTCACGGTCTCATCAAGCAGGAAGGACTTCGACTTCAAAGATTCCATTTCCGTCAGGTAGTTGTGTTTCCTAAAGAAATCCTCCAGTCGTTTCCAGACACCATCCGTTGTAATGAGATACGGATTGATTAATGTCCGCCAAACCTTTAACAGCTTAAGACGATGCTCTTCGTTATCCCCTACAGAGATAGGAACAGCAATCATTCCACCGAGTAAGCATCCCCAAAAAAGGCAGACAAAAGTTCGAAGATTACTATCTTCAATTTGAAAAACGACCTCATCACCAGGCTTGATTCCACTTTTTTGTAGGATAAATAAATAGCCAAGAGCTTCTTCATACAATTCTTTATAGGAAACAAACACCTCATTCTGGTCTCCCAAAATGAAGGTAACGCCTTTTTGGTCCTCGTTCTTCCACAATTCCAGCGCTTCTACTAATGTCTGAACAAAATGCAAAGCGTTGTTCCTCCCTTGTCCCGTGTTTGATAGTTTCTAGCCTTGTCTGGTGAGCATAACCACTCCAAATGCTCCCTCTTGCTCCCCACGTGTATACAAGAGAAGTGAATTTCCCCAAGCCGTCACTCACTGGTATCCGATATAAGCAAACAATTATTTCATTCAGAATATTAGGAACTTTTACCCGGAAACCTTATCCACTCACCCGGAAGACAAAGCTCAGCCCATTCTTTTTTCTTTCCGCACTTTGGAATGCAGCGACCAGATTCATGAATTACTTTTATTCCCTTTTATTGATTTTTTTTGAAGTGCGAAACAGTAAGAAACCATCGCCAGAATGAGATGGGTGATTCTTACCTTTTGCCAGGAATGAATGTATCGATTAATTGATTTTTTAAAATGGCTGGTTCTTTTGTCTTCTCTAGCAGTGGAATAAGGGCGACGATTAGAGTAACAGTCACATTACAGCGACTATGGCAGGGGAAATTGGTCATTGATTTGCAAATATTCACGTGGGCTAATATGATGGTAAACAATAAGAATATGAGTGAGTTGGGAATATTTTACTATCCCAAATATTAGAAGACAAGCCTTAAATTATTAATTTTTGCAATTTATTTAAATAAAAATTCATTACAATATTACTCTGAACTTATCTTGACGCCTATCAAAAAGGCTTTCAGCCGCTCTTTGCAAAGAGAGGTGAAAGCCTTTCGTTCTTGTCTATTACTCTACCGAATAAACCTTTCGGCTGGGCAGCTCCAAGCAATGTAGACGGCCACCGTATACGGCACCTCCGTCAATGCCGATGATTTTATTTTCGCCGTAAAATACATCAGGTTTACCGTGCAAATAACTGGTCGGTGTATGACCAAAAACAACAGTTTTCTCACCCTGGTAGCCTTTATGGAACTCATCACGTATCCACATCAGCAGGTACGGGTCGGTCTCTGCAACCGGAGTCTCGGGATGTACACCCCCGTGAACAAAAATATACTCATCGGTTTCATAATAGCAGTCCAAGCCAGCCAAAAATTCCAGATGCTCTTTGACTGAAGAGGTGATTTCCAAGGCCTCCGGTGCGCCAGACTCCGTATCTGCTGCGGCATGACCATAGCTCGCCAACGTCTTTTGTGCGCCGTTTCGGAACCATCGTTCGATAAAGACAGGGTCTTGCTCGAATGATTTAACCATCATATGATCATGGTTGCCCATCAACACGATTGCCCCTTCTGCTTGGAGCTGTTTCACCTTGTCGACGACCCCCTTCGACTCTGGTCCACGGTCTACATAATCACCTAGCAGGATCAATTGATCGTTTTGTGGATCGTACTGAACTTGCTCCATCAACGATTCCAGTTTCTCCAATTCCCCATGAATATCGCTGATTGCCAACAATCTTTTCATCCTACACCCTTCTTTCGCTCGTCTGCGGCTTCTCTTTCGTTACTGTCATGTCTCCCTATTGTACGCCCCCTTTCTCCTGATTGCCAGCATGTCTGTTCCTCGAAAGCTTGCAAACGCGAAAAAAGCCCAGACCCAAAATCCTATCAGGTCAAGGCTATTCCATTTCTCCATGCTTATTTACTTGGCATCTCATTCCAGAACGTAATCTCTTCTACATCCAGGCGAGTAGTCGGATGACCAGGCTCTGCCGCTTTGCCGACTGCAATCAACATGACCGTTTCATATTGATCCGGGATTTGGAAAGCTTCCTTGAATTTCTCGCTGTTATAGCCTCCCATTGGCACCGTGTCATACCCTCTTGCCTTGGCTACGAGCATCAATTGCATCGAGACGAGACCTCCGTCTACCAAAGCAATTTCCTTGATGATTGCTCGATCCCGATTCTCATAGCGCTTGTTGATGTTGTCGATGAGTGTAGCTTTTACTTCCTCTGTCATGTAGCCTGCTTCTACCGCTTTTTTGTAAATGCTCCCAGCTTGTTTGTAGCCCTCATAATCAGCAAGGACTGCAATGATCGCCGCAGCTTCTACCACCTGCTTTTGGTTAAATGCGATGGGGAGTAGCTTCTCTTTCAATGGCTGTTCATCGATAATCAAAAACCGCCATGGCTGGAGGTTAGAGCTGGAAGGTGCCCAGGTTGCTTCTTTCAGCATTTCCTTGAGTTCATCCCGCGAGATTTTTGCTGTTGGATCGTAATGACGTACGGAACGACGCTCTCGAATGACGTCCATAAAAGCCTTTTGATCGATGACTTTTTCCATGATTCCATCCTCCAGTTGTAAGGTTGCCAATTCAGTAAGTAACTAACTTTATTACACAACAACTCGTGTTCAAACTTTATCACATATTCCAATTTGCTGGCAATCTTTTTGTATGCAAAAAAACGCTTTGGCTAAACCGCTCGCATCCTGTCATGAATGCAAGCGCGTCACCAAAGCGTTTATTTGTTAAACCGGAGAAAAAGCGGATAGAACCGCTGGTTGTCTCACGGTGTCTCCATTCGGGAGCTCGACAACAAGATAGCCACTTCCTTCGTCCGCAGCTACTTCCCATCTCAATGAAAAAGCTTTGCGGCTAAATGCTTCCTCTTCGTCCAAACAACCGAGCATGGTCTTTAATGTGTCTGACGTAATCGGCACAGGCACACTTGCTCCTTGCTCTTGTGGAAGAGAGAGCAGTTTCGGCGCGTCTTCGAAATATTGCACAGTGTCGAGGAGCAGAGAAACCTGCTGCCAGCTCAGCGGTGAAACAAAGGCTTCAAACGCCATCTATTCATCATTCCTTTTATTCACGATGATTTCCATCGAACAGGCTAGCCTGGACATTAGGCGTTTACTGTTGTCCTGCTGTGCCAGCTCCGTCTCCTGAGCCCTTTGCAGTCGCTTCGTCCTTCGGTTCATCTGTCGGCAAAACGGTTTCAAAAGCAACTGCTTTTACCCCACCCTCCACCAGATGTCGGCCGATGCCACCTTGCTCGTTGACGATCACTTGCTCTGTCTCAACAAGGGTCCATTCGTTCTGCGACGTCCAGGCATAAACGGTTTCCTCGATGAACATCGCAACAAGCTCATGCGGATTATTTTTTCGTTTACGAATTAACTGTACGCCTTTGCCTGCGCGAGCCTGGAGGGGGATCGCAGCAATGGCTGTGCGTTTTACAACCCCTTCAGCCGTCAACAAGCTAAAGGCACGAGAATCGACTTCCTCAATCGGAAGCATCGTGATGACATCGTCGCCAGGAGCAAGTGCGATTGCTTTTACCCCGCTCGACGCTCTACCCGTTGCGCTGACTTCACTGCGCTGGAATCGAATGCCCATTCCATCCTTCGTAGCACCGAGTATCGCCCCGGCTTCGTCCGCCACAAATACATTCACAAACTCGTCATCGTCGGCTTTCAGCTTCGCAGCTACCAACGCACTGGAACGATTCGTTTCGTATTCGGACAACGCCGTCTTTTTCATCAAACCATTTTTACTCACATGGTATACATACAGCGGTTGTTTGAAGTTTTCTACGATCGTAAAACCAACGATCCGCTGATTCTTCTCCAACGGAATGATGTTGACGAGGGCGGAACCGATATCCTTCCATTTATCGTCCGGGAAGGCGTTGACCAGTGTGGCGAAGTATTTACCATCCTGAGTAAAGAAGAGAGCTGTGTGGGACGTATTCGTCTCCATGAAATAACGGACACGGTCCCCTTCTTTTACCCCACATGTCTCCAACGTTCCCCCCACTGATTTGAAGGAGCGCGGGCTCGTCCGCTTGATATATCCTTCGTTTGTGAGGGTTACGATGCAATCCTCTGCATTGATTTGCATCGCGATATCGATTTTGATTTCCTCGATTTCGCCCTGGATTTCTGTCAGGCGCTCTTCGGCGTATTTTTTCTTGATCTCGTTCAGCTCGCCTGTAATGACTTGAATCAGCTTTTTCTCGCTTGCCAAAATCGATTTCAATTCCTCGATTTCCTTTGCCAGCGTAGCCAATTCTTTTTCCAGCTTAACGATATCCAAACGTGTCAAAGAAGCGAGCTGAATGCTCAAGATCGCATCTGCTTGGTTTTCCGTGAAGCCGTATTTCTCCATGATGTTTTTCTTGGCATCTGCACGGTCTTCCGAATCCATAATCGTATCAACGATTTGACGCAAAATGGACTTGGCGCGAATCAAGCCTTCCACGATATGCTCGCGGTTTTGTTTTCGATTCAGATCAAATTGGCAGCGATTCGTGACGACTTCTTTTTGGTGGTCGATGTAAGCTCCCAGCAAAGCCTTGAGTCCCATCTGACGGATGGTTCCCTCATGAATCACGTTCATGTTGTAATTGTAATAGATTTGCAGATCCGTATTTTTGTACAGGTAGTTGAGAATCGCCTGCTCATCCGCTTCCTTGCGGATATCCACGACGATACGGACTTTTTTCTGCTCGGCCTCTTTCCGACCGGTTTCATCGCGAACCGCCAGTGCCCCCTCGATTTTGCGCTCCATTACGAGCTCATCGATTTGGCCGACGAGCTTCGACTTGACCACTTCGTATGGGATTTCGGAAATGACGATTTTTTTGATCTTGCCGCCTTTTGGCTCCTCTACATGGGTCTTCCCGCGAATGATGAATTGGCCACGGCCTGTCTCAAACGCCTTGCGAATTCCAGACAGCCCTTGAACAATACCGCCTGTCGGAAAATCTGGACCTTTGACGTGCTGCATCAGCTCATCCAGCGAGATATTCGGGTTCTTCATTTGTGCAACAGCCGCATCAATGACTTCGCCCAAATTGTGAGTAGGGATGTCCGTTGCAAAACCAACCGCGATCCCAGCAGCACCATTCACGAGAAGATTAGGAAATCGTGAAGGCAATACTGCCGGTTGTTGAGCCGAGTTGTCGTAGTTCGGGATAAAAGTAACCGTATCCTTTTCAATATCGCGCAAAAGCTCATTGGCCAATGCCGACAATCTGGATTCGGTATAACGCATAGCGGCTGGTGGGTCTGCGTCCAAGCTACCAAAGTTTCCGTGTCCTTGGATGAGCACCTGCCGCATTTTCCACCATTGCGCCATCCGTACCATCGTTTCGTAAATCGCCGAGTCACCGTGCGGGTGAAAGGTACCCATCACGTACCCGACCGTTTTCGCTGATTTCCGGTATGGTTTATCGTTCGTGTTGCCTTCTTGGTACATGGCATACAAAATACGGCGCTGTACCGGCTTTAGTCCATCACGAGCATCTGGGATCGCGCGTGAGAGAATAACCAGATTGGCATAGTCCCCGAAGCGCTTTCCCATAATCTCCGCGAAGCTCTGATTAATAATTTGATTGGACAACATGCTTATTCATCCTCCCCCACTTCAAAGGTGACGTGGTTCTCGATCCACTCACGCCGTGGTGGGACTTTGTCACCCATCAAAACGGTTACCAGCTTCTCACAGTGAGCGAGGTCTTCCAGTTCAACCTTAATGAGCTTGCGCGTCTCAGGGTCCATGGTTGTTTCCCAGAGCTGATCGGCGTTCATCTCACCCAAACCTTTGTAGCGCTGCACTTCAGCACCGCGTCCAGCCTTTTTCAACGCCTGTTCCAGCTCGTAATCGCTCCAACAGTAGATCGCCTCAGTCTGCTTGCCCTTGCTCTGCCTTTTCACCTGATACAATGGCGGTTGAGCAATATACAAGTGACCAGCTGCAATCATCGGGCGCATGTAGCGGAAGAAGAAGGTCAGCAGCAGCGTTTGAATATGCGAGCCGTCAACGTCCGCGTCAGACATGATGATCACTTTGTCAAATGCACAGTTTTCGATGGAAAACTCTTCACCAATATCGGTTTCAAGCACCTCTAGGATCGTGCGGAACTCTTCATTCGCCAATACCTCGGAAAGCTTTGCTTTTTCCGTGTTCAACGGCTTCCCGCGCAGACTAAACAAAGCTTGGAACTCTGAATTACGCGCCTGTTTTGCAGAGCCACCTGCGGAATCCCCCTCGACGAGGAAAAGCTCATTGCGCTTGGAGTCTCTGTATTGCGGCGGAGTAAACTTTTCCGAAATCGATTTGCGCTTTTTCGTGGTTTTGCCTTTCTTGTCGCCGCGCAGGGCTTCGCGTTGTTTGCGCAGCTCTTCGCGAATCTCAGCAGAACGCAACGCCTTGTCAATCAGCAGCTTGCCTATTTCCGGATTTTCCTCGAGGAAGAAGCCTAGCTTTTCGGAAACAATCTGTTCTACGATTGCCCGTGCTTCTTCGTTCCCCAGCTTGTCTTTTGTTTGGGACTCAAACTGGACGTCAGCCATTTGCAATGACAATACACCGAGGAAACCTTCCCGCAAATCGTTTCCAGTCAAGTTCGGGTCCTTTTCTTTCAAGTACCCTTTTTTCCGGGCAAATTCGTTAAAAATCCGGGTCGTACCGTTACGGAAGCCTGTGACATGAGTTCCGCCGTCCGTTGTTACAATCGAGTTGACATAGGACACCAGTGTCTCTGCATAGCCGTCATTGTACTGAAAAGCCAGCTCGACGTAGATATTGTCCTTTTCCCCTTCAAAGTAAACGATCGGATGAAGCGTATTTTTCCCCTCGTTCAAGTAAGATACGTATGATTTCAAGCCATCTTCGAAGTAAAACTCTTCCCGTTTCTTTTCAGGTCCACGCTCGTCTATTAAAACCATGCGCAGCTTTTTCAGAAGGAATGCCGTCTCACGAAAACGATCACGAATCGTCTCATAGTCAAAGCGAGCATTGCCAAACACCGCGTCATCCGGCAGAAAACGTACCGTTGTTCCTGTACGTTTGGTGGTCCCTGTGATTTCAAGACCAGTAACCGGTTTACCGACATGCTCAGTTCCATTTGCATCCACAACATATTCAAAGCGCTGCTTATGAATTTTGCCTTCCCGGTGGATTTCGACCTCAAGCCATTGGGACAAGGCCACAACGACACTGGAGCCTACCCCGTGCAAGCCACCACTTTTTTTATAACCGCCACCGCCAAATTTACCACCGGCGTGGAGCGTCGTAAAAATAACTTCTGGTACAGGTCGGCCAGTCTTGTGCATACCCGTTGGAATTCCGCGTCCATGGTCTTCCACACTGACACTGCCATCCTTGTACAAAGTGACGATGATGCTATCGTTAACGCCGGCAAGCGCCTCGTCTTTGGCGTTATCTACAATTTCCCACAGCAGATGATGCAAGCCACGCGAGCCCGTGGAGCCTATGTACATTCCAGGCCGCTTTCGAACGGCAATCAAGCCTTCTAAGACCTGAATATCTTCTTCCGTATACGTTAGTGTTTGCTGTGTTTCTGTTTCCTTCAATCGCGCTCTCCCCTCTACTCTTCGGACACGTAGAAAAACGATCATGCCTTTTTTACTGATGGCTAGGGTCGTATTCACCTTTTTTGAAAAACGCCGAGATGATTCAATCCCCATGAGAGGAACGTTTTCCTAATAAAAGCGAACACTTAATCGCTATTGTACCGTATGGTTCCCATAGTATTCAACGCCAGTAGCAAAATGGGGCAAAAAAGCCACCTCGCCCCTAGCGAGATGGCCGATTCTTCTCAGTATTCCTCGTTTCTCATTTCGTTCTGTACATGACATGCATATTCCATCAATTAGTGTAGCACTAATGGTGAAGATTGGTCAAAACGAAAAACCAAAACATCTGTTTCCCTTTCTCTATTTCTTCCCCCATCATCGTAAATCCTGCTACGATCATGGAAAATATGTCAATTGTTCTTACGTAGCGTTATCAGTTTGCCTCAGGTATTTCCATTCATCCGCACTTTGGCTATGGGCATCCTAGTAAGGCATCGATTCCTGAGGCCAAAAAGGGGGGAATACTTTTGATCAGTGCTACCAAGCCGTTTGTCAAATTCCATAAGTATGATGCTGAGCTAGCTTCTGATGTTCATGCGTTAAATGCTGCCGGATACAACAGTGATGACATCTGGGTTTTGAAATGGAATCCTGATAAAAATCACTCGAATCAACGAAACAATTTTTATAAATACAGTACCCACTTTGAAAGTGCCGTCGGTCACATTGACAGCATGGCGCATTTCTTTGACAATGGCGGTAAAGAACTCCGTACCCGTCTCGAAAAGCTTGGTCTTACCAAAGACGAGTGCTCGGCATTGGTTCGGGAACTGCAAGACACGGACTATACATGCCTTCTCGTTGTACGAGACCTTAAGGATAACATTATTAAAATGAATGACTGATCGACCGCATGAAAAAGCCACTGCTTGGGTTCTAACGCCAGCAGTGGCTTGTTTCCTTTATAGCGGGATTACTTGTCTTCTTTAATGAGTTCGATGCCTTCCAGCACTTCGTTCAGCTTCGCGTAAACAGTGCTCTCCTCGTCCTCTTCCAATGGTACCATTTCGCCGCCGTCCACTTGGAAAACGAAGATATCCACTTCTTCATCTTCTTCGCTTTCTTCATCTTCCACAGCTTCAGCCAAGGCAATATATTCTTTACCGTTCAGGTCGAACATAGCCAATACTTCGAAATCCCCCAACGGTTCACCGTTTTCATCGTCCAATGTAATGATATCGCCCAATTCGAGGTCTTTGTTCTCTTCTGTCAATGTGTTCACGTCCTTATGCTGATATTCGTACTCTGTTCCATCATACCGTTTTTTTCCGGGAGAAGCAAACAGGCGAATAACTCCGTGCTTTCCCTGTCCATGAAAAACAACCTACCACGTTAGGCAGGTTGTTAGCTGATTACTCACTATACTCTTGAAGAACACCTTTTTCAAGCAAAAATGCTTCTTCTGCCTGAAGAATAGTCACGATCGCTTCGCGTTTGACATACATTCCAGCAGATGCCAGACGGCTCTCAATCGCACGAAGCAGTTCTTCAAAATCAATGATCTGCACATCTTGATCGCTCACAAAAAAACCTCCCTTTTCCCATGCACCTTTCTCATTGTACACGAACAGGTCGTTTCTTCCAACTCCACCATTTTCGGCGGATTGGTTTTAACAAATAAGCGCTCCAGATGACGAGTACAAAGGAAAGAACCACGTACACACATGAGAAAAACAACCACGGTGCAAATCTAATGTCATTGGATTGATCGAAGGACTCGCCTAAAATGTCGAACAACACGATAATAGGGTTCGTCCCAGCCAGCATCTGCAACTCATACATGTTCCAAACATTCGAATTGATGTATCGTTCTGGATATGTCTGTTGCAAGGACTCACCGATAAAAAAGAACAGCAAGCCAGTACCTACCACAAAAAAGAAGGCAATGCCGTATGTGGTAACCGTCGAGATCGACGTTCGTTTAATCCATGTGGAGCAGAACAACCCCAACGACCCGAGAAAAAACATGTTCACCGCGAGAAATAGGACGAGCTGGGCCATTTGTTCCGGGGAGACACTTCCGTACAGCATCACGATACTGTACAAAGGCATCGAGGCAACCAAGAGCAGTGTGGAGAACGCCAAAGACGTAATGAGCTTGCTCAAAATAATCGTGCGCGTCGACAACTGGGTCGTCAGCAAAATAGGCAAGGTCTGGCGTTCTCTCTCTCCACTGATCGCTCCAGCAGTCAAAGCAGGTGCAACAAAGCAAACCATCGCGTAGTGTATCCCCGCGGAAATCAGAAACAGATCCCGGTTATCCCCTAACGATTCGGCCTTTAAGGGGTCCATGAGCAAAAAGCCCATCGGTATCCCCCCCATGACAACCAAGTAAACCACTAAAATTAGCATGGTCTTTCTTGAGCGGAATCTGTCCCGCATTTCTTTTACCAAAAGAGGATTGAACAAGAAGTCGCTCACTCCATACCGACTCCTTCCGTTATCGCTAAGAAGACGTCTTCTAAATCTTTCTTGGAATCGCCATAGTAGACGACTGCGACCTGCTCATCCAGCAGTTCTTGAAGCAATTCAGCTTTTTGTTGCTCCGTCCCTTGAAAGTAGAAGCGAAAGCCTCCCATATAGTCTGTCAATTGATGGACATACGGAGAGCTCGCTAATAGAAGTCCGGCTTTGTCCAAATTCCGCAGCGCTCTCAGTTGCATCCGGCTTTGTCCTGTGTCCCGGTTACTTACCTCATGCACAGAACCATACGCAATTAATCTTCCTTTTTCAATGACACCAATATCATCACACAGCTCAGCTAGCTCCGGCAAAACATGGGAGCTGATAATAATTGTCTTGCCCATTTCGCGCAGTTGCTTCATAATCTCGCGCAATTCGATACGAGCTCGCGGGTCCAGTCCTGACGCGGGTTCATCCAAAATCAGCACAGCCGGATCATGTACGAGACAACGCGCTAATCCCAGACGCTGTTGCATACCTCGAGACAAAGAATCGACAAAAGCGTCTGCTTTGTGAGATAAATTCACCAACTCCAAAAGGTCACCGACGAGTGCCCGTCTTTTGGAGGCAGGAATTTTGTACGCTCCGGCATAAAACTCCAAATACTCCACCGCTGTCAAATTGTCATATACGCCGAAAAAATCGGGCATGTAGCCAACAGACTGACGTACACTCGCAGGATCTTTTCGTACATTGTAGCCACAGACAAAGGCTTCCCCTTCACTCTGTTCCAGAAGGGTAGACAAGATGAGCATCGTAGTAGATTTTCCGGCCCCATTTGGACCAATGAAACCGAACACCTTTCCTCGCTCGATGGAAAGGTTCAAATCCGTCAATGCTTGCAAATTGCCGTATCTTTTTCCTAAATGAACGGTTTCGATTACCATTTCCGTACCCCCTCTACCTGGAAAATTGGCTCTGGTAGAGCTAATCGCGACGTTCCATTATGGGAAAAACGAAGCAATACTGTTTGATTTGGCGTCAAAACTTGCTGGAGTTCATTATCGAGGACAAGTCTCGTCCCGCGCTCAACAGGTATCCATCTACCGCTCTTTTGGTGGAAGTATTCGATCCGGAAAGGCTTGAATGAGCTGTGATTCAGCGGAACCGTTATTCGCTTCATATTGATCGCCGCTTTATCGGTACGCAATTCAAACGTAATACTGCCCTTCCCAAGCTGCCAAATGTACCCGGTGCTGTCGAAGTCTCCTGTCATTTCATACATATCGGCATCAAGCAGGCCATAAGGACAAGTCACTAGACCTTGTTCATTCGGCTGGAATTGAATAGGCTGCTGAATGACATTCCAGTAATGCGATTGGTGAGGCACTTGCATTGTCATCAGAGGAAGAGGCTCTGTTGTTGTGCCGATGATACTTACCTGATTCCCCTCTTCATAATCAACGACTCTTTCCTGCATTTCTTTGATTCGTTCTTCCAACGTCTGCAATTCGTTTGTTGTTTGTTGTTTTCTTGGCATAAACAAAGGTTCAAGCACACTGTCAATCTGCTTTTCCTCGCCCTTTTTCAATGGCCCAAGCGAAATTCGCTGATAACCTATTTCAATATAAGTCTGATCATAGGCAAACTCCGTATTGTTTTTCACGTGCCCTTGCAGACGATTCTCATTGATTCGCAAGGAAGTTTCAAAAGCACCCATATCATGCTTTACCCCGATACCAATCGCCTGTTTCGGTGTCAAATAGGGAAGATTGCGGAAAGAGAGAACCTCATCGCCAACCATTAATCCCTCTGGTCGATAATCATTTCTCCCCAATGTTAAGGGTAGTGCAACAATCGAAGGTTCAAGCTGAACATCGTATTCGTTTTGATCCACCCCCAAAAACGTTGCGGCTGAGCGAACATGCGCCAGAGACTCATCTAATATGTCGATCTTGGTTACGGCGTAGCTGGTACTCGTTTTCACGACAGCAGGCTTTCCAACCGCGAATATAGCGACGGTCAAGAAAATTCCTCCAACCGGGATGACTCCCCACGCCCATTCAGGTTTTCTGATTCTTTTCAGAACGAAGTATGTCACTGGTGCGAGTACAATTGCATAGCCGCCCCATAACGCCACCATCCAGATCGGTGGAGGAGTCTGTACTTCAGGAATCTTCTTGCTCAAGTCAAGAAAAGGCCGGGTCATTTGATCCATATAAAGCTTTTCTTCAAAAATCTTCTTGGCACCATGCTGGATCATTGCATTTTGCCACAGCTGTGGATTGAATTGCCACGATGCCAACGGCTCTGCTGTCACATCATAGTTCACAAATAGCAGCAATCCTCTGCCGTACGATTTTGACACAAATAAGGGAAAGTCACGGTTGTATACACCGATTCTGCCATTTGGCGCGACTTTCGCAATGTCATACTCACTTAATGCTTCCTGTAGCTCTATATTACCAGCTTTTCCGGCTTCCACAGGGAGGATATCAGCAAACCGCTGGATCATCCCATCTTGATTGGGACCTGCGGAAACAACCACGATCCCTCCTAGCTGAATCCACTCCTTGATTGCTGCCATCTGTTGATCATTAATCGTGGAACCACTATTACCAGCCAGTGCTAACATGTCTATGTTTTCGTAAATCCACGATTGGTCAGGTAACATTTGTTCCGTGAGATTTTGAACGGACAAGGGGCGATTCATTTTGGATTGTGATTGATTGACGGCTAGGAAATGAAACGCATTGCCCTCTTCGCTGATTACCCCAATGGTGCGCCCGTCTGTTGGATAAGGGATACGCAGCTTTTCGCTTTTGATAACTTGACCGTTTTGCGTTACCTGGACGTACCAATCATCGAGCACGATTTGGGAAGGCATATCAAAGTACACGGTTGTACTCTTTCCTTGCTCGAGCTTTATTGGACGCCGAAGCGTTAATTCATTATTTTTTTTGACTTGTCGCTGCGATAACTCTACAGCCCCAGTGAAATCCTGTTCTTGGCTGGTTACCTTTACGTTTAATCTCATCCATGATTCATATTTGACAATACCACTTAAAGGTATCTCGAATTGTATGTCTACGTTGCTCTCTGCCATAGCTGGGCGTATCGAAAAGCTAAGCCATGTGATGACAAAGATTAACACCCATTTCCATCTCATGCTTGTTCCTCCGCTCATTTTCGTGACGCCAAAGAGATATCCAGTTGTTGCAACTGATCATGACGTGAGATAAGCAATAAGTGCTTACCTTTGTTTGCCCAGTTGCCTTTGATCAGCTCTTCAGATGACTGGTTTCGCAATGGTAGCTCGCGTGTCACAAAAGGCTCTTCACTCACGTTTACTTCCATCAGCGTTCCATTTGGGTGTGTATAGGTCAATCGCGTATCGGAGCTCCACGATGCCCACTGTCCCACTGCAAGTGAGGTAACTTTCCCCGTCCGCATTTCCATCAGCTGTACTTCACCGGCTTTATTGAAGGCAAGCAAGCTTCCATCTGGTGACCATTCAGGCTGGGAGCCTTCTACAAGCTTCCATTCCTGGAACGATACTGTGCTGCTCACCCAAATTTCTTCGACGCCATTTTTAGAGCGGGTAAAGGCAAGCGAATCATCATGTTCAGACCAGCTTGGTGAAGAGTATAATACCCCTTCTTCTTCCTTCAGCAATCGGCTGCTTCCCATGCTGTAAGTCGTTGGCATCTCCACAATCCATATCCGCGATAATTTTTTATCCTGCTCGACGACAGCGATTTGCTTCCCAGAATGAGACCATGCTACCCCCGTATATTTTCCTTCGGTTGGCGGCAACTTGATCGTGATTGGCTTTAATTCCTCATCGATCGGAATGGTTTTCAGCTCTGCATTGTTATGGATATAAGCTAGCTGAGTGGCTTTCTGGTCAATATCAACAAGCTCCACGGTTGCTTGTGCTGGCAGCTTAAGTACTTCATGCTCTCGAACGGCAAGAGAGGTATTGTTCCACCACACAAATCCGCCTATGGCAAGGATTAGAGCAGCAGCAGCGATTCCGCTCCATACCAACCTCCCCCATTTTTTGGGTGCGGCACTTGGAGCTTTTGCCTGCTTGGCTTCAAGATCTCTCATTTTCTGGAGCAATTGTTTTTTGAGGTCTGATTTTAACTGATAGTTGACAGGAACCGATCCGCGCATCTGCTTCAAATGGGCTAAGAGCTGGGTTACAGTCTGATCATCCGATTGATGATCCTGGGGGTGCTTCTCCTCTTCTCTCATTCGGAGTCCCCCCTCTCATACATCTTCTGAAGTTTTTGTAATCCGCGATATGAAATCATTTTGATACTCGATTCTGTTTTGCCAAGCACCTCAGCTACCTGACTGATTTTGAGGTCAGCAAAATAGCGGAGCATCAACACGTCTCGTTGATCCTGAGATAACAAGTCCAGTCGATCACGAAGCTGACGAATCTCTTCATTCGTCAGCGCCTGCCGTTCTGGCTGCCATGTGTCGTCCGGTTCTGCTCCTAGAAAATCTTCCTGGTCGACCGGTAACTCCCTGTTTTTCCGCATAAAATCCACATATGTATTGTGAGCAATACGAAAAATCCATGATGCGAAAGGACTCGTTCTGCTATATTGCTCGAATTTTTCTAGCGCTTTTAAAAAGACCACGGTGGTCAAATCATCGGCATCCCACGTACTCTGAACCCGGCATCGTAAATACCGGTTGACGCGATCAAAATATTCGTCATACAGTTCCGTAAATGGACGAGATTCATAATAATCTCCGGATGATGGCCCCGACGGTTGCTTCATAGCCATTCCCATTTGCGTTTTCCTCGGTTTCTTCCAGACTGAAGCATGTTCTCAGAATGGGCTTTCCCCACTGCATCCTGAGACTACTCTAACTAAGTATTACGTATTTCTTAGGTAGAAAGTTTCATGATGTGGCAAAGTTTTTTGAATTATTTACCTAATGCAGCATCTAATGCTAACTGAATGTCGGAAACAGCCTCGATTCCGACCGATAACCGTACCAGGCCCATCGTAATTCCCGTTTCCTTGCGCTGCTCTTCAGAAAAAGCACGGTGGGACGTCGTAACAGGATGAGAAACACTCGTCTCCACACCAGCAAGAGACGGAGCCAGCTTGATCCAGTCAAGTGCCCGGTAAAAGTCGTAGATCTTCGTCTCGTCTGTGAGAACAAAGGATACCATTGCTCCCTGCTTTTGCCGTGAAAAAAAGAAAGTATCCGTAGGACTTGGGTAATACACTTGCCCAACTGCTGGATGCTCACGAAGAAACGCAGCAATCTGGCTAGCATTATCGCATTGACGCTCCATTCTCACTGCCAATGTTTTCAAACCACGCGATGTCAACCAGGCCTCAAAGGGACTGAGCGATGCACCGTAGTTGGCTACGATCTCTGTGGCACGCTTGATTGTCGCCTGTGCTCCAACCAGAGCACCTGACGTCACATCGCTATGTCCACCTATGTATTTCGTTCCACTATGTACCACGAGATCTGCTCCGAATGAAATGGGTTGTACCAAATACGGGGTCGCAAACGTATTATCCACCATGACGGTTAAGCCAAGACTTTTTGCTTCCTTGATCCAGTAAGGCAGATCGACAACAGTCAATAGCGGATTGGTGATAGTCTCCAAGAAAAACAGCCGCGTAGTTGGGCGAACATGATCAGCAAGCTTTGTCTTTTGGCCAAGCTGGATGCATGTAAGCTCGATTCCAAATCGCGACAGCTCCTTGTGCAGTAGAGCGTAGGTACCGCCATAAATTTCATGGGAAGCCAGCACGTGATCTCCAGGAGAAAGAACGGCAAGTAAACCCGCCATGATCGCTCCCATACCGGAGGCAGCACTGACACCTGCTTCTGCACCTTCTAAAGCAGCGATTGCACGAGCCAACTCCGCTTGGTTGGGATTGCCATTTCGGGTGTACAAGTAGTCTCCTTCGCCGACGTAGTACTGTTCTACTTCTTCCAAGCCTTCGAAGGCAAAAACAGAGGTTTGATAAATCGGTGTAGTTTTGCTTTTTACTCCCCGCAAAGGGTCATGTCCGATATGTACCGTTTTGGTCTCAAATCGCTCTGCCACATTGATCACCCTTTTCTCCCAATCATACCATGCGAGATTGGAAAGGAAACTAGCGGATTGGCAAAAGCTCGACTATTTGTGTTATAATTCGAAACCGAACCACCCAACAGTATGAAACAAAGGAAGGTGCATAAGATGAGAAAGATGATGACAACTCTGTTCACATGTCTGACGGCAATCGCCTTGGTTACGGGTTGTTCCACAGGAAGCAATGAAGCCGCTCCTAATCAGCCGACTACGCCAGCAGAGAAACCAGCATCCAAGGAGCCAGCTAACCCACCGGGCCCAACCGGAGAGAAGAAATACGAGAAGGCTCCGGCAATGCAGATTGACAAAGCAAAGGACTATCAAGCAAAAATCACTACTTCCATGGGTGACATTACGATCGATCTGTTCGAAAAGGATGCGCCAATTGCTGTCAATAACTTTGTTTTCCTCGCAAAGGACAAGTTCTATGACGGCATCACGTTCCACCGCGTCATCAAAGATTTCATGATTCAAACAGGCGATCCATTGGGTAGTGGCATGGGTGGCCCTGGTTACACGTTTGAAGACGAATTGAAAACTGGTCATAAATACGAAGCAGGCGTGGTTGCCATGGCGAATTCCGGTAAAAACACAAATGGTAGCCAATTCTTCATTGGTTCCGGACCTGACGTGACAGGATTGGACAACTCTCCGAATTACACGATTTTCGGAAAAGTTACGGGTGGCATGGATGTCGTTCAAAAAATTGCCGGAACAAAAGTAAAGAAAAACCCACAAACGGGTGAACCAAGTGTTCCTGAGCAAACGATTACCATTAAATCCATTACGATTACAGAAAAATAAGAGCAGCCTCAAACTGCACACGAAAGCCACTTTCTCAACGGGAAAGTGGTTTTTTTATAGAAGGAGTATCCGTTCATGAAAACACTTTCATAAATTTCTCGATTTTGTAAATAGTTCTATGGAACCAATTCCCTCTTGAACCATCCCCATAAGATCGCTAGACTTGCAAAAGACCTGATTCGCTTCCGCAATCAAAACGCAAAAAGCGAAAAGGAGTGGTTCACACCATGTTGACACGAGAAGCGCCAACGCGCTTTTTCTTCTTTTTGAACAGTATTGGCTTGATGCTGTTATGTTTATTTGTCACACCGACAAGTGCAATGGCACCACAGCCAGTACAAATCCTACCTGTTCTCGGTAGTGCACAGGCGCCATCGGAACAAGTTTCGAAGAAGGAAAAGAAAACAACCACATCTGCTACAGCAACAAAACGCGAGTCTGTGCAGGTTAGTCGTGATAGTCGCCCAAAAGTGGTTCGCAATGGAAAAGTGAAGGTTTCGGAAAGGGATATGGAACTGCTCGCCCGGTTAGTGTATGCGGAAGGCCGGGGAGAACCGTATGAAGGACAGGTAGCGATTGCTGCCGTTGTATTGAATCGGGTTGCTTCAGATGAATTTCCAAATACGGTACGGGAGGTTATTTATGCTCCCAATGCGTTTTCGCCTGTCCATGACGGCAATTTGACACATAAATCAAATGAAAGCACGAGAAAAGCGGTCCAGGACGCGCTGAACGGGAAGGATCCGAGCAATGGTTCCTTGTACTTCTTCAATCCGGATACGGCTACATCGAAATGGATTTGGTCACGCCCTGTAACGGTAGAAATCGGTAACCATCGTTTTGCTCGTTAACAAGTTACTTACAGATAAAAGATTTAATAATGCTTTATTTTTATTTAATTGATACTTTACTTTTACTTGCTATGTTGTAGGTGTAAGCACTTTTTCAACGCATTGAGAAAAAGTTCGATTATCTTCTTTGGATGACTTTTTAACGTAAGCATGTTTAGATCGATCATTCAATCTGAGTATGCCTACGCTAATAGCTTTGATTGATTGACTGTTTTGGGTGAGAGCAAACCAGTCATAGAACAATCAGTCGTTCTTTTTCTCAATCGCCCCCAATAATTAGGCATTCCCAACTGGGAATGCCCCTTTTTTTATCAAACCCGTATATAGACATGCCGCCATCAACCGAAATGGTTTGGCCCGATATGTATGAAGCTGCATCAGAGGACAAGAAAATCGCTGGTCCTACCAAGTCCTCGACATCCCCGATTCGGCCACTCGGGGTTCGCTGCAACACCTCTTGGACGAACGCTTCGTCGCTAAGCAAGCTCTCTGTCAGTGGCGTACGAAAATACCACGGTGCGATCGCATTTACGTTGACGCCAAACTTGCTCCATTCTAATGCCAGCACCCTTGTCATCTGGATGAGCCCCGCTTTGCTGGCACCATACGCGACACCCGTACGAAGCGCTACTACACCCGCGACCGAAGCGATATTGACGATTCTGCCATAGCGCTGCTCGCACATGTATTTGCCAGCAGCTTGACTCATGAAAAATGCTGCTTTCAAATTCAAATCCACTACTCTGTCCCACTCTTCTTCCGTTACCTCATGAGCTTTTTTGCGGATATTCATACCTGCATTGTTGATCAGGATATGAACACCCCCTAATCCTTCGACAGCTTGCTTCACAATACGTTCCGCTGCATCAGACACAGTCAAGTCAGCCTCGACGGGGAAAGCCACTCCGCCTTTTGCTTCAATCTCCGATACCACTTCTTGCAAATCAGAAGCTGTTCGCGAGACTACCGCAACCTTGGCACCCGCTTCTGCGATTCCCAACGCCAGTGCCTTCCCAATCCCTCTTCCAGCACCTGTTATAATTGCTTTCTTTCCATGCAAATCAAAACGTGTCATTTTCGAAACGACTCCCCTTTCGTTCCCTTAGGGATTCTGCATCCATCGCCTTTTCCCTTGTCTTTTGCTACAATATACCTGTATGGAAAGGGGGCAGTCCGTTGCGTTTGTACAGTCAAATGACACTCGCCGAGCTGCAGGAGGAAATGGAGCGCCTGCACGTCGAAGCGAAAGAAAAAAAGAAGCTTGGTGATCACTCACAGCTTGCGATCATTACACAAAAGTACTTCATGGCGAAATCGTACTATTTAGGAACGGGTGAGTTCCGAATCGGCAGCAAATACAGCGTGCCAGACTACGATCAGCCGTTTACAATTGATTATTTCAACGGCGTCTTTGCTTGGGGACGTTTCCCTGATTCGGACGAACAAACAGGTTTTCCAGTAGGAATGCTGGAACTGTGGTTTGATTAATGTAAGGAGCTTGTTAGACCTCAATTCAATGAGGTCTATTTTTTTATTACTCTAACCAAATCTTTGGCTTCTCGCCGAGCTTCCAGAACCAAATGCGCCCATCCTCGGTTTTCGCTATCGTTACGTCTGTTCCTGCTGCAATTGCAACGACTCGTTCCATCACTTGGACAGGGGTCGTACCTACCGTTTTCCCCCATAGCCACAACGTATTATCGTTCCGGATTGCCGCCGAATGCGATGCGCCAGTAGCAACCATCTTGGCATCGTGGAAAATTGTCCCCCAAGTTGTCGCTTTGTCACCGAGTCCGTGCGTGCTGAGCGGTCCGAAAATATTGCCCCCCGTACCTTGCACGTCTCCATTCTTTTTCAAGAGGATCGCATGACCGGTGTGCCCTTTGACCTGGACGGCATCCTCAGCGACCTTCATATAATCTGGCGTACTCTCCAGACGGCCATCTCCGTACTGACCTCTGTGGGCAAGACCTTTCACGAATACGTGTCCTTGCTCCGTTATGTAATAGTCTGCTCCGTCCCCAATGCTCGCGTACGCAATGCCTCCAGAAGCAATTTGAACCCCCTCTTGATCCGGGGCTGCATATCTCCACAGGCTTCCGTCTTTTCTAATCACGAACAATCCGGTTTTTCCAGCGGAGAAGAAGGAAACATCGCGCGTAACCTCCTTGGCATCTCGTACTTCATCCGTCCACGAAACTAGCGTACCGGAAGACAATAAGGCGTAGCTCACTTGATCACTTACGCCTACTTGTATGGCGTTGTCAAGCATAAGCTTCGGCTTTTCATTGCCAGTCCAGCCATATACTTTCCCATCCTTCATGGCGAGATGCCGATCGTAATAGGAGGCAAGCTCAGTTGAGCGGTCAGGCTTATGAAAGCGTGAAAATTCCGCCTTATTCGAACGCTCACCTTTTGTTGTTGTGTTGTTTAGCGGCGTAAGGGATTGTCCTGACTCAGGTGCAGACGAGGCTTTTTGGAGAAAAGGCATGAAGTCCTGAACCGTTCCGAATCCGATTAGGACAAAGATCAGAATGAGTCCGGTTATTATGGCTGGCAATCGACTCTTCATGAATCTCCCCCTCCATTTCAGTTAGAATTTTATCCGTCCGGCACAAGCTGCTTTCACATGGATATACTAACAAAAACGAAAGGGAGCGACCAATACTTATGGACTGGATTAGTATCATTCTCTTAATCCTTTTAGCACTTGGTGTCATTGGAAACAACGCAACTGTGTCCATTGCTGTCGCTCTCCTTCTTCTTATGAGACTCCTGTCGTTGGACCGATATTTTCCACTGCTCGAGCAGCATGGACTACAGCTCGGGATCATTATACTGACGGTTGGCATCATGACTCCGCTTGCAAGCGGCAAAATCAATCCTTCCTCCATCTTGGAGATTTTCACGAATTGGCATTCGTTACTGGCCGTCGCCGTCGGTATGTTTGTGGCTTACCTGGCGGGAAAGGGAACGGTCTTGATGACCCAAAATCCATTGATCGTTACTGGCTTGCTGCTAGGTACAATCGCGGGTGTCACTTTTTTCCGTGGAGTTGCGGTCGGCCCTTTAATTGCAGCAGGTATTCTCGCCTTTATTTTGCAATTTTTCCCGAAGTGATTAGCTCCAGCGCTCTTTCAACTGAAGACCATAGGCCAAAATTTGCTGTGGCGTAACCATGCGAAAGCCTTGTTGCGCACGATAATCAATCGTCAGCAGATCAGACCCGATATAGGCAATGGTTTCGCGATCTATCAGAAACGTCAAAGAATCGACCTGGTAGACTTCATCTTCTGGACCTTGAGTATCCCACCACAACGCATACTCTACATTCATCCCGCAGCCTCCGACTAGCTCACCGTTAATCCGAACGGGCTTGTCTGTACTAGCTATGCGTTCTACTGCCTCTTTTGTCACTTTTACTATCATGTTTGGTGCCACCCTTCTCATGATTTTCCAGCATGCTGGATGCATCATCTCTTACATGATAGCATACAATGCTTGAAAGGCATCAGAAAGGACGATCATCTATGAACATCTACGAACAAAATGGGATTTTTGTCGCTGAAACGGAGTTCCAATCGGAGCACGTTGTCATTTTTGCGAATACGTGGGAGGAAGCCAAGGAAAAACTACTGGTTCGGCTTCTCGTACTAGAAATGATTGGTTGAGTAAAAAGCGGGTCGCCCAATGGACCTGCTTTTTTCAATGTAAAAATAACAAGGAGCTACCCATAACCATGACAGATTCGACAGTAACGAAAATTGCCGCGCAGAACCTGGTTGCTCAAATCAGACAAGCAACAGCCAAAGCCAATCGCAACAATGTCACCCGTACACAAGCATACCTCGCCTTTTATCTCGAGCACCAAGAGGTTCACTGGGCGTTATTGGCCCATTTGGTCTCACGAAATGGCGGGTGGAACATGACCGATTTAAAAGGAGAATGGCTACCGCTTATCATGGATGCACAAGCGATCGAGCCCTTTTTTTGGTTCTTGGAAAGATGTAACTGGCTGATTTTTCACGATGCCTATCCACAATTACTATTGTATGCGGAGATGAAACGAACGGGGACAGATTTAACAAAGCTTTTGGCGCCACTTGGTGTTTCCGTCTTTATGCAATCGTATTGGCAAGAGTTCCTCGCATCCAGAGACAGTGCGCGCCTTACCCATGCACTCATCGTTAATGAACAGCAATATATCGAACAACGAGTCGTACAGAAGCCGTTTACACTGAATCGTATTTTCGCTTCGTTTGCTTTCGTAGCTCAATCTGCTCTCTCGATGAATCAAGTGCTCATTCCCTATAAAGCACATCCTACTGACCGCCGACTTAGCTTGATCGGGTTGAATGTTCATCATTTTCCCGACGTCAGAAACCGCATTCAGGTCGGAAAGTCGTTGTATCAGCAATTGTTTGGGGAGCCTTTTCGCTTCGAAAAAATGGTCTCCTATTGCTCTCGTATTCCTCATACGGGCTCGCGAGCGGATTATTGGCCGCATTTGTTCACACCTCATCCTATTCCTTCCACCACAAAAGATGAGTACCAACTACGCTTGGATGGACATGATTTGCTGGAAGGAAGTCCCAAGCTATACAGCCCACGTCTTCAAGATGCATGGGCTGATTATGGACACGATCCCGCAGATGGGGTAGATTGGTTTCGAGATGATAAATGGCATGAGGTCGTGAAAGAACCTGCTTCACTGTCTTCCATTGACAGTGATTCTTATGTGCGTTCCCTGCAATGGATCGAATATGGAGTCAAACTCGTCACAGCAATCACGTAGGTTGGAGAGGAGGTCAGCCTTATGGAAAAATGGATGCAAGAAATGGCGTTGAATCAAACAAGTTTTTTGTTATCCTGCCAATTACCGAGCGGCACTTTTCGCCTTGGCCCTAATCGTGATCAGATCAATCCGTACTTCACCAACCTCGGAATTGTTTCCCTCATCCGCATGAAGGAGGCAGAGGCTGTTTGCGGTCATCTCGATTGGTATTTGCGGAACTTGAATGCGGACGGTTATATCAATGATTTTCGTCTTGAACAAGGAAGAGAAATCGATACCGGTACAAATGACAGCGAAGATAGCTACCACACCACTTATTTCAGCCTGCTTGCGGAATGGATACGAGCAACGGGGCGTATGGACTGGCTGCATGCCAACCACACTACACTCTTGTCCCTTCTCCAAGCAGTTGCCCGCCTCCAACAGAAGGACGGTCTGACCTGGGCGAAGCATTCGTATCGGGTCAAATATTTGATGGACAATTGCGAGGTGGCCAAGGGACTGGCAGATGCTTCGTATTTATTTTCGTTGATTGGGGATGTGGAGGCTGCCGAGGAAGCGGCTTCTCGCGCCAAAGCCTGCGAGCTAGGCATCAGAGGAATGTACAGTCGGATGCGCAAGTCGTATGCGATGTATGATCGTACGTATCCCGGCTGGCGAAAATGGTACCCGGACGTCACTTCCCAAGCGTTTCCCATTGTCTACAGTATGACAGATGCCAACACCGCCTCACTGCTCTACCAAAGGATCACGGACGCGTTCCCGCATTTTGATACGTTTCAGACTGGTGATTTATATCCGTGGATGACGATGGGGGTATGTGCGCAGTTGATGGGTGATAAAACACGGGTGAAGACGATGCTCGTGACCGCCACAGACTTGTACATACACGGCCCCAGGTACCCATACTGGCTGATTCAAGATGCCGGACGCTATATTGAGTTATTACTGGACGTGGATTCTTGAGGCTCAGTCAGGAGTTGCTTCACCCAACGATAGCAACGCTCGAGCTGTTCGTCTGTTACCTGGTCGGAACGATGCTCGAACATGATCTTTACGTTCGGGTTTTCCTTCCGGATGATTGTCAGGTAGTCCTCAATCGGAGCCCATCCTTCTTCCGGTTTACATTCAGGAAGAACGGGACAGTGAACGAATTCAACCCCGCCGGCGGTCACCTTCATACTCTTCAAATGAATGCTCCAGGCATATTTTGCATACGTTTGGATGACGTGGCGGGCATCGAAAAACGGGTCGATTTTTTCTTGAAGGAATAAGCGACCGGTATCGAGACAGAGCTTTATCGTTGAATATTTTTGTAGCAAGTACTCTAAAAATTCTGTCTCATACACATAACGGTTGAGTGCATCGAATTCAAGGACTGGCGTGAAGCGAAACTCCTTGCCTTTCTCAGCCATCCACGCAAACAACTGCTCGCTACGATACTGAAACTCTGCTTCCGTGTAGGTATGCTCCCAGACATAGTCTCGCGAATCATAAAATCGCCATACACGCCAGTCGACGCGATCATCCAAAATGACAGGCTTCGGATAATGGAATAAGACATAGGTCGGCCGAATGAATGCCATAAATGCCAATTCCTTCTCTATCCTTTCAAATGCCTCGGCTCTCGTCTGATCATTGGCATCCATGAATAGAGCATCCCGCAGCTCAGATTGACCTGCACGCAGCGGAAAATGAACACCGGTCGCAAACCCTTTAGCTTGAGATTCACGCTGTAGGTTTTGGATATCCTCCTCCGAATCAAACAAGCATGCCTCTATTCCGTAAAAGCCCTCCTTAAAATCTCGTGCGTATTTTGCCTGATCAAAACCTCCATATTGACCAATCATGAAATTTTTCATACGAGGGTTTCCTCCCATTTTCCGGCGGTATAGAAAACGCGGGAAAATGCCTCCCGCGCTTGCTCTACTTTCTTTCAATTTTCGTACCCGAGTCGTGCGTCACCACGAGAAATGGAGTCAATTCCCCTTCCTCCCAGTAAAAAGGCAAGACAGAAATCGGCACTTGCCCTTTCGATGCAAAATCATAGGTGAGACGCGCTAACAGGTGAGCCCCAGCTTCTCCTGTCATATCCGCCACGATCAGCACATCCTGATGTGGAATCGCGACACCAAGTGAGTCTCCTTGCTTCTTCTGATCCATATCCGCCAGAAATGAATCAAGCAAAATTCGGCTTGCCGCGTATCCATCTGTCGGACTAATAAAGTGGATGCGCTGACCTCCTACCTCTTGTGACTTTACTGAAAAGGGGAGCTTTCGCAAGTTTTCCATCGCGTATGAATGAAGCTGCTCGCTCGTCCAGCCTGCTTCCTGCAACATCCGCTTCTCAATCAATGCGTAACCTTCGCCTTGATCTAAGGCGTACAGTACGTACGTATCAGCTGTATGCTCCTTCATCACCCACCGCTCCGGGTACTTGTTGATCATAGAGGCATGGCGCAAAACCGGATAAATGTTATGCTCCTGGTCGCTTACTCGTAGTTGTCGATCCAAACTCCATCACTCCCTTCCCTTCGTTTATTACCAAGGCGGATTATCATCATCCTCCGTTGGCGTGCTTACTGGGTTATATGCAACGTTCCGGCTTCTCTCTTCGATTTCTTTCACGATATCCGTCAATGCCTTTGGCTTTAAAAACTCCACAGGGGACATACCACGCTCGAACTGTAGCTGCTCGCCCTCTAGTAGCACCAAATAACGCCCGTTCACTTTCGCGATATGCAGGCTGGTTCCGTAATCGGCCAATAATGTGCGGATCTGCATATGATCCAGCTTGAACTTCAGCTCGACCTCTGGTTGGCGATCTGTAATGATTTGCATCGCTTCCATCACGGTCTCATGCTCCCATTTTTCTGCGAGCTCCCGCTTAGGACTTGCAGCAATGAGTTCGATTGCTTCCTCTTCCCGTACCCGCTCTTCGGACTCTTCGGGATACGTATATTCGATGTGCTGTCTCGCCAATGAAATAACTTCCTCGGAGACGATCTGGGTCATCGTTTGCGGATACTCGATAAAACGCAGAAATTCCTCGAAATACCGCGCATGAGAAAACTGATGAATTTTCACGTGATACGGGTCATTCATCCCCGATTCGATCATATACGGATACATTAGCGATTTCATGTTTTTGGCATTGATCGCCATGCGTACATTCGATATGAGGCTCTTCTCATCTGTAATGACCGCTGTTTTTTGTTCGAAATCGCATTTTAAAATAAAGACATAGCGCTCGTCAATCAGCTCTAGCCTCGTCCGGACCACAATCATGACTCCGCCTCTCACCTGAGAGGTTCGCAAATACGACTGAATCAGCTCCTGACAGGGCTCCTTGCTCTCCCCTGACGTTTCCGCTGCCAGCAATCGATTCAAGAGAGCATAGTTGGGGTTCGAGTCCAATGGATGTCCAGGCTCCAGCACAAATTGACCCAGTTTTGTCGGCGTGCCTTCTGTCTTCGGATTCATCTCGACTTTTCTTTTCGCAATCCGAGCGAATTCCCCATCGAGAAAATCTTTCAGTTCGCTTTTCTGATATTCATCATGGCTCAAATAGCGCGTCATCCGCACTTGTTTAATGCCATCCTCTTCTTCAGGCTGTTCCATTAGATAAAAGGATAACCAGTCAATTGTAAAATTCATACCCTTCGCTCCTGTCTGCATGTAACGAACTGATTATAGCAAACCTATTGAAAAAAAGGTCAGCTTTTTCAAATCATGATAAGATGAAGGGAGGAGGGGAAAATCACACAATGTGGACTCGTATGAAGTCATGGTGGAACGAAACGGTACGCGATAAACCGTATCAGCCCGGCCACCTAACAGGTCAGTATGAAATAACAAAAGTATTAGGGATGGGAAGCTACGGGATCGCTTATCTCGCCACGCACACCCCTACAGGTAATCAGGTCGTGCTGAAACAAGTCAAACCAAGCCTTCGTCATACGCCAAAAGGAGAAGCCATGCAAGCGTATGAAAAAAAGGTGCTGATGTCCCTCTCGCATCCGCAAATCCCTCGCTGTCTGGATTCCTTCACTTATCGGCAAGACTCGTTTATGGTCATGACTTATATAGCAGGCCCGACACTCGAAGACATGCTGTTCGATCAAAACATCGTGGCTGATGAGCAAAAATGCGCCGAATGGATTCGCCAAATCGGGGAACTCGTAGCTTACCTCCATGAGCAAAATGTGATTCACCGCGACGTACGCATCCCCAACGTCATCTGGAAAGAGGACAAGCCCTATCTGATTGATTTTGGCCTCGCTCGGTTCGTTGGTGATCGCCCGACCTACATAGCTGATACTCTTTCTGCCTACCCGTCTGAAAAACAATTGAAACGAGAAGTTGCTCCTTCCAGTGATTTGTATGCATTGGGGCATTTCTTTTTATTCTTGCTCTATTCCGGGTACGAAGAAGAACCGGACGCCCCCGAAAAAAGCTGGGAAGAGGAGCTATCTTTATCTCCTTCCATTCACAGGATGATAAGGCGCTTGTTACAAATGGACGCCCCTTATGAAAGCGTACATGATTGGCTCAGAGAGCTGGACCGCTATTTGATCCACTACCAAGAAAAAAGAGCAGGGCATCCGTAGACTTCACGGATTCTCCCTGCTCTTCTTCGTCATTCATTCTGCAATCGGCTCTTGTTTCGCCTCTTCTATCTTTTTCTTCAGTTCCCCTGCTTCCTGGCGCAGCACTTGTCGTTCGTGTTTCGTCAGAACTTCTCCACCAACTGTGCCGTTTACCAGCAAATCCTCTTCATATAACCGATCTTTGCGCATGGAAACCTCCTGCAGACAAGTTGTGTACTTCTTGTCCTACTTTGTTCCAAAGCTGCCCTTCTTATGTGCACGATTTTGATTCCGTTTTGCAGGGCTCGCATTTTTGGAAGGAGCTCCTGACTTTTGTGCTGGCGCGGGATTTCGTACAGGACGCGGATCTTCCAGTGCTCCGTGCGTCATGAATTTTTCAGCAATAGGCAAGCCTGTTTGCTTGGAAAATTTTTGGATGATAAAACGTTCCTGTGTCGTAATGATCGAAAATACCAGTCCGGCACGCCCCATGCGCCCAGTTCGGCCACTGCGATGAATGTACGTGTCAGCATCCGATGCAGGATCGTAATGAACAATGCATTCCACACCTGGAATATCAATGCCACGCGCCGATACATCTGTCGTAATCAACACGGGGAATGCTCCATCCCGGAATTGTTGCAGGGTGCGGGCACGATCTTCTTTTGTAGCATCACGGTGCAGGAGTCTGCACGGCAAATGATGGTAGTTCAGCTTCGAGACAATCTCGTCCACTTTTTCGATTTGATTGACAAAAACAATCGAGGAGCGAACATTGACGAGGCGCAACAAACGACGGAGCGTATCCACCTTTTTACGAGGGTCGGTGACCAGGTACATGTGTGCTACTCCTGCGGCGCCTTCTGGTGCTGCTGCGCGAATAACAGCAGCATCTTTTGTAAAAATTTCAGCCGTATGTACGACTTCCTCTGCGATTGTCGCGGAGAATAACAGGCGTTGTGTATCACGCAGTGTCTTTTTCATGACCTCTTGAACTGGCTTGCCAAAGCCCGCATCCAGCATCCGGTCTGCTTCGTCGACAACAACTGTCTTCACTTCATGGACCTTTAGTTTGCGCTGCTCAATCAACTCCAGCAGTCTTCCTGGTGTTGCTACGATCAATATGGGCTTCTTTTTCAGTCTCTCGATTTGGCGTTTCACATCGACTCCACCAATAATGGACATCACGGCCGTGTCCTTGCCCGGCAGAAGGCTTTCTGCTTCCCGCGCAATCTGAACAACGAGCTCATGCGTCGGTGCAAGTACTATGGCCTGTACATCTTTTTGCTCCATATTGATTTTCGATAAAATCGGCAATAGATAAGCAAACGTCTTGCCTGTCCCTGTCGGCGATTCAATCAAAGCGTCTCGACCAGCCATAATCAACGGGATGGCTTCACTCTGTACAGGTGTCGGTGTTTCCATTTTTCGCTCTCGCAATATAGTCAACAGCGGTGCGCTAATTTGTAAATCTGCAAACGTGGTGCTCACAAAAACCCTCCTGGCATAAATTCGTGCATTGGGTAAGCTTACCACACTTTGCAGGTAGAAAACAGAGGTAAGCCAGTCCTCGTGAGGTAAGGTCCATCGGAGATAGATAAAAACAGGCGAAATCCGCAATGGACTTCGCCTGACCTTCCTTCTTACCCGTTATTGGAATCGAAACGGGTTTCCTGCTTCTCACCCTGGTCTTGACGGTCCCGGCTGGTGGTTTGGTTACGTGTCCCTTTTGGACTTTCCATGTACTCCTCTACTTCCTTTTGAAACGCCTCATCATAGTCACGCACACCTATCACCTCCTGACCTTATTTTGACCAGGGTGATCACATATTATTTTCCTGAAACCTTTTGCCCGGTCATGCGTCTTCTCATATAGGAATGATAACCCTCGTATAAATTGTCAAATGGATGTGAATATGGAATGGAAACGTTATCGCGCATTCGCACACGAAAGCGAGCCAAGCGCAAAAGACCATGGCGTTGGGTTAAAAAATGGTTGCTCGGCACTGCCTTAACCTGCACAACCTTAGCACTACTGGGAATTATTTTTTTATTTGGAACGAAAAACGGGGTAGAATTACGTGAGTGGGCGGCAGGCACTTTGTTGACAACACAGCATGATTACTGGGCCCCCTATACGTTTTTACCCGATGAAAAACTGAAAGAACTAAGGCAGCAAATTACACATCCGACCGTGATCAATTCCGAAGGCATAGGCACGGCAGGACCTCCTGTTCCGCCAAAATCGAATCTGGTAACCGTTACACTCCCTGAGAAACCAAAGGAGCTAATCGAGATTGAGGAAATTGACATCTCGAAAGGCAGTTATTACTTTAAAGGAAAAATCATGTACATTAGCGACCCGAGCAGAGTACGACTCGTCGTCACGAATCGCAAGGACCGTGGAGATTTGCTAGATGAGTTTGTGAAGAAAACAGGAGCCATCGGGATTGTCAATGCGAGTGGATTCGCCGACCCAGACGGCTACGGCAAAGGAGCGCGAGCCTACGGCGTCGTCATCCACGACGGAAAGATTTTGCAAGGCTACAACCCGAGAAGCGGAGAAACCGCATTAGGGCTTACCTATGACGGTAAACTGATTACAGGTAGCTACTCGGCTGAACAACTCGTAAAGATGGGCGTACGAGACGCTGTGAGCTTCCGGCCGCAGTTGATTGTAAACGGGAAAAATATGTTTGAAGGTAAGCCTGCCAAAAGCTGGGGTATTCAACCTCGTACCGCAATTGGACAAAAAGAGGACGGGACGATCGTATTTGCTGTCATTGACGGTCGCCAACCCGGGCATTCTATCGGGGCAAGCATGAACGACATGGCGGAAGTATTGGCTGAGCGCGGTGTGGTTACAGCAATGGCCATGGACGGTGGTTCCAGCTCCATGATGCTGCACAATGGTGAGGCCATCACAAAAACATCTTCTCCCTATCATCGAGGCCGCTATTTGCCAAATGCGTGGGCTGTTTTTTAAAGAAGGGCTGAGATGATTGCGAGGAGGTTTAAGATTGTTGGACAAGTTGTTTCATTACAGTGAAGACCCCACCATTACGACTTTTCAGCCGCGCGCACATCCCTCCCATCCCACACTTGCTCCGGCTGTTTGGGCGATTGATGAAGCACGAGCACCGATGTATTATTTACCGCGAGATTGCCCGAGGATTTGCTTTTACAAAAAATCGGATTCCGATTTAGCTGACGTCGAGCGCTTTCTTGGCTTGACGAGCGCCAAAATGGTTATGGCTATCGAAAGCAAATGGTATCCGGTACTTACACAAACAAAACTATATGAATATACCTTCTCTCCAGAATCTTTTTATTGCTGGGACGAAGACGCGGGCTACTATTTGTCAAAGGAAACCGTTACACCACTAGACATAAGGCCATTAGGTGACCTCGTGCACTGCCTTAGCCAAGCGGATATTGAATTGAGAATCACTCCTTCACTGTCCCCGCTTCGAGATTCACTGTTACAAAGCAGTCTGCACTATTCCATGATCCGTATGCGAAATGCGTCGCTCACATAAAAAACAGGCAGTCTCACCTAATGGTGGCTGCCTGTTTTTGCTTTTACAATTTAATCGGTGTTTTTGCCTGCTCCAAGCTCCATTTTTCAACATCCCACGTCTGTGTAACCCAATCCTCATAAAATTCAGGTTCGTGGCATACGAGAAGGACGGTCCCTTTGAACTCCTTCAAGGAGCGTTTGAGTTCTTCCTTGGCGACGACATCCAAGTGGTTCGTCGGCTCGTCAAATACCAGCCAGTTGCTTTCGCGTTGCAGTAATTTACAGAGACGAACTTTTGCTTGCTCGCCCCCGGACAAAGCGTTTAAGTTACGATTGATATGCTCATTTTTCAAACCACAACGTGCCAGCGCTCCGCGAACCTCATGGTTATTCATGGAAGGGAATTCATTCCATACATCATCGAGTGCAGTAATTGGCTTCGCTTTTACTTCTTGCTCGAAGTAAGCAGGATGGAGGAAATCGCCTTTTTCCAGCTTTCCACCCAGCGGAGGAATCACACCCAGCAACGTTTTCAACAAAGTAGACTTACCGACACCGTTCATGCCGACAATCGCAACTTTTTCACCGCGCTCCAGCTTCACGCTAAGCTTCGGCAGCAATGCATGAGAATATCCGATCTCCAGGTTTTCAGCCTCGATGACAAAACGGCTACTTGCTCGTGATTCTTTGAAGATAAACGAAGGTTTCGCAGCCGTTTCCGGCTTGTCGATGCGATCCATTTTATCGAGCTGCTTTTGACGGCTCTTCGCGCGACCAGTAGTAGACGCACGTGCTTTATTGCGCGCAATAAAGTCTTCCATTTTTGCGATTTCTTCCTGCTGCTTCTCAAATGCGTCAAAGTGCTGACTGCGTTTCATCTCAGACTGTGCCAGGAAGGATTCGTAGTTCCCTGTGTAACGATTCAGCTTGGTAAATTCCAAATGATAAATCACATTCACGACTTCGTTCATGAAGGTCGTGTCATGGGAAATCAGCATGAAGGCATATGGATATTCCTTCAAGTAGTTTTTCAGCCACACGATATGCTCTTCATCCAAGTAGTTCGTCGGCTCATCCAGCAAAAGAACAGTAGGTTTTTCCAGCAGCAATTTTGCCAAAAGAACCTTGGTACGCTGACCACCAGAGAGGGATGCAACGTCACGTTCCAAACCGATTGCACTCAAACCCAGAGCGTTAGCGATTTCATCTACTTTTGCATCGATCAAATAAAAGCCGCTTGTTTCCAGCTTGTCTTGAATTTCGCCCATGCGCTCCAGCAATTCTTCCAGTTCCTCTGGCGTTGCCTCGGCCATCTTTTCACCAATCGTCATCAGTTCAGCCTCTTGCTCCAACAGCGGCAGGAAGGCGTCCTTGAGTACGTCGCGAATCGTTTTGCCAGCTTGCAGCTTGGTATGCTGATCCAAATATCCGTATTCGATTTTGGGCATCCATTCAATCCGCCCGTTATCAGGCAAGTTTTGGCCTGTCAAAATCCCCATCATCGTAGATTTTCCGGTACCATTTGCGCCTACGAGTCCTACACGGTCATTCGGTTGCAAACGGAAAGACACATCGCGAAACAAAACACGATCCCCAAAACCATGGGACAAATTCTCTACAATCAAAACACTCATGCTCTATTCTTCCTCCTGATCTGTTTCCTCTATGAGGCTTACAACAAAATTCTTTCAAAAAAAGTAGGCGCGTACCTTGCCACATAAGATTCGCCCGTAAATACCAATTCGTCTAGCCGGACACGCATATCCTGAAGGTTGATACTTTCCCCGGCGATGTTCAAGATCGCGGCTCGTGTCATCGCCCTCAGAATAGTGACTTCAGTAGCCAGCTTGTCACCGAACAACTTGCCGCTATGCACAATCTCTGAGCGATGATTGTACGATTTTTTTACAAACTGTGCAATCCGTTCACGCTGCAAGGCGGTATCTCCAAAATAGTACGCCATTCGTACACGCAATTTATAGGTAATTTCGCCTTTTTTGCCGTCGGGAACGAACAACGATTCCAATGCTATCCACAGATCCAACAACTGATCCTCGTAGTTTTTCTTCTCCAGCGAAAGCGCATAGCGACGAAAAGCAAGGGATGGCAGCTTCTGTTCGACTAATGAAGTAAAAATGCCCGCCGCTTCATCATCAAATGTGTACTTGTCCCCATCAAGCGATCGCTTCAAATACGTAATACCATACATATTGCCATTGACGGTGATGATGTAAGGAATCGAACAAGTCCCCGTTGTGGAAGCTAGATTCAACTTACTTTCGATTTCTTCAATCCACACCCGATCATCCGTTACTTTCATCTCTTCGTGATCCGCGACTAAAAATAAACTGTTGGGATCTACACGCAAATCAAAGGTTCGCTTGTTCTCGTCCATCTCATTACGTAAGAAACGAGATGCGATCTCATATGGTCTCTTTGCGCCTGATATGAGCGTGTACGAATTAGGCAAATCGATCCGAACGGGCTGAGCTGTTGTTGAATTGAATACGGGGGCGATTAAGACCGGCATAGTTCTCGCTCCTTCCAGACCAGCAGAGCTCGTTTATTATTTACATAATAAATATTATGTTCTATAAACAGTATCGTGCCATTCTGTCATTTTGACAACATATCAATTCCTTCTAATATGTGGACATGCTTCCTCACCATACGTGTTTGGAACAACCTCACTATAGAATACCAGCATTTCCTATGATTCGTCATCATGTGTTTACGCCAAACTAGGTAAAGAAGGAGTTGATTTTATGGAAAAGGACCATATTCTTGATGAAAATCCGCATCAAACTTACAATAATGTAGCTCGACCTCTGGAACAGACTGGCGAACCCCAGCCCGGCTCTAAAAAAGTGAAGCAGCAAAATCATTCGCGCTCCATTCAAACACGCGAAGGATAATGTATGGCACCCGGCTCCATTGCAGTCGGGTGCCACTGCCTTTTCCTTTTTTTTACATCGAAAAAGATTGAATTGTCCTACAAGGATGCACTATGATAAATTTAGTATCCTTGATGGAGGTTAAGTGAAGATGATCACCATTCCACTTCCGGGCAATCAAAGCCCTCTTTCCAATTTGATCAGCTATAGTGTTTCTCCGCTGTACGAGATGGCTGCTAGTCTGTACACACTTGCCCAAGAGACACCTCCCGAGCGATTTGCGTATTGGACCGAAGAAAAGGTAGAGCAGTTTGAGTCAGCCCGTCTTTTAAAAGAATGGGGTTATTTTGTTCCCCTCTTTCGATATGGGATCCCAGACTCATTTGACCCCCTACATACAAAAGGTGTGATGGCTGTCGATGATCAATATGAGTACTTCGTAACACTTCCCACCGATCATTTTGTGCGTAGCATGAAACCGATCCTGGAGGAGTGGATATCCCATCACGATGCTCCTGTGGTTGCCTTCGATTTAGAAGAGGATGCCGATTATGTGAAAGGCCGTTTCAGCCTGTTCGTTTCATCTTATTGGCAGTTATTTTTTGAGGCGAATTGGGAGGCGATTGCTCCAAAATTCGTACGTGAAGCAGAACGGATTTATTACTCTTTACAAGGAATCGAATCCCTTACTACCTATCTTCAAACCATTTCTCCCGCAATTACCTATGACACAGAAACTCATCAGCTCACCTGTCCGAGTAATGGTCCAAGCTACGATGCACAGCATCTCATTCTTTATCCTAGCTATTATTATGCCCAAGAACCCACGCTTACGAAAAAGGGTTGGAATGCCCATTTGCTGTATTCCATCTCGGAAGTTCCCCCTCAACGAAAAACGCCCTCATGAAGGGCGTTTTTCATGTTGCATATGTGCGACAATCAATTTATCTAATTGTTGACTGATTCTCACGATTTCAGGGTCAAGAAAATTGTAACCTGCATCTTTTGCTGCGCGCTCTAGCTTTAGTCGCAAGTCATCAATCATCTTACTCATTGTTTCCATGCTGTAGACCCCCACCTAACGTTGTCTCCCACTATTTTACATTATTTCAGAACAGGTGGAAAGGGTAAGATGTCGAAGAAAAAGCCTTGTACCCATTTTCCGGCACAAGGCTTTTTCCACTTCTTATTTCATAACGTGGATCGGACGACCCAGAGCCAATTCAGCAGCTTCCATTGTTACTTCACCCAGTGTTGGATGTGCGTGGATGGTCAGCTCGATATCTTCGAGTGTTGCGCCCATTTCGATCGCCAAACCGATCTCTGCGATGATGTTGGATGCTTCTGGACCAACGATTTGCGCACCCAATACGAGATTCGTTTCTTTTTCTGCAATCAGCTTCACGTAGCCTTCGCCTGCATTTACAGACAGAGCGCGACCGTTTGCTGCGAATGGGAAACGACCTACAATGTAATCGATGCCTTTTTCTTTTGCTTCTTTCTCATTGATTCCTACGCTTGCGATTTCTGGATCGCAGAATACAACCGCTGGAATTGCCTTGTAGTCTACTTCTGCCGAATGGCCAGCAATCGCCTCAGCAGCAACCTTACCTTCGTAGGAAGCTTTGTGAGCCAATGCAGGACCTGCTACGATATCCCCAATCGCGTACACGTTAGGAATGCTCGTGCGGCCTTGCTTATCAACAACGATCAACCCACGGTCAGTCACGTTCATGCCGATGTCGCGAATACCGAGTTCATCTGTATTCGGACGGCGTCCAACAGTTACGAGCACGTATTCCGCCTCGATTTTTTGTTGCTCGCCTTTTACTTCTGCAGTCACGATCACGCCGTTTTCTGTCTCTTCCATTCCTTGTGCCAATGCTTTTGTATGGATGGTAACGTCGAGCTTTTTCAGCTTGCGTTCCACCAAACGCGGCATGTCTGGCTCAAATCCTGGCAAGATTTGATCGGAACCTTCCAAAATCGTAACTTTTGTACCAAACTTCGCGAATACTGTACCAAGCTCGATACCGATGTATCCGCCACCGATTACCACGAGGCTCTTCGGCAGTTCAGTCAAGGACAGCGCTTCTGTAGAAGACATTACGCGTTTGCCAAACGGGAATGCAGGCAACTCGATTGGACGCGAACCAGTTGCAATGATGCAATGCTGGAAGCGATAACGGTTGACATCATAACCGTGGAATACACGTACTTCATTTTCACTTACGAACAGCGCTTCACCAGGGATTACCTGGATTTTGTTGCCTTTGAAGAGGGAGCCTACACCACCAGTCAGTTGCTTCACGATGCCGCTTTTCCACTCTTGTACTTTGGCAAAATCCACTTTTACATTTTCCATGGTGATACCCATGGATTCTGTATGCTGTGTGTGCTCATATGTGTGTGCAGCGTGGATCATTGCTTTGGAAGGGATGCAACCTACGTTCAGGCAAACACCGCCCAGCTCAGCTTTTTCCACGACTGCTACTGTTTTACCAAGTTGAGCTGCACGAATCGCTGCAACATATCCACCTGGACCGGCACCGATTACGAGTACATCAACCTCTGTAGTAAATTCACCTACTACCATTGTCTCTTATCCCTCCATGACGAGCAGCGTTGGGTTTTCGAGGAGCTGCTTCACGTAGTTGACGAAACGCTGTGCAGGTTCGCCATCAACCAAGCGGTGGTCAAAGCTCAAGGACAGGTGCAACATTTGACCTACCGCGATTTCTCCATTTTTCACAATCGGCTTTTCGCTAATGCGGCCAACACCCAGAATAGCTACTTCTGGATAGTTAATGATAGGCGTGAAGAACATACCGCCCGCAGAACCGATGTTTGTGATGCTGAAAGTAGAACCTTTCAACTCGTCAGCAGTCGCTTTGCGGTCACGTGCTTTCTTCGCCAGCTCGCCGATTTCACCTGCGATTTGGAAGATGGATTTGCTGTCAGCGGATTTCACAACTGGAACAAGCAAACCGTCTTCTGTCGAGGTAGCGATACCGATGTTGTAGTACTTTTTGAAGATGATTTCTTGTTTTTCATCGTCGATAGAAGCGTTGAGTTCTGGGAATTTCTTCAGACCAGCTACAACTGCTTTCACGATCATAGGCAGGTAAGTCAGCTTCACACCACGCTCTTCAGCAAGTGGCTTCGCATCTTTACGCATCGCAACAAGTGCTGTAACATCCACTTCGTCGAAGATTGTTACGTGTGGTGCTGTGTATGCAGATTTCACCATTGCTTTCGCGATTGCTTTACGCATACCTTTCAGCGGAACGCGCTCTTCCAGCTCGCCTGCTGTAGGTGCGTGGTGAACAGTTGGAGCCGCTGCTGCTTGTGCTACACCTGTAGCTGCTGCTGCAGGAGCCTCAGTTGCTACTGGAGCTGCCACTGCGGTTGGTGCTGCTGCTCCGCCAGATACGAAGCGATCTACGTCTTCGCGTGTAATGCGACCCAATTTGCCTGTACCAGGTACATTAGCCAATTGAACGCCTTTTTCGCGAGCGTATTTACGAACCGAAGGGGTAGCCAACACATGCTTACGGTCAATTGGTGCCGCTACTGCTGTTGCCGTTGCTTGTGCCATTGGCGTTTCCAAAGTTTGGTTCGCATTTGCACTCACTTGGGAACCAATGTCGCAGCCTGGCTCCATTTTGTCTGCAGCTTGAGGCGCTGGTGCCGCTTCAGCAGCGTGGGAATCGCCATGACCATGGTCTGGCAGGTTCGGAATTTCGCCTTCTACGTCAAACTCGATCAGTGGATCGCCGACTACAGAAACCGTACCCTCCGTTACTTTCAGATCGATAACTTTCCCTTTAACAGGCGATGGTACTTCTACAACCGCCTTGTCATTTTGTACTTCCATGATGACTTGGTCTTCTTCTACGGAATCTCCGGGCTGTACGTGCCATTTGACGATTTCGCCTTCATGGATACCCTCGCCGAGCTCCGGGAGTCTGAATGTAAAACGACTCACAGTATCTCCTCCTTATAACACTTCGCCATAGTAGTAAGCCTATATTTCCCAAAAGAAGGCGGAAAGCTTTCAACTTTTCCGCCATTATGTCCGTTTCTCAATTAAAAATCGAGGACTTGAGTCAGACCATCCACTACGCGTTTTACGTCAGGCAGCCATACATCTTCTGCTTGTGCAAACGGGTAAACGGTATCTGGTGCTGTAATACGCAGCACTGGTGCTTCGAGGTGCAGGATCGCACGCTCGTTGATTTGCGTGATGATTTCTGCCGCAACACCAGACGTTTTTTGTGCTTCTTGAACCACAATCGCACGATTTGTTTTCTTCACAGAATCCACGATGGTATCGATATCGAGTGGGCTGATGGTGCGCAGGTCGATTACTTCTACTTTTGCTCCACGCGCTTTCTCGATTTCTTCTGCTGCTTTCAAGCTGGTATGCACCATCGCACCATAGGTGATGATGGTAACATCGCTACCTTCTTTTACTACGTTTGCTTTACCGAGTGGAATTGTGTACTCGCCTTCTGGAACTTCTTGACGGAAGGAACGGTACAGCTTCATGTGCTCGAGGAATACAACTGGATCGTTGTCGCGAATCGCGGAGATCAACAATCCTTTTGCATCATACGGGTTGGAAGGGATAACCACTTTCAGACCCGGAGTTTGCATCATCAAGCCTTCCAAAGAGTCAGCATGCAGCTCAGGCGTTTTCACACCGCCACCAAATGGGGAGCGGAATGTAACTGGGCTCGTGAAGCGACCGCCGGAACGGTAACGCATACGAGTAGCTTGAGATGCAATTGCATCGAACGTTTCAAATACGAAACCAAAGAACTGAATTTCTGCTACTGGACGGAAGCCGTTTACGGAAAGACCAACAGCCAAACCGCCGATTCCGGACTCAGCGAGCGGTGTATCGAAAACGCGTTGCTCGCCGAACTCAGCTTGCAGACCTTCTGTTGCACGGAACACCCCGCCGTTGTTACCTACGTCTTCACCGAAGACAAGAACGGTTTCATCGCGCTTCAACTCTACGCGCATTGCATCCGTAATGGCTTGAACCATTGTCATTTGTGCCATGGCTTATTTCGACTCCTTCGCCAGGAATTCTGCCTTTTGCTCTTCGAGTGCAGGCGGCAGTGTCTCAAACATTACATCGATCAGTTCGCTAACTTTCATCTTAGGTGTTTCGTCCGCTTTTTTGATTGCGTCCGCAACTGCTGCTTTCGCTTCTTCGATGACAGCTTCTTCGTCTTTTTCGCTCCAGAGACCTTTTGCTTCGAGGAACTTGCGGAAGCGGATCAATGGATCGCGCAGCTCCCACTCGCTTTGCTCTTCACCTGTACGGTAACGAGTTGGGTCATCACCAGCCATGGTATGAGGACCATAACGGTACGTCATTGCTTCGATCAGAGTCGCACCTTCGCCATTCACGCCGCGCTCTTTTGCTTGTTGAACCGCATAGTAAACGGCGAGAATATCCATACCGTCCACGCGCTCGCTAGCAATACCAGCCGCAACTGCTTTGACTGCGATATTTTCAGAAGCCGTTTGCTTTTCGAACGGCAGGGAGATCGCATAACCGTTGTTTTGAGAGAAGAAGATAACAGGCAGCTTGTATACCCCTGCAAAGTTCATACCCTCGTAGAAGTCACCTTGGGAGGTCGCACCGTCACCAAAGTAGTTGATCGCCACTTTCTTTTCACCGCGCAGCTTGTAACCCATTGCAACACCTGTTGCTTGTGTACATTGAGCTGCGATGATGATTTGTGGCATCAATACGTTTACACCTTCAGGAATCTTGCCACCCTCGATGTGTCCGCGGGAGTACAGGAATGCTTTGTGCATAGGGTATCCATGCCATACCATTTGTGGAATATCACGGTAGCTAGGCAGGACAAAGTCCTCTTTGGAAAGTGCAGCCTCGGAACCGATCATGCTTGCTTCTTGACCAGCTACTGGTGCATAGAAACCAAGACGACCTTGGCGGTTCAAGCTGATTGCGCGTTGGTCCCATACACGGGTAAATACCATTTTACGCATCAGTTCACGCAATTCATCATCGGAGAGCTTAGGCATCAAGTCAGGACGAACAACCGTACCATCCGGGGCAAGAATTTGCAGCGGGGCGTTGTTCTCTGTTTGTTCAACAGCAGTGGATACGCTCATCACATTCACCTCGTCACTAGAATAAGGGGCTTCCTTTTCCCGCGTTGCCCTTTGTCGCCTCAATCTGAGCATCTGCTCGATGAGCGACGATTGCCATACGTGGCGGAAGTGACCCTGATAAAAACCAGAAGAAAGTTGCATGGTGCAAGAAAGGGCTTACAGCGCCGTTTGCAACACCCTGTTATATTGCAGTCAAAATACCTGTTTAATGTGTTACAGTATTGATATTACAGGGTTTATTTCCTCTCTGTTATCATTTACTATATAAGCTGTATCAGTTTTTTTCAAGGCTTAGTTTTTCATTTGAGCAAACAGGGAGTGTGAATCGATGTCTGACTATGTAAAGCGAACCATAATAAAAGAAGAAGTGCCCAGCATCCACGTGGACACTCCCCGCTCGGTCAAAGTATACCTACCGCCGGGGTACAATGAGCTTCTTTCTTACCCTGTTGTGTATTGCCAGGATGGGAACGACTTCTTTACGATGGGGCGAATCGCGACCATCTCCAATCAATTGATTCTGGAAGAAGGTATCGAACCCTACATCGTCGTCGGTGTCTCAGTCGATCGCAACAAACGCACGAGCGAGTATTCTCCAGCGGGGTCGAGAAATGCAGCCTATCAGCGTTTTTTCACCGAAGAGCTGATTCCTTACATAGAGGAGCGTTATCCTGTGCGCCGTGATCCTGCTTCACGAATACTGGCAGGAGATTCTTTGGGCGGAACCGTTTCTTTGCATCTCGCATTGGAACACCCCGACCTCTTTCCACAAGTACTCGCGCTGTCAGGGGCGTTTTTCCAAACGACACTCGATCCGCTTTTGAAGCAGTCCAGCCTATCCTGGCTGCGAATCTGGATGGTCGTTGGCCTCGATGAGACTGCAGTGGAAACAAGTGCGGGCACCTTCGATTTCGTGCAATGGAATCGCGAGGCAAAACAGATTCTTGAGGACAAACAAGCAACCTTGTCGTATCGAGAAAAACCAGGGAATCACGTCTGGGGTTTGTGGCAAAAAGAGCTTCCTGACGCCTTGCGCTACTTCTTCCCACCTCCCCGTCTGTAACCATTACGAGCCATTGATTTCTTTGATGTCCTCGTACCCGTAATACCGGCCATCCACCAGGAAAATGCCTTGGTGGTTGGCTTTTTCAATTTCACCCGCAACCTGATTGGCGTCGTTTAGGACGATGTTGACAATCTTACTCTCATCCCGTTTCATTTGATTGAGAATGCGTTCTCGCTCTTTGGCCGAGATCATATATCCATCCCTCTTTTCCCCTGTGTTGGATAGCTATAGTATTTCATTGGCGGGTCTGAATTACACGCAAGTTAGTCAACCGAAGGGAACCAAAAAAAGCCTTGCCGCTCTCCCATTTTCCGGTCACGGCAAGACTTTTATACGACTTTACTTATTGTTCGATGGTTGTATATTTAAAATCTCTACCACCAAACGGGTTGATCAAAAATCCTTTGACTTTGTCATTTTTTATATAAGGTCTAGCGCCATAGTACACAGGAGCAATCGGCATTTCCTCCATTAAAATGGTCTCTGCCTCACGCATGATCGCATTACGCTTTGTCAGGTCTTTTTCCAAGTAACTCTGAACGATTAGCTCTCGGTACCTGTCGTTTTCCCAAGCAGCGTCGTTCGTCCCCACTGTTTTGTCCTTGAAAATTTCCAGGAAATTGATGGGGTCGTTAAAATCAGCACCCCAATTGCGGTAGGCAAACTGATAGTTTTTGGCGCGCTTGTTTTGTAAAAAAACTTTTTCCTCCAAGCCACTGATTTTTACATCTACACCCAGACTTCTTTTCCATTGATCCTGAAGAGCTTCAGCCAGCTTTTTCTGACGATCGTCACCTGAACCATACGTGTATGTCACTTCCGGCATCGTTGAAAGCCCCAGTTCCTTCAACCCTTCAGCCAATAACTGTTTGGCCTTGTCTACATCCTCTTGAAAATAGTCATTTCCGCTGAGTTGCATAGAGGGCGGAACCCATGCAAACGCCGCAGGTACCCCTGTCTGTACGATTCCGTCTACGAGAGGCTGCCGTTGAATCGAATACGAGAAGGCTTGCCGAATCTTTTTATTCGTAAAGGGGGGCATGGTTGTATTAAAGGTGACGGCAACTGTATTCGGATACGGCGCCATTACGATTTTTCCTTCATCCTGCAATGCTGGGATCACATCGACGGGCAACACGTAGCTTGGATGCCCTCCCCAATCCAAATCACCAGAATCAAACAACGCTTGAGCGGTGTTGGTATCGGTAATCATGCTCCAAACGATTTTGTTGAGCTTCACAGCATCTTTGTCATGATACTTCTCGTTTTTCACAAGAACTATTTTGTTTTTATGCTCCCATAGCTCCATTTTGAATGGGCCGTTGCCCACGTAGTTGTCTGGAGACGCTGCCCAGTCCGGATGTGCCTCCAGGGTCTTTTTATGTAAAGGAAACAATGTCGGAAAAGCCGTTAGCTCGTAAAAAAACGGTGCTGGTGAATTGAGCTTGACCTCCAATGTAAAATCGTCAAGCGCTTTGACCCCTACACCTTCCTGCGAACCTTTCCCTGTGTTGAATTCCTCAGCGCCTTTAATGAAATAAAGCATGTAGGCATATTCGGATGCTGTCTTTGGATCGAGATTTCGTTTCCAGGCGAACTCAAAATCATGGGCGGTTACCGAATCTCCGTTACTCCATAGCGCATTCGTTTTCAATTTGAACGTGTACGTCGTCAAATCCTCGGATACTGTATAACTGTCGGCAATGGCGTTGGCAATTTTCCCATCCGGTCCATAGCGAGTCAACCCTTCAAAACAGGCAGTAATGACATCAAAGGAAGTGCCATCGGAAGCAAGTCCGGGATCTGCTGTCGGAGGCTCTCCACCGTCTGCGTTCCAATTCAACACCATCTCTTTTCCCGTTGGCTGCGTTGGTTGAGATGCCTGATCATTCGGTTTGTTCGTTACCGCCGTTTCACTTGAACTACATCCCGCTAAAACTTGAAGCAGCAAGAAGCAGCCCAAAATCAAGCTCATCCTCTTTCTCATCGAGACCATCCCCCTTGATTCCATTCGATTCCACACACCAGTAAACGCTAGTGCTTTATCACACTACCATGATAACGCAAGTGCGGACGAAACAAATCAGACGGTATGGCGAAAAACAGATCGCGTATAGACTCTTATTTTGTACAAATTGTCTAATTATTTTGAATTCGTTATTGAAACAAAGAAAAAAGCCAGTCTCCCCTTCGACTGGCTACAATCGGTTGAAACGATTACACTGTTTCCAATAATGCCTCTACTGCTGCAACAACGGTCTCGATCTGTTGCTCGCTAATGTGTCGATGCGTCGTAAAGCGAACGACATCCTCGTCAAAATCAACAGCGAGCACTCCTTTTTCCTCCAAACGTTCCAAGAAGGCGACAGCTGTTTGTCCAATCGAGTCTGTATTCACTAGCACGATATTCGTCTCGACTTGCTCGACCTGAAGCGATAGCTGGCGCAAGCCTTTTGCCAATTGCTGTGCCCGTTCATGGTCTTCTGCCAATCGTTCGGTCATCTGCGTCAGAGCGATGATGCCTGGTGCTGCCAAATATCCTGCTTGACGCAGCCCGCCTCCTAATTTTTTTCTCCACCATCTCGCTTCTTCGATAAATGCACGATCTCCAGCCAAAATGGAACCAACTGGAGCACTCAGCCCTTTGGACATGCAAATCTGAACGGTATCGGCAAAAGCGCTTAGCTCACTGACTGCAACCCCTTGGGCCACAGCCGCATTGAAGAGACGAGCACCGTCCAAATGAACGGGAATACCGTGTTTTTTGGCGATTTCATAGACACTCTTCATTTGCGCGACAGAGATTACCGCCCCGCCAGCGCGATTATGTGTATTTTCAAGACAGATCAATTTTGTGCGAGGAAAATGGATATTATTGCCCCGAATCGCCCTCTCCACTTCTTCTGCACGCAAAGCACCACGTTCTCCAACCAGCGTCCGTGTTTGCACACCAGCCAATGCCGACATAGCACCGCCTTCATAGTAAAAAATGTGCGAATCCGCTTCAGCAATGACCTCATCTCCGTTGACACAATGCGTCAAAACAGCGACCTGATTGCCTTGCGTACCACTTGTTACGAACAGGGCAGCTTCCTTTCCGAGTATTTCAGCCGCGATCGCTTCCAAACGATTGACAGTTGGGTCCTCTCTATAAACATCATCACCAACCTCCGCTTCTGCCATTGCTCGAAGCATCTCCTCGGTTGGTTTCGTAACGGTATCACTGCGCAAATCGATTTTCATAGATGACTCTCCTTCCACCCTGTTGTCATTCTCTAGACATATCGTAACACTTTCAACATTGCATCCTGATTTCCCTCTTGCTAAGATGGAGGGGTAACTTACATACAGTTAGGGGATTTGACCTGTGAAACTAAAAATCACTCGTAACGCTGCCAAGCAATTGACTCCAATCATCGAGGCAGAAGAAGACAAAGAGTTGAAACTGCGCCTTTATATTACTCACGCTCACGGTGATCATGCACACTACGGACTCGCTCTGGACAAGCCAACAGAAGAAGATGTTGTGATCTCGACAGATAAAGAGATCGATGTGATCGTGAAAAAGGATGAGCCATTGCTCGATGGCGTCATCATTGATTACCTCTTCTTGCCACAAGAAGGTTTTGTTATTACCAACCCTTCCAAAGGTAACACAGGTGACCACTAAGCATGATACAGATAAACCCTCTGCTTTTTTACAGGCAGAGGGTTTTCTTTGATACCTGGTTTCTTATTCGTCAGTAGCCATGGTGTACAGCTCTGTCGATAAATCTTTCAGCAACGGCGAAGAAACGTTATCCACCTGCGTCATAACAAGGCGATGGACCGGACGTGTCATTGCGACATACAACAGTTTTGCGTCCCATTCGTTACTTTGATAGGCGTCCACATCCAGTAAAATGACCACATCGAACTGCAAGCCTTTCGTTAGAAAAGCAGGCATGACGGTTACGCCACCCGGAAATTGGTTATCTTTGCTACCCAACAGGGTCAGATCAGCTATCTTGTCTTGCAGTCCTTTATGTGCTTTTTTACTCGCTTGAATGGTTTTCGCTACGATCGCTATCGTTTTGAAGCCTTCCGACTGGTAGGCAGCCACACGCGAAGAGATGTCCTCCCACAGTTGCGCTCGTGAACGAGCCTTGACCATGATTGGTTTTTCGCCATGTCGCAAAACCGGTTTTGCCAATACCGTCTCGGGCAATTCAATCTGCCGCAATATATCATTGGCACAACGCATGATCTCAATTGTCGAACGATAGCTTTGCGACAACGTGTAATAGGAAGGAAACAACTGTGCAAAAATGCCCTTCGTCAACTCTTCCCAGGCATGAATCCCCCGGTAGCTATGAATACCTTGCGCAATATCTCCCACGATCGTTAACGAGTTTCGCTTGGTTGCCAATGCAATGACGGCTATTTCCAGCGCACTCAAGTCTTGTGCCTCATCCACAACCGTATGATCAAAATGCTCTGCCTTATTCATTCCTTCAACAATATGCTGCAAGTATAGCAATGGCGCGATATCTTCCGGCTCCAATCTCTCCTCTGCAAACAGCGCAGCACTTGACTGCGTCACATCACGCACAACTTCGTCTGAAATGTCAGCAGGTACGAGCTTGCGCAGCAATTCCTCGTCAGCAATCAACTCGCGATAAGCCGCAAAGATTTCCAGTCTTGGAAACGAAGTCAGGTACGTATCCAGTATTTGCTCCAGCATTTTCTCGAATTTGTACAAGCCTTCTTTGTCCAAATCGACTTTTCGCTCTCGCAAATGAGCAAACAATTGCTTGTTCATTTCTTGTTTCAAATGCTTGCGAAGCGCTTCTACCCGGCGATGATACGGCATATTCGCGAATAACTCCAAGAAGCATTGACGAATAAAATCACCCGGAATGGAAAAGACTTGCTTCGTCTTGTTGTATAAAAAGCTGAGCTTCTTAAAAGGAATTCTTGTGTCGACGATATGACGAATGTATTGCTCAAGCGCCTCCCGACAAGCGAGTGATCCTTTGAAGCGAAGTCTGTTTCGCGTCATTTCTTGCTGGCGCTCATCCTGCCCCTCTTCGAAGAACAATTGAAGGGGCTTATCAGGACTCACGATTTTCCATCCTTTTGGCAGCAGAGGCTTCACAAGACGCGCTGCCCAATCTACAAAGGTAGACTGTTGAACGTCATCGACCCCCAACTCAGGCAAAACCTCGGATATATAGGTAAGAAACATCCGGTTAGGTGCAAACACCATGAACTTTTTGGACATCATGGAATCCTGGTAGTTATAAATCAAATAGGAGAGTCGGTGCAGCGCGATGGTCGTTTTTCCGCTCCCTGCTACTCCTTGCACAACAATGGGCCGTTCTTTTTCCGCCCTGATAATATCATTTTGCTCAGATTGAATCGTTGCGACGATGTCTTTTAGTCTGCTATCGTTCGCCTGATTCAGATTGGCTGCCAAAAATTCATCGATGAAGCCCTCTTGCAAAAACTCGTCGGGATGCCCCATCTCACGGTTAATCGTTTCTTTTACTGCTCCATCATAGATGCCGACGATCTTTCCGTCTTCGATCGCAAAATTACGCTTTAATCGAACTTCACCACGTACGATCTCGCGTCCCATCCGGTAAAACGCGTCTTTGCTCTCACCAGAATAATAGAGACTGGCGATAGGCGCACGCCAATCCACGACGACAGAATCAAACGTATCACTGCGTACAATTCCCCGTTTTCCTATGTAGACCTGATCCAACTCGTAGATTTCATCCTTCAAGAAATCCACTCTGCCGAAATAAGGCTTCTCTCGCCCCTGATCTTCTAGGTAACGCAAATCCTTTGCCTTATTATAGTTAACGACCTGTTTCACATAGTCATCTGTTGCCTCGCGAATATCATTACGAAGCTGCTCCATTTCTTCGTCGATCGCTGAAATGGTATCATCCAGCTTTTTTTGTTCCAATTCATAATCACGATGCTGTGTACTCACAATCATTCCCCCTCACATGTATCGTGTCATTGAACGTATTAGGACCATTGCTTAGCCAACCATATTCCAACCGCACAAGAAAGTAGTCCGACTCCCAAACTGAGAAGAGCGTACAAAGTGCCACGCAACAAGTGGCCTTCTCCCCAAAAAGAGACCACTTCCAAGGAGAAGCTAGAGAACGTCGTAAATCCTCCCATGACCCCCGTTGCAAATAAAAGATAGAGTGTCGGAGATAAAATGCCACGTTCTTTCCCTAGCACGAACAAGATGCCGATGATCAAAGATCCACAAACATTGGCGATCCAGGTTCCCCACGGCCATCCCGGTTGGTTTGCGAGTAAAGACAATAGGTAGCGCAAAAGAGAGCCAACTGCTCCTCCAACCGCCACAGCTATCCAGGCCATCGCTTTCCCTCCTTGGCTATCAAAGCTGTTATGTATGTCACAGAAAAAGACACCCTAGCGTCAAGCGAGGATGTCTGTCGTATCAGTAATTGTTATCTTACTGTTTTGGCTTATTTTCTTCAAGGTCTTCCACATAACGGATGGAATCCAAATTTGCTCTCAATGAAAGCTTAACGGCGTCAATGTACTTTTGGCGCAATGCTTTTTGTTCGAGCTTTTCCTCTTCGGTCAAACCTTCTTCGCGAGATTTTTTGACCAATTCGTTAATGCGTTTAATTTCTGCGTCAGATACCACTGCTGGTTCCTCCCACTCTGTAGTAGTGCCGCTTCATTATACCACATTCGAATGATCCCGCAAGACAGCCGAACACTTACGGAGTTTCAGGAAGGATGAGAGTCTGACCTGGATAAATCCTGTTGCTCTCTAAACCGTTCGCATCTTTAATCTCTATTATATAGTCGCGAACATCCATATGCGGATCTGGATTGTATTGAACAGCTAATGACCATAGGCTATCTCCAGATTGTACGGTTACTTCTATACCTTGTGGCTCCTCTATTGGCGAAGAAGCAAACACTAGTTCGGTCAACAAATAAAAAAAGAGAGTAAATGTAATAAGAAACAAGAGAGCTTGTCCTCTCGTGATACCAAAACGAACACGGCGTTCTTCTTTTTTCTCGAAACGATTACGAACAGTCGATGAATTCATAATAATGGCCTCCTCACAAACATACGTTCTGATCACTTGTAACCTCATAATAAATGAGAACATATGTTCATGTCAACAAAGAATCGAACTTATGTTTGTCGAACGCAAGCTCCCATGGTATAATATAGGAAAATATGTTCGAGAAATCAGGGGTGTCTTTCTATGTCAAAATTATCGAGTAGACAACAAGCCATCATCGAGTTCATACGAAAGGAAGTTCGTGATAAAGGATATCCGCCATCTGTACGTGAAATCGGAGAGGCTGTTGGACTAGCTTCCAGCTCAACGGTACATGGGCATTTGGCACGCTTAGAGAAAAAAGGCCTCATTCGTCGAGATCCTACCAAACCTCGCGCCATCGAATTGCTATCCGATGAAGATCGTTTTCAAGACAATTTCGAAGACTCTGTCGTCCGTGTGCCAGTAATCGGAAAAGTAACCGCTGGACAACCGATTACTGCCATTGAGGATGTGGAAGAATACTTCCCTCTTCCAGACAATATCGTGACTTCTGACAAGGTTTATATGCTGCGCGTCTCCGGGAACAGTATGATTGATGCCGGAATTCTCGACGGAGATTACGTAATCGTTCGCCAACAGCACGTAGCAAACAATGGTGACATTGTCGTAGCGATGACAGAAGAAGACGAAGCGACCGTCAAAAGATTTTTCAAAGAGAAGAACCACTTCCGTCTCCAACCTGAAAATGCCACGATGGAACCGATCATTCTGGAGCATGTCACCATTCTCGGTAAAGTCATCGGTGTTTATCGACTCATTCACTAGTTTCCACGTAAAAAAGGACAGCCTCGGCTGTCCTTTTCGTTTTCTATATGTTATCTGGCGACAAAAAACCAGATGATCATCGTAACTTGCAAGATGACTTTTACGACTGCACTGCCCAAAAATCCGATCAATGAACCTACGCCCGCTTTCACTGCTCGCTCCATCGATTGCTTCTGCACCATTAACTCTACAAGAACGACGAATACGAACGGCAAAATCAGCATACCAAACGGTGGGAAAACGAAAATCCCAAGAATAATTCCGACCGCCGCAGCAATGGACGACCATTTGGACCCTCCGTACCTTTTCACGAAGTACATGTTCGTCAGTAAGTCAGCACCGTAAAGCAGAATACTTAGAACGACCATTCCCCACCAAAAGGAGGCCGGCAATCCCGCTCCCGGATCTGCAATGAAAAAGTGATAGAGCAAGAAGCCCGCCCACAGTAATATCGTATCAGGTAAAACGGGTAAAAAAATTCCTGCGATGCTTAGCAAGAACAATAACACAACCACTACCCACAAAAATATTTCCATCTACTACACTCCCTTCATCTAGGTATACGAGTGATGACCAATTTCGTTGCGTACTTATTCACTTTTGTCTAAACTATTTTAAAAGAAAGTAGGAGGTAGTCTCATGAGAAATTGGCATGATCTTTCTTACTTGGGTAGAGGGACGATGCGCCAAAAAGCGGCGTGGGACGCGATACAACAGACCCACATCATGGAGGTACTATCCGAATTCCGTCCTGTGCTTGCCGGAACCATCCCATTAGATATTGACGTTGTGCAAAGCGATTTGGATATTATTTGCGAGAGTCACGATCTGGAACAGTTTGAGCAAGCTGTTCGTACAGCGTTTGGATGCTTTCCCGGATTTGAAGTGACACACCTAGATGTAAAAACTACTCCTACGTGCGTAATCTCGTTTTTCACAGCTGACTTTTGGTTTGAATTGTTTGCTCAACCGGTAGCTGTCGAAAAGCAAAATGCCTATCGTCATATGGACATCGAAGCACGATTGCTAGACATAGGAGGCGTGCATGCGTACCAACATATCAGAGCTCTGAAGCAAAACGGCATCAAAACAGAGCCTGCATTTGCTCGATACTTTCATATTCCGGGTGATGATCCATACGAGGCTTTGTTGCAATTAGAGTCGTTAACCGAACAGGAATTACGACAAAGAGTTCAGGTCCTACGAAAGGATTCATCTTCAAACAATGAGTCGATCTCTACTTCTTGAATGCAGGAAGGATCATCATTTTTCGGGCTGCCCACTTTGGTGGATACCGGATACACCATCATCTCGCTGGAATCATAGGGGGTAAACAGCGACTGGAGCTGCAACCGATCATACTTCTCTCGATCAAGCCATAAGTCCTCGTCCTCTTTTTTTAAGATGACAGGCATCCGCTCATGTATATTCTCGATGAGCTCATTTGCCTTTGTTGTAACGATCGTGCAGGTATGTACTTTTTCTCCCTCTTGATTCATCCACGTATCATACAGGCCAGCAAAAGCAAATGGTTCCCCGGTTTTCATCATGATCCGCATCGGTTGCTTCCCTGTGATGGCGTTCATCCACTCATAAAAGCTGTCAGCAGGAAGGATGCATCGTTTTCGGGCAAAAAGCTGTTTGAATGCGGGCTTTTCATTTAATGTCTCGCAACGCGCATTGATCATTTTGTAGCTGCTCTTCTCATCGGCAGCCCAGGACGGCACTAACCCCCATCTCAACTGACCCATACGTCGTTCGCCACGATCAGCAATAATCGCTGGAATGAACTGACCTGGTGCAATATTGTACCGTGGCTTTGCATCAAATGGAATGACTTCGATTTGGAATCGTTCCTTCCATTTCTCCAAGTTCGTTACGAGAGTAAAACGGCCGCACATGCTTTTCCCCTCACATCCTTCCATACTGGACGTCTGCTCATCCCTTCTATTTTACTGTTTCACCTGATGTGTCATTTCAAACCTTTTATGCGTGTGAAGTAAGTGGAAAACGAAAATGTTCTGTCTCCATTTTTAACGAGGGACGAACAAATAAGACATCATCCGTCGTTGTCATTAAAGCAGATTGGATTTTCTCATTCTCACTATCCGGCATAAAGTGAAAATGAATGATCGTTGTCTCAGCCGTTACCAAATGGGAAATGACCGCTTCTAAATCAACTGGCTTTTTACTTACAAGATCAAATACATGCAGTTGGTCGTCTTTTCGTTCCAATAAGACAATCACATCCTCCTCCTCGACGTAATAGATCGCATCCCGAAAAACAAGAAGAAAGTAAAACATCAACAGATGCTCGCTATCCTTGACGGCCAGTCTCGATGAAACGGGGATACGTTTAGCAGCAAACTCCTTCATGACGATAAAATCAGCCTCGTTATCAACATCTAGCTTGCGCAAGACTGATTTTTGTCCTACTTTCTCTTTTAAATCAGATGCCATTAAGCGAAAACTACTTTCCTGTACTCTCTCAAATCCGAACTTCGGATAAAAATCGAGTACGGTATCATTGGCATACAAATAAATAAAATCGTATTCCTGCTCACATGTTTCAAGAATATGGTTCATCAATTTCGCTGCCAACCCTTGGTTGCGGTAAGCTGGATGCGTCATGACCGTTCCGATCTGAAGTGCCTGATAGTCCTTCCCATTGGATGTCACGATCATCTTACTGGCAGAAGCGTTAGCAATAACCTGATCCCCATCCAAATAGGAATAGCAGACATAGCTGTCATTCCAGAAGCCCTTGTTATCCCATTCTCTAAAATCGAGCTGAAAGATCTGTTTGGCGAGGTCATGAAAGCTTTCCTTATATGTTTTGATATGCTTGTAGTCGCTAATCAATCGATATTCACTCATGTAAAAACCTCCCATTCTGTTGTTTGTGCTGTCTGTTATCATTCATTTCTTTTCAGCAATCCCTTCTTTCCAATAAAAAAGACCACAAGAAGAATTCTCTTCTCATGGTCAAATTTATCGTTGTAATGAAGATACCTATCCCAAACAGAATAGATATCATGCACAAACGTGAAATTTGTTTTGATGAGATATAATGCCTTCTAATCGCTCTTGAAAAAAGGTATAAAAAATAAACCAAGGGCACGCCCTTCATGTAACCTTTTCCCATATAAAATTCATTCGAATTTTACTTAGCGATTATCAGTTTCATCATATACAATCAAAACCTCTTTTCACATTAGATACCTTTACTATATTGGACTTTCAAAAGGTTGTAAATGAGCATTCCATATCCGCTTACATTTTTGTAAGTATCGTTATACAAAAACGTCATTTTCTTATATAATTACAAATACTCCCTTTCCGAAAAGGGAAAAGGGACACCGTTTTTTAAATGGACCTCGAGGGGGGTGTACCAATGGCGAATGCTCTCAATTTGCCACATACCGCAGCGGCTCATGCAAAGCCTAGAAATAGTGAGGCGATACTTTGCATGAGGTGGTCTTACGTTTAATCGAATCATCGCCTTCATTTGCGTATCTCATTTCCTATTTCTTGGCTTTGCCCCTTATTTGCCTATCTATAAATAAGGAGCGAGCAGAAATGAAATGTGTGAAAGCAAATTTAATCCTTCCTGAATCGTTACTTGCAGAAATTCAAAAGTACGTGCAAGGAGAAACCATTTATATTCCAAAGACAAAAGTAACCCATCAAAAATGGGGGACGCGCACAGGCGGGAGAAAACTCCTGGATGAGCGGAATACGGCTATTAAAAGCAGTTTTCGGGCTGGGACGGCTATTTCTCAGTTAGCGGAGGAATACTTTTTGTCTACAGAGACGATTAAAAAAATCGTGTATACCAAATAGACGTTTATTAAGCACTGACGACCTTTCCATTCAGGTTGTCAGTGCTTTTTTATGGCGAGTTTTTTTGGGAAATGTCCTTTCCCTTTCTCCTTTCTTGCAAACACACTAAAGTAAAGAGGAACCCACCTTACAAGACAGAAACAGGAGGAACCGCAACATGGAACCTTTTATCCATACGCATCAGTATCACTTCATTAAATCGCGTGTTCAAGCAATCATGAACGCCTATGCGACCAGTACAGATGTCAACGTGATTCGGGCTCGCAAAGAAATTGCCCATGAAGAAATCTTTCAGTTGTTCCCGAACATGACAGAAGAACAAAAAGAAATTTTGCATCCGATTGATTCGATTAAAGAAAAGGCAGAAGGAAAGCAGTTTTTGCAGCAGCTTTCACCGTTTGTGATTCCATTCCCTGCTCTCACAGAGACTTCCATTAAGAAGCTCTTTCCTAAAGTAAAGAAGCTTAAAGTCTCGAATTTAGCTGAGATCGATTTTTCAGAAATCTCTTATGTGAGCTGGCTAGACACTGCGACGGAAAAGAAGTATATTGTCGCTTACCACGAAGGAAAACTGATCGGCATTCACGGACAGTTTACAAACGTAAATAAAAAAGGCGTTTGTGCGCTCTGTAATCGCTTTGAGGAACTCGGCATGTTCGTCCTCGAAGCCAAAGGTTCTGGAGATGGAACGTATTTGAAAAAAGGAAACTACATTTGCCAAGACAGTGTGACATGCAATCAAAATATGATTTCGCTGGATAAGTTAAATGATTTTATCTCGCTGATGGTGAAGTAAATCTGCAACGAAAATGAAAAAGCCGCCGGGTCTCCATCCCAGGCGGCCTTTTCGATATGTCCCTCACTTGATCTCGTACAGACTCTCTTCCAAACGATCCCACGTTTGGGTGATGCCCTCTAGCATGCCCATGTCCATGACAGTTTTGAGGGCTTCCGCAGATACATATTCAGAACGGCTGACCAGCTTCGTCTTGCCACCTAGATCGATGAACTCCATCATAACCTCTGTCGAAGGCATAGTATCATTGGTGTTGCCTTCTGCATCTGAAAAGTAATCGGTATAAATGATTTTCTCTGGCTCAACCATTTCCTTATAAACGCCTTTGCCCCAAGATTCCATGCCGTAAAAATCACCTTGATTCTTATCTACACATTTCATGCAGTAGTGCCAAACACCGCCTGGACGGAAATCGACATTACAAACCGGGAGTTCCCAGCCTTTCGGTCCCCACCAACGCTTGAGATGCTCAGGCTCTTTAAACATCTTGAACACGAGCTCTCTGGGCGCGTCAAATACACGCTCCAGTACCAACACCCGCTCGTTCTCTACCCTTGAAACCATTGTGTTTCTTGACATAGTAATTCCTCCTCATTCATTTGAATGGCTCTCAAGTATTTTCCTTATTCTGCAATTCCCGCAAATAGTCTTCCAGATTATCGAATCTTTCTTCCATGACACGCTGGAATGACTTCACCCAAGAATCCAGCGCTCGGAAGGGCTCGGGCCTGAGTTTGTAAATTCGGCGATTGGCCTCGGCCTTCACATCCACGATCCCGTTATCACTAAGCACCTTCAAATGCTTCGAGGCTTGGGGCTGGCGAAGCCCCAGTTGGTCTGCGATTTCCCCCACAGTTAGAGGACCGTCGCGCAAAAGTTCGACGATTTTAATACGATTCGGTTCAGCCAAAGCACTCAGCGTCGCCATGTCCATGCCCGGATTCATCCCTGACATGTCACTCACCTCGTTACATAATGGATTCTACGTTCCTCTCATCCCCTTCAGCGTTATTGTGATCATCTTGTTAGGTAAAATATACACCGAAGAGAATATTCCTGTAAAGGAATATTTAAAGATTTTTTCAGATCATTTGTTAGTGATTAATCAATAACTACCAGCTATCATTTATTTCATGGAAGTACGATTCTGTAAATCTTTGATCGTTGCCGTAATACCCTCCTCGAAATTGGTTACTGGGATCGGTCCAATAAGCCGTTCATATTTTTCTCCGCTAAGGATCAATGGTTTTTCGGTTAAGTATAGCATCTCGACAACCTCCTTCATCACCGGGACGAACATCCCCAGCAAAGACAAACCAATTTTCCCAAGAGGAATGACAGGTTTCACGGTGCCACTTGCTTTTTGGGCGATTCGGACGATGTCTCGACCGGAAATGATGCCTCCACCTGGAATGTGCCAGTTTTGTCCATAGGCAAACTCTCGACTGGCCAACTCTACAATCATCTTCGCCGCATCCGGCAAGTAAACAAACTCGCGAGGAACATGCATATTCCCAATGAAAAGCCCCGGTTTTCCAACCGCAATTGCCTCGAGTGTGGAACCCAAATACGATGCCTGATTAGCAGTAGGTCCGTAATAATCCGGTAATCTGACAATCATCGTTCGTGCATGATCCCAGCGACTGCTAAACAGCATCTGTTCAAATGCCAGCCTGATTTTTCCTTTCTTCGTATGCGGTTGCTTTGGATGCTCCTCCGTCACTGGTTCCATCTGCTTTCTCCCGTATGGATAAATGCCGTCTACCGCAACAACCTTCAAACCTCTCTTATTGGCGGCTTCCATGATCGCTTCGCCAAGTGGGATCAGCTTATTTACCATCTCGTGATAAGGGACGTTTGCACAATGGAATAGTACATCCGCTCCCTCCGATGCTACTACGATGTCTTGAGACCGGAATGCATCCCCGACGGCCAGTGACAAATGTTCTGGATTCCCCAGCTCTGACGCCATTTGCTCTAGCTTTTGTAGAGAACGCCCAAAAGCAATCGTTTCAACCCCTCGATTGATAAGCTCCGCCAAAATTGCCGCTCCCGTTCCGCCTGTCGCCCCGACTACAATCGCTTTTTTCATTGGGATCATCTCCACTCGTTTTATTTGTGATTGATCAATCACTAACTAATTTGAACTATAACTCGTTAGTTAGTGATTAGTCAATAACTAATTGTCGAAACTTTTTCTCCGCTACACCTCCATCAATTCCGGCATGCCTAAAGCTGCTGAAATATTACACAGCATTCCTCTTGCCAGGAAAATAAGCGTTCTCTCTTCTGGGCTCGCGATGCCCGCTTCACGAAAAGCTGTTAGGACGATCTGACGAGCCTCCCGAAACCCTTCGCGCATTGCCTCTCGAATCGAAGGCTCTTGAATCGTCTGGGACTGCATTTGAAGAAGTATCTCATTTTGATGGGAAGCCAAAATCTTTTCATATGCCTTGATTAAATCTGTTTCCAATTGCTCTTTAGATGCGGACTCCACAACGAGACGGAAAGAGTCTATGATCCGCTCCCACGACGCCTCCAAGGCTGCCTGTAACAAAGCTTCCTTCGAAGCAAAAAACTTGAAAATATACGGCTGAGAAATCTTTGCACGCTCTGCCACTTGCGCTGTTGTTGCCCGGAAATATCCGATTTCAGCAAAGACTTCAATGGCAGCAGAAATGATTTCCGTTTTTCGATTGACTGACGTCATTGCAAGATCGCCTCCCTTTTAGTGATTAATCAATAATACCGATTATACGTCAGTTTGTGATGAGTTTCAAATACCCTATATCACTCTTCTTAAACGCTCGGTCATGATTAGCTGCTGATTCAAGTTAGCGATCATCGAACGATAATTTTTACATTGTCGCAGATATCAGTCAGCATGCAACAATTTCCCCTCTCTGTTATCACAATTCGTAGTTTAATAACTACGACATCGACGTATTTTCTGAATTTTTGGTATTTTGTATGTTAATTAGAGCGCGCGTGTGTTACTATTAAAGCGAAAGTTTTATTTTTCCATTTCAGGAGGTGAATAACAATGTTAAAGAAATTACTTCAAAAAATTGGTGCTAACTCAATCCGCCCATGCCCACGGGAGTGTATACCAGCAGGAAAACATTGCATGTGTCCCGCGTAATATTAGATAGTACTTAAAAAGACCGTCCCAACAGCTATGTGCGCCGCAGAGGGATGGTCTTTTTCCGTCTACCTATCATCCTAATTTCGTTCGTTTTTTATACCGGAACACTGTACACAATGGTTGGATACGTTCCGCTACATGAGCAGCTCACCGCGGTAAACTTTTTTGGGAAGTCAAACTTACTAGGGGGAAGATTTATGAAAAAATTTGCTCTGTTTGGTATTGCTACTGCATTATTTCTATCGCTTTCATTACCTGGTGTTAGCAGCGCAAAAGAACAACGTGTACCATGTGAAGCTGACGGGTATTGCGGATGGCCGATTTATAGCGTTTAATCCCAATCATTTTTAAAGACTGAGATGAACTTGTAAATTTGCAGCGTTATTTAATTCAAACATCATGCACCGACTGTAACTATCGGTATGATGTTTTTCTTTTTTTCATTTGTTAAATCACGAGCAACTAATTTGTGACAAAACCATATATGGATTGAAGAGTTCAATTGCCATTTGTAAAAGAACTAGTTTCATTTTCATTCTCTATGGAATCGTTTTGTCTGTGTTCTTCGTCTCAATAAACAAACGTTTTTTGCAGGGAGAAGAAAGTATGAAAAGTCTTTTGAAAATGTTGATTGGTTTCGCCTTTGCTTTTTGGTTCTTTATTCATTGGGCCTGTAAATCGCTTCTTTCAAGTGATATTCCAGTAACCATTTCGACCTGGGACACGATCCTTTTCTCTTTCAGTTATCTCGTCTCTACGGTAGTAGCTCTTATCTATGTCAGGCTCACGCATCATGGAAAAATACATATGGAGCGATCATGTTCTTTTCGATTTTGATGCAGCGTAAATCTCCGAATACCAGCTTGAAACTATGACACCGGACACAATATATGAAATAAAATTCATGTTCTTATAATCACTTACTCACGATAAGATGGTGATACATGGAAATGTCTATCAGGGAGGTGAATGATCATGCTGAAGAAGCTCATGAAAATGTTAGGTTCAAATTATTCAGTTGAGCCTTGCGGAGACTCATGCATTATTTATCATGGCAGATGCTTATGCCCTTGGTAGAGGCAGCTACGCTTCAAAAAGGCAATCCTAAATGCCATGACCTGAATGAGGCTAAGGCATAGCTTTTTTCGTCGTGTATCCCCCTGCTGAAATAACATTCTTGAACTGTTGGACATGACAAGTGACAGTTTGTTGCATGCCCAAATTTTCCACTTACTGTGATATCGCCCTTACATAGCTCCTCAGTTTGCATAGCTTGAGTTTGAGGTTATTCCTCATACACTTGAAGGGGTGATATCGATGGGATTCTTTGACGACAATTTTGCTTTAGTTTTAGTTCTTTTCGTTTTATTAACAATTGTTGCTTGCAGTTGTGATGAGTGCTAATTTCTGTCCAATGTTATGGGCGGCTAAGCTGCCCTCTTTCTCCCTCTTTGACATCAGTAAGCTTTGAGCCCATCTTTTTGTCCACTCCTCCCGCGTTACCCTTTAGTAGAAGGAGTGCAGTATGGTGGAGAGGTTGGATTTGGACACTCTGTCCTACGACGATTTCAACAAAAGAGCCGCCCGGTTCTTTCCCCGAGCGGCTTAACGCCTTTCACGTCTTCATGTAAGGAACCTACCAACTCGTACTCATGTAAGCGTGTTCAGATACGCCTCTATCCCTTGCAATACTGTTCATAATATTCCTACCAGCTTGCATTCTAGGTCTATCCTATGCTTGCTATCCTCCAGACTGATAGCGAAATCATTGAAATGCCGCACCTTGTTTTCAAGGCTTTTCATACCGTTCTTCCAGCGTAGTCAATGTGGAGGGACGCAACCCTTTCCCGATCAGCTAGCCTGCTGGATCGCTTTATTTGTTTTGTTTAAACTACATACTTTCAGAATATTATTTAATCTTCACATATTAGCGAAACTAATTATGAGGTGTTTATTATGAAAAAGTTCGTTGCTGTTGTTTTTGCTATTGTAATGGTTAGAATCTTTCGTGCCCCTTGCTAGGGGCATTTTTTGTACAACCATGTACTCTGCCTATCCAAGATTCTCCATTTCCATCGTCATCACGATAAAGGGAGTCCCATTGTTTACGAATGAGGCCGTTTCTTTACATCTCGCTCTTGAATATACTTTGATTGCTCTACGATTAAAGCTAGCAACAGCCCGATATCCAACACATTTTCGGCCTTGTAAAGATTTTGCTTGCGACCTTCTGGGACTTGTGCATCAAGCCCGAAACAGAAGAAGCCCGTAAGCTGACCATGATTATCTCGAACTGCATAATAGGTCCGTCTAATAGTTCTTGAAGTGCTTCTGGACTATGATCAATATCATAAAAGGAATATTCCTGCGGATATTTCCAAGTTGTAACTTGCTTTGCATCTGGAATTGTCATCAACTGAAAATTCATTTATTCCCCCCCCCATAAAACCTTTACATTCCGTTCGTTTTTCATAGAGCTAGCCCTGCTTCTTACCAGTATGTTTGGTATCGTTATCTTTTTCACTTGTACATGCACCCTTTTTTACCTCTGTCCAGAACTTCTTATTCTCTTCTACATAAAATGCATGAAAACAAGAAAAGGAGGATCACACTTGAAGATACCGAAAAGTTTATGCGATCGTATAGCCAAAATTCTGGGTGGGACAGGCATGTCAAATGATACTTGTTCTATCACGATTAAGCGTAATCTCCATGCAACAATCTTGGGCAAGCCATATGAAACTGAGCACGAAATTACCATTGAATCCCTCGATAAAGAAGGAAATACCTTGAATACGGGTGAATTTACACTCCTTCAATCCGAAGTCCAAGAGTTTATTGACGCTGTTCGTAAACAAGGGTTTATCGTTACTGCCCTGCACAATCACTGGCTCTTCGACAAGCCACGTCTCATGTATTTGCATCTTGAATCTGTTGAGCCACCCTTAGAGTTTGCAAAGAAACTACGTCGTGCTTTGAATGTACTGAAATAACCGCTCCTCGTGGCGCTAAGCGTATTGAAGCTTAGCGCCTCTTTCATTGCCTGCCACTATCGTATTCTCATAGGCATGAATTCCAATGGTTGATAGATCAATATTTTACAAATTGTAGAAAGTTCCCTCGGTTGTTGAGAAACCCTGAGAACCAGACATCGTTTTCACTTCGATCGAAGACTACGTTCATAACGAGAAGCAAATGTGTAATCATACCTGAGACAAAGCACATTCTATTGTTTGGTCACTATATGGAGGTAAGTCGAGAAAATTGCCAGTTCGCTTGCTAATTAGCTTTAATAAGTATGCATTCGAGATGCATTCCTTTTGCCGAAGAGAAATGCTGCATAGGCGAGCAATCATCTTTTTATGTAATTATTTACCATTTCATTCAATTTGAGTATAATTACCTTTAGTTCCTGCATTTAGAATTTGATCACAATTGATACAAAGGAGTGTACTAGGATGAAAAAACAGCTTCTCTCTATTTCGATGCTTGCTTTACTCCTCTCTGGCGCACCTGTATATGCTTCCGCTTCTCCCAATGCTCAAGTACAAGGTGAAGCAGACACAGTAACCTTGGAGCAGCAAAAACAAGAACAACAATTCACCAAATATTACTCCCTTACTCCTGGGCAGTTAAGTCCAAAAGAAGCGATTTATCTAAAGAAAGGGCAGGAGCTCCGTATCAGTGCAAAAGGTAGCTTTGCGAATTACACAGTCTATAATGCTCAAAATAAACAGATTTGGAGCGGTACGACAGGTATCATTATTAAAGCTGATGCGGACGGGTATCGCTACGTACAATTTCAAGCCCCCTATTCCTATGAGGATCAAAATGTTATCGTAGCTACTTTTACGATTCAATAAAACATGAATAGCTTTTAGCCCGTCTTGATTGTGAAGACGGGCTTTATACATATTTGCATCGCTCTTTCTTCGTCAACCTCTTCGCCTAGTCCATTCTCATTCATCCTGTGAAAAGTCGAATGGCCACTTTTTCCTTTTCCTCAAGAGTGAGGCAGAACGAAGCTTGCATCTTACCTTAATGACGTTCATGAATACACGTGATGTCTCCTGTATCTAGACTTAAGCGATTGGATGAAGAGTGTTACGATCGTTGCCGTCGCTGAAGATCTCGCGGGATTTTTTCCCCTCGCACCAACAGGCACAAGGGGTTTCGCTTATAAGGGAAACACCTTTCGAATAGTCCCTATCGTTTGTGTCAATCGCATGGTTATTGTTTTTTCAGCAACATGCTACCAATCTCTTCTAAGAGGATTTCCTTTCCAATTGGGCCAAAGGCTTTGATGTTGAATGTTTCATTGGTTACTTCGTAGAGATGGCCTTGTTGAACTGCCTTGTTGCTTTTCCATACTGGGCTCTTTTTCAGTTCTGCGTAAACATCATCTGCTTTTCCGCCGAAATTGACGAGGAACATATGATCTGGCTGAAAATTCGTAAGTCCTTCCAGCTCGATCATTTCCATTGTTTTATTCGTAGGTGTTCCTTCTGCCGGCTTCAGGCCGAGATCAGTGAACAAGATATCTGCATACCCATAGTTTCCGTAGACGCGGAACAATTTTGGCGTTACAGCCAGGAACATAAAGGTCTGGTCGCCGTACGCTTGCTTGAGTTGCTCGCGCATCCCTTTCGTCTTCTCGTCATAGCCAGCCAGCCACTTGTTCACGTCCTCTTCTTGTCCAAGCAAGCGGCCGATTTCCTTAAACTTATCACGCCATTTGTCCATGTCTGTCTCCAGAACGACTGTCGGCGCAATTTTGGATAGTTGCTCGTACATCTTTTGCTGGCGGTTATTCATAATAATCAGGTCTGGCTTTGTTTCTACCACCGCTTCCAGATTGATAGAGTCATCCCACATCCAGCCAACCGTTTTTACATCTGTCAGCTTATCCGCTACGTGGGACATGATTTTTGTCTTGTATGTATTGGCCGTAGCAACCGGCTTGTGTCCCAAAATTAATAGTTCCTCCGCTGCCCCCGATACGTCTGCAATCCGCTTTGGTTCCGCCGGGATTGTCACTTCCCCCATCAAGTGCTTGACTACGCGTGTCTCAGACTTCTTGGGTTCTTCCGAAGCCATTTGGCTGCTTCCGCAACCCGCTGATACGACAGTGACTACTGCAACCAAGCAGGCCAGTACGATTCGTGTTCCTTTTTTCATCCGTTCATTTCTCCTTGTCACGTGATGTTTGGTGTGAAGTATTATTTGATAATGATTATCATTATAAGTGACAGAGAAGATAATCACATATTCTAGCGTATATGTCAATGTTTTTATATTTTTTATGTTTATAACGAAACGAGGTTGTCCCATGTTGCAGATTGGGGAATGTTCTGGATCACGCAAGCCATTGATTACTCCCTTTCAATTGAAATGAAACAGCAAAATAACGAAAAGAATAGTCATTATAATTTGAACTAGGTCTCTTATTTGAGACGATGGAAAACATTTCTTTTCATAGTGGAGGGAGCACGATTATGCACAAGGTAGTTGAACCAAAAATTCTATACTTTGGGACGCCAGTTGTACTCATCAGTACATTAAATGAGGACAATTCTGTCAACCTTGCCCCTATGTCTTCTGCATGGTGGCTTAACCAATCTTGCATGCTTGGAATGAGTAGCTCATCTCAAACCGTTACCAATTTGTTGCGCGAACGCGAATGTGTTTTGAATCTTCCTTCGCCTGATCTTGCTCATGCGGTGGATCGTCTCGCTTTACTAACTGGACGAAATCCTATCCCTGAGCGCAAGGCTAATGTGGGATATCGATTTGAACCGGATAAATTCGGAACGGCTAGGCTCACCCCTCAAGATTCGGACCTGATTCGGCCTCCACGCGTTGCTGAATGCCCAGTGCAATTAGAGGCAGTGGTAGAACAAGTCCATAATTTTGAACTGCCCAGCTCTTTAAAAGCTATTGAAGTAAAGATAATACGCGTTCATGTTGATGAACAAATCCTAATGACTGGCGAGAAGAACTACATCGATCCCGAGAAGTGGAGCCCACTGATTATGAACTTCTGTGAATTTTTTGGCCTTAGCCACAAGCTGCACCCGTCAAGATTAGCCCCAGTTTTTGGTCCTTCTTCAGGTTTCGTTAGCAAATCAAATTAATATCATTGGAGTGCTATTGAGCGCCTATCTTTTCGATGATTAATACAAGAAGAACAGCATTCAAATAGCAAGAATCACCTTCTTCCCTATTTTCAAAGCATCAATTGATATGCATGTTGAAAAACGAACATTCTCTCTATTTATACTAAGAATGGTCCAAAGATAAGGACTTTAACATGGGGCTATTTACTTCTAGAAAAGATAATGTAGCATTCAATAAGATCCAATCCTTTGAAGGGATGGAATTGACCAAATAACACGGCGAGGCACCTCCTATCTAAAAGGAAGGTGCCTCAAGTTTTTGAAGACTCTGACTAAGTTAAAAAGGTAAAGTCGCCAAATATCGGCAAGATCAAGCTCGCCTAGTTCCGCTTCAGGAACGGCCTCCATTGCGACTTTGGCTTTGTCCTGCGAACGGGCCGGTACGACCACTTGGGCGCCTGCCTTCGCAAATACCCTCGATACCTCCAAGCCAATACCAGAATATCCGCCAGTCACAATCGCAACCTTACCGGCTAAATCTACTCCTTGCATGATTTCTTCGGCGAAGCAAGCAATCCTATTTTCTCGTAATATCGAAGAGTATCCGTAGAAAGTCCCGTCCGCTCTGCAACTTCGATAAATCGAATACGTCCGTTCTTCGTTCATGAATGCCTAGCTCCTCACTCAGGCTATTTTTGTACAGCATGATATTTATGTAAAATGTAACGGCTGTCGAATAACGACTTATCTACCTGTTCGAGCCGCATCGGAGAAATGAAATAAACCTGTAGTCACCTCGATACAAAAAAGTCCCCAATTGCTTTAAGCAAATTGGGGTTCACAAGAAGTAATACGTGAATAAAAAAGTAGTCATGTATATAGTAGGTTATCAGATCAATATTTACTACAAGTATATATAGGTATGCAAACCTTCTCTTGCCAAAAAAATAGCGCAGACTCATCTGCACAGATTAAGTCGTACGCCTTATCCCCAAGAGAATCTACACTAGATTTCATATTACCTTACTTTTATCGGTTTGATTGTGCGGCTAGTTCATGCATAAATATTGGTAAATAGTTTGTATTTTCCGTTTGGTGGGAAAATGTTGTACTTTTCAAGTATCTTAGACTTGTGCAATGGGAAGATTGCAGCTTCCTCAATTTGTATGCAAACGAAACTGAATAACCAGTCTCTGGTTGAATTCCGACCACTGTCTGCTACTCATTCAAAATGTACTCAGCCAACACACTCTGTATGTGATAAATATTCAAATTTTTGTTAAATTGTTTTTGGATCGGTACTGCACTTCCAGAAACCCAAATTTTCAATTCCGCATCCAAGTCAAAATTTCCGGCTGTTTCAATGCTAAAATGGTTAATACTTTTATAAGGTATGGAGTGGTATTCTATTTTTCTACCAGTAATGCCTTGCTTGTCAACCAGTATTAACCGCTTGTTGGTGAAGATAAACATATCACGAATTAATTTGTACGCCTTTTCTATGTTCTCATTTTTCGCTAAGATTTGAGCATACTCTCTTTGAACATCTGCAATGTTAACTTCCGAAGCGTTACCCATTAGACCGTCTAATAAGCCCATATGAACGTCCCCCTATTCCAATGATTGATACATCGTATTCTCCAAACAGTTCAAAATTCCTACTGAAGTGGTTACTATTGCCTCAAGGTAGCAGTGATTACCTTGAAATTCAGGATGCAGAAATGATCTCACCCACACAAACTCTCCTATTTTTCAAATCATGTGTTGTGTTGGCTCCTTAGATAAAATAAAATCTAATACATAAAATGACATCAATTCTGAAGTGAGGGAATTTATTCTTTGAATGATTATGGGGATCATGACGATCAATTTTTTTCTATTATCGTCACTAAACTTCAGGAAGCTGGGTGTGTTTTCGCTGAAGATGAGGCCAGGTTACTCATCGCTTCGGCAGGGACAACAACTGAACTTTCGGACATGGTAGAACTGCGAACAACTGGCATGCCTCTCGAACACATTATCGGATGGGCTGAGTTCTGTGGACTGCGGATTATTGTGGATAAGGGAGTTTTCGTTCCCAGACAACGTACAGCCTTTCTCGCTAGACAGGCTGCCGCCCTCATCCGTCCAAAGTCGGTAGTGCTTGACCTATGTTGCGGTTCAGGGGCGGTGGGTGCGGTTCTTGCTTACTTGGAACATATCGAATTGTATGCTACTGACATTGATCCAGCCTCGGTGCAATGCACTCGCCGGAATATTACTACCGCAGGGGGGCGCGTATACGAAGGAGATTTATTTGAGCCTCTTCCTATCATACTGAGGGGGCGCGTTAACGTCATCGTTGCGAATGCTCCCTACGTTCCCACCAAAGCCATCGAATTTCTTCCACCTGAAGCTCGCATACATGAGGCGAAAATAGCACTCGACGGGGGAACAGATGGGCTTGACGTCCAGAGACGAATAGTGGCTACAGCTCCACTCTGGCTGGCGCCTGGTGGACACTTACTAATAGAGACAAGCGAGCGTCAGACACCTCAGACAGTCGATATCTTCACTCGTTGCGGGCTGATTACACGGGTGACAAGGTCTGACGAGTTCGATGCTACTGTCGTAATCGGAACCAAGCCATCGACAGCATCGTTTGTATTCGGACCATGATTTCCGTTCATGTACCGCTACCTGTTCTGGTACTGCTTGTTAAAATAAATAGTGGTTTGGTACAGAATCATAAAATCAACTAACCTATTATGGAGATGATTCTACGTAAGGCCAACGACAATACCCACAGTAGCGGTAACTGTTCAGATTCCGGTCATTGGCGCAACCCAAACACTACTAACAGCTTCTAACCAACATTATTATCCTCCATTACCGCTATTTCTTCTCCTTCTGAATACGGCACCGCTTTTCGCCTCGCATCACTCCCACACCGGTTCAGCTATACAAAACGCAAGTAATCATGCAACCCATTTGCGAATAATTAGCGAAAATACCGATCCAACGTCAGGCAACTTCCTTTGACCACTTCTTATGTTATTGCAGGAGGTGGTCAAAGTGGCTGTCAGATGTCTTTGTCGAGGTAGTAGCATGATCATCAAGTATATCTGGTGAGTGATTTACTACTTGCGACGATCATTGCTGTCACAATTGGCATGGCGGTTGGGTTTATCACGGGAAATGTATACCCCCTTTGCAACCATGGCCGGATACGTTTTTTTACGGTTTCGCTCCTTGAGTAGCTTTACTTAATTTCTCTTTTGTTATGATGCGGCCCCTTGGGTTTTATAGAATGGAATAAAATTATTGTACTTGCTGACTCTCTAAAGAATGTATTTCCCGACGGTTCCCTACTCGACAAAGAAATTTACATTTTAACAAAGTTTGATAATAGACACACCTCTTACGTTGGTTAAGAGGTGTGTTGACGTTTCTTACGTCTTTCCACTTCTCGTAGGTACTGTTAAGTTAAATCGCTCTTTTTCAGGCACGCTTGCATGTGATCCTGATATGCTCCGGCAGAACATTCGGAGAAGAGAACCCGAGCTCCATACGGATCAGTATCACTACATGTGAGTGACTTTCGACGACAATTTTCTAACGCAACCAGTTCCCATTCTTCTCTGGCTTCCTCCACCGTCAGTAGGCCTTCGCTACATCTCCGAATTGGTTCTGATTTTATTTTTTGGATAGTCTCGTCACCTTGATATACCACGCCTTTACTCGGTGCCAATTTGCTTCACATGTAACCTTGGCTTAATCCTGCATCAGCTATAAATTTTGGCAAGCCACACTCCCCAAGGTACCCCCAACGAAATGCATCGTTGCCGTAATCATGAAACTCCCCCACCCCTGTCCTTTAATCGATGGCAGCTCATACCGCCGACCCGTTACCTCAACTCGAGCCATGAGCTTTCCTCCCTACACAGACTGTTAAAATGTGAATGCATTCATTTGCCGCTTTCGTCGGATTTCGTCACGGCTATCACAGTGCTCCTGGTTTTCTGCTAGCTCCATCTGTTCCGGTCTCCCCTCAAAGAAACGTATGTATTCCGTTAGTAGCATCGAAGTCGGAACAAGCTGCCATTGTTGTAGGTCAACAATTCCGACGAGTCAAAGTGAGGAGAATTTCAGACAAACATCCATTTCTCAGGATTTCCATATCTGTCATATTCACCTTAAGGAAGAAAATCATATTCTATCTGGAAAGTCGGACACTCTGGCTAACCTGTTCAGACACATATGCTTAAAGCTGCTAAGCGAAAAGGAGTTGAGAAGTTGACACGTTCAGCGAAAAGCACTTTCAACAGCTCTATTAAAATTGATGTCCTGATCCCAGCTATTGAGAAAGACCTTGGCACTCTTCCCTATGTCATTGACAGTATACGGAAGCAAGTGAAGCATCCGGTCGGTAAGATCATGGTTGTATCGCCACCAAGCAAACGAATCCAAGCCCTTTGCCGGCGTAAAAACTGCACCTTCATCAATGAAAGACGCGTCCTCCCCATTACAAAAAAAAACATTCACTACCAAACCAAACGTACCAATCGCTCGGGCTGGCTACTCCAACAATTGTTAAAATTGGCGGGAGGAAACTTGACCAAGCAAAGGTATTATCTTGTGATTGACGCCGACACCATTCTCATCCGCCCTCATGTTTTTCTCGTCAACGGGAAAACCGTTTTTTACTGCCGTAACTGGAGTCGTCCCGAGTATTTTCGCACCTATAAGAAATTAATGGGAACCAGGGCAACCGCTTCGCGCTCTTTCGTTGCCCACTATATGCTGTTCGACAAATCGAAGCTCTCCCGGCTGAAGTCTAAAATTGAGGCCAGGCATAAAACTAGGTGGTACTGGGCGATTATTAAGAAAACCAACAAGCAGAGTTATGCCGGCTTCTCCGAGTTCGAAACTTACGGTAACTTCGTGAAAGCTCACTACCCCGGTCATCTGGTTGTAAGAAGTTCCCTTAACAAAAGCTTATCTTCAAAACCGGCATCACTTACTCGTAAACGAATCATCAGACTGGCCCAGAATTACAGGTCCATCTCCTTTCATAAACGCGGCTGGTATATCCGGAAGAAGAACGTGAGAAAATGAAGAGCTGTCGAGTCCAACTGCTTGTAATGTAAGAGATAGTCTCCAGACCTTGGTTGAATGTGATGTGTGCGGAGAGAGATGGGGCTCCTTGCTAATTTCCGGCGTAATAGCGCAAGCGTTACAGGTCTTTAACTACTGTCTCAAATTTGACGTGTACATGCCCCTCAAATTCGAGGGGTCCACCTATTCTCTAATTCTCTTTTGTTAAGACCCTACACATATCCGTTCAATCTCTTCAATGCTCTTTCCAAGTAGCTTGAAATGACGACACATTGCGGTCATATTTAATGAGAACCTTGATCAAGGAGATATTTAACTATCGATACATGATGGTGAACTTGGAGACCGCGAGGAGTATCCCACCGGAGGCGTGTTTCTCGACGTCGTACCTTTCGAACAGCTCGTCAACGATCCCAACTCCCCTGTCGTGACCCTAACCCTCATCGCACAGGGCGACCGCACCGAGATGATCTTCCACCTACACGGAGTCGCCGATCACCCCGGAGATAAGTACATGTACGACCTCTGGTCAGATGCGCTCGACACTCTGATGACGCACCTGCACGACCAGAAGCAGTAAAGGTAAGCACGAACTATTTTGGACAGAGTTTCAAGTTGCACCTCTATTGCACAACACGAACAGTAAATCCGTTGAAGAGGAAGCAATCGCAAGTTGCCACGATAGTTTATCAACTGGCAGCAGTCTAGACGGCCCTCATCTTGATAAAGGTGGGGGCTATTTGACGCATTCGCCGAAATCGCATCACAACTGCCATAGCTGTCGCAATTGATTTGGCTCAAAAAGATCTTATCCAGTAATACCGTTGCACATGTAACAAATCGTGTGTTTTGTTAATCACGTTCACGTATATTTCATATAAAATAATCAATAGATTATCAAAAACTCCAATAATTCGGGAGGGTACGAAATGAAGGTCAAACGAATCGTCGCCAATATAGAGAGTCAGGATATCGCAGCAGCTAAATGCTTTTATCAGGACGTGCTCGGCCTAAATTTATTGATGGATCATGGTTGGATCGCAACTTACGGGACTGCCGAAGAAATGAGCGTTCAAATTAGTTTTGCTTCACAGGGAGGTTCCCACACTCTTACTCCCGATCTATCAATTGAAGTTGATGACGTCGATACAGCGCTCGAACGGATGAAGAAAGCAGGGTTTCCAATTGAATATGGGCCAGCAGATGAGCCATGGGGTGTTCGGCGTTTCTACGTCCGCGACCCATTTGGCAAGCTCATCAACATTCTTGGTCATCTAAAGTACAATTGAAGCCTACTCATACAATTACGGTTTTGTTAACTTCAATTGTTGTAAAATCGTAGTTATCATTTGTTGCTATAACGACTGATTAGCACTCGGTCATGATTGGAAAGAAACACAGACTGCATGAATTGAAGAGTATGTTCGCTATTGCGTAAAAGCAGAGTGAACAAAAAATCTGGCATTCAGATTGATGTTGTTTTCGACACAGATACTTATCGTAATTACTGGCCCTTTTATTAAAGGGCTTTTTTCCATAACTATTGCGGGAAATGAAAGGTAAACGACCAAAGTGAAGATACCGCGGAGAGATTTTTGATGATTTCTTCGTCATTGACTAAGTACACTTTGCGTTAATCACCATAAAAATTACATTTCTTACACCCATTTTATTTTTCTTGTACAAACGCCCATACATAGTTCGTTATATGACATACCTTAATTTTAGGGTTATCCTTAATTACAATTAAGGGGTGACATTAATGAGCGCTGGCTTTTTTGATGACTTTTCTTTAATTTTGGTTCTCTTCGTCCTTTTAGTAATTGTTGCTTGCAGTAGCGAGTAATTTTCAATGTTTATGGGCGGCTGTATAAGCTGCCCTTTTTACATAATCGCCCTTTAAACTTTGTCTTTAATTTGGATAAGCCTTTCTAAAATGAATTTGCGCATCAATTCGCACATTTGCGTTTACCGTAGGCTTGTATCAGTTGCCAAGCTTCCCCCATTTGCATTCTCTATACCATATAGTATTAAAGATTGTTTAAAAGGAGGTGTCAGAATTGGCGGCACAAAAAGGTGTTACAACTTCATCGAGAAAAGTGTCCTTGGACATACAAAGAAAGAATCGTAGAAAAGCAGTCCGATTAATCAACAGAATTGTTGTAGTAAAAACAATATTTGATACATTTACCGGCTGTCTTCTCAGTGTCGGACCAAATGGTTTTCGCGTTCGGGTCTACACTGGTAGCAATGAAACGTTCACCATCATCACCATTCCATTAAATTTCGTAATAAACCTCTTTCCTTTCCCTTGCAATTGCTAGGTTCAAGGCCCCAAACCAACGGGGCTTATACATATTCCCTTTCTTTTTCAATCCTTTCTTACCTCGTTTCCCTCAATAACTTTCGTGTTAAATTGGTTATAACCAGCATTCCTCAAAGCTAATTACACGGTATAATTAACCATAAATTGGAGGTGATTTACATTGTTGCTACTATCTAAAGTTTTATTAGCTTTGCTCCTTTTCTTGTGGGTTGGTGCGGAAATTATCTTTTCTCCCAGTCCCAAAAAGGTTAGAGCTAGAATAATGTTTTTCATCGCATTAGTCGTTATCAGCGGAGCAATTTACTGGATAGGGTATTGGTTATAAGGTCCATCTTTCTTCCCTACACATTTTGATAAATCAGCTTTCTTTTATGGAAGTACACGAGCTTTGATCCCTCGAAGTGCTCGCGTATAATGAATGAAATAAAAAATAGTAAAGAAAGGAGCATAGAAATTTGACAACGAGTTCAAAAGACACATTCTTACGTAGCATACATTTGGAAAGAGAAAATGTTCCCTCTTTTTTGTCCTACCCATTTAATCTTCCCTTTCTTACTGATTTTGAAAGTCTAGATATCCATCCTCAAGTGACGTATATCATCGGTGAAAATGGCATGGGTAAGTCTACCTTCCTTGAAGCAATTGCCGTTGCTTTAGGATTTAATCCAGAAGGTGGAACTATTAATTTTTCTTTTTCTACTCAAGATACTCATTCTGAGCTACACCAATTTATACGGCTCATTCGAGGTTTTAGAAAACCAAAAGATGGATTCTTTTTCAGAGCCGAAACCTATTACAATCTGGCTACAAATATCGACGAGATGGATCGAGCTCCTTCCTATAGTAGACCGATTATTGACTCATATGGCGGCAAGTCTCTGCACCGTCTCTCTCATGGAGAAGCTTTCTTTGCCACATTTCTTCATCGATTTAGTGGCAATGGACTGTATATATTGGACGAACCAGAAGCTGCATTATCACCTTTCCGTCAAATGGCTATGCTCTCTAGAATCCACTCTCTAATCAAAACAAACTCCCAATTTGTTATATCAACTCACTCTCCCATTCTCATGGCCTATCCGGATAGTGTGATATACGAGTTAACTGCTAGTGGTATTCAGATGAAATCACTAGAAGAAACTGATCATTATTTTTACTATAAAGAGTTTCTAAATAACAAGGAACGGATGCTCCAGGAATTACTGGCAGATGACGAGACTTAATTACAAGATGAGTATTATGTTTTGTAGCATAAGACAACATTATTGATGAAAGCGCGTCAAACTAATAACAACTTTTTTGAGGTGAATACCTTTGTGGATGAAGTTATCTGCTGTCGCCTTGAACATCCTCCTTGGGATCGCAGGAGTCTATGTTCTCATATTTGTCATAATGACTGGTGGTGCACTTGATGGTAGCCGGTCTCCAAGTACTAGTCCCTTAGGGTATTTGATTATCCTGATTTACTTATTAATTTGTTTGGGAACCAATTTTCTTTTTGCCCGAAAGTCCTCAAGTATCTGGAGGTATTGCCTAACAAGTGTTTCAGTATGGCTCGGTTCATTTTTCATTACCATTCTTTTATAGGTTCTGCTTTTTTACGTTCCTAGAAAAAGGAGTGTTGTAGTCGTATGGAGAGGTCGTTTTCTTATGTCGTTACTTGGAGTCGAAAACAGCTAATAATTCCGCCGAACCACATCACTATCGTTTTCAGTTTCTGTCTGTGATCTTGGCTTTTGCTGTATTAGCCATCAGTGCCCCTTCCGCTTTTGCTCAACAAGAAAATACATTTAACAAGCAAGTTTCTCCTCAACCTGCTTCAACACATATTTTCCATTTACCAATGTGCTGACTACCGAAGAGTAACCACTTTGATGCAAGTAATTCAGGTAGATTCACGTTATATGTTACTCAATCCAGGCTGGGAATACTGAAGTAACTTACAGTCTGTGGCATCCTCCATCCAACCAATCATGAAGTAGTTCACGAGGTTACAAGGACGGGAAATAGGAATTCTATGGTTCATACCTTCAGAATCCCTAAAGCAGGCAAATACTATTTTGAAATCAAAAATCGCAGTAAAGATAATAACAATCAATATATACCTGTTTCTGGAGAAATAAGATTTACAAACCCGTAATGTGTAACAAGATTGTCGTAACGGCTACAGACTCATTAGAAGCAACGACCGTCCGCACGTTCTCCTTAACCCGCTCCGTGACGAAAACTCGTCTCAAGACATGGACAAGCTTGATAACTACATGGAAAGTGTGTACTCAGAAAAAATAGTGGGCAAACCGTGGGCAAAAATGTTAAACCTCTTAAAAAATGAAATTTGCACACAAATTGAAAAAACCCCTCGCACCTACAGGCACAAGGGGTTTCGCTTATTAGTAAGCAGTCATGTATTGCTCGCGCTCCCAATCGTGAACGCGTGTGCGGAACATAATCTTGGCTTTCAATCGGTTTTAATACCTCCTAGAAATCGCATAAAATCAACCGTTTCACCTATTGTTGTTTCAAATGACATCAAATCTTTTCATCATTTTGTGGGTGATTTGTGGGTGGGCTATACATGTAGAAAAGCCCGATATAATGCTGCTTAGAGCCCTTCAACATTGGAGGGCTCTTGTCTTCATTTAGTATTTGTTTTTTCTATTATGCTTGTTTGTTAATAGGATCACGAACCCCTCCCGCTTTTATCCAAGCAGTTAATCTACTGAGTTGAAAGGAACCACGCTCGCTGCTTCCTAATTGTCATTGTCGGCTCAAGCTCTCCAAGCACAAAACAATCCAGTTATATACATTAATTGGAAATATATGTTATGATGATTCCGGTATTGAAAATTGCGTTAAATATACTGGGGGGAAGAGAATGAATATTAAGAAGTTTTCTATCGCAACTGTCTTACTTAGCAGTTTAGTAGTATCTGGGGCTGGTTCTGCCTTCGCAGTATCTCAAGGTGAGCCTATTAAAATAGGTAAACTAAAAATTGTTGAACATGTATATGAGAACCCAGTAGAGTATGATTTTACAAATGCCCTTACAAAGAGTGATTCATCTAAGATTGGTCCCTTAGGCAATGATATGACTGGCAAAGTGTATGAACAGTCTAAGAAGGACCTATACAAATCAAAATCTTATGAAGCTGATATTGAGAACGATAGTAACGAGAACGATACCTTTTCAAGGAAGGTTACAAGAAAAACATTTCTGACCGGAAAAATAGGTCTGGAAGCCGAGTCGAAAGTCAACTGGAGGTTAATAGAGGGAAAAGTGGGGATTAATGCAGAAGTTTCATTTGGAAAAGAGGACACTATAGAAACAACCCACAGTTGGGTCATACCAAAGCGTACGATTACAACTGTTGAATACGGATCAAAAGCCGTAAAAACAACTGGAAACATAGTCGAATATTTTCAAGGCAGAGTAGTAGATTCTAACTACGTTAACGTCAAATACTCGTACAAAGAGTATTCTAGTAAAAAATCAAAAGATCTATGATCCGATCTCTCCATATCCTTCTCCTTCTGTTCATCGTTCTTCTTAGTGGCTGTAGCGAGGGTAGTTCATCAGTAACAGTCCCTAAAGAGAAGTCATATGTAAGCGTCTACGATTATTTCGAAGAAATTACTGGTGAGAATTTGAAAACATCCGTGCTTCAAATAACAAAAAACGGTAATTCAGCAGAACTTACATTACGAATCTTAATTTCGGACGAATTGAGAGAAAAAATGATGCATACAGAAAAACCCATTTACTTTACGTTTGCAGATATGCCGGGTAACGAGACCATTAAAAGTTTGCTTGCTGAGACTCCTTCACACGTTCAAATTGAGTTAAACAGTAAAGAGAATCGGTATACGATTTCGCAACAGCTAAAGCTAAAAGAAAATTTGACAGAAGCTGATAACCAGGCGCTATTGTCTCCTGCTAATTACCGATTTCAAGTCATAAACGAAGAAGAGCTCTCTGTAGCTAGTTTTATGGGTTTAGAATATTCGCTACTTCCTGAAGATAATCAGAAGTAGCAAATCGCTGGCTACGAATTGTACCTCGTGGTCAAATAAAGTATTTGTTTCGTGTACCCGCAAATTCCGTAAACAAAAGTTAAAAACCGTCTCCTTAAATCAAGTGCACCCCTTAAAGTAGACATTGGAAAAACCCCTACGGTTTACCGATGAAAACTTTAGGGGGTGTATTTTTATGCCAGCAAAGAATGGGCAGAAGTTTAAGCATTATAGTGAATAACTTAAGTTGCACGCAATTCAGATGAGATTAAAGAGTGTTTCCAAACGGGTGATCATGCAAGAATTGAAAATTCATGATGAGGACCGACTAAAGGTCTCGATGCGGAAGTATAGGAAACTCGGAGAGGACAATCAATTGGTCCTACAGACCTTTGAGAAAGCTTTTGAAAAGACGAAAGACGTGACTGGACTGATCGTTCACAGCGATCAAGGATTCCAATACACGTCCTACACTTACCACGACATGCTGCCAAAGGTTGGCGCCCAAATCAGCATGTCTAGAAGAGGCAACTGTTATGACAATGCCTCGATGGATGGAGAGCTTCCGCCCGCAGAGAAAATTAAAAAAGCTGACGCCTGTTGAATTCAGACGCCAGCTAGTGGCCTAACGGCCCGGTTTTTTCTTACTGTCCACTAAACGGGGCCTTGACCATACAGGCACAAGGGGTCTCGCTTATTAATAAGCAGTCATGTATTGCTCGCGCTCCCAATCGTGAACGCGTGTGCGGAACATATCCCACTCAATTTCTTTCGCTTCAATAAAGTGCACCAATGCGTGCTCGCCCAATGCTTCGCAAATCACCGGATCTGCTTTCAGGCACTCGATTGCTTCCTTCAAAGTAGCAGGCAAGTTCTCGATTCCGTTGGCTTCGCGGTCTTGCTCGGTCATCACGTAGATGTTGCGATCAATAGCAGCAGGTGGCGTAAGCTTGTTTTTGATTCCGTCCAAACCAGCTTTCAGCATAACTGCCAACGCCAAGTATGGGTTCGTTGCTGGGTCTGGGCTACGTACTTCAATACGCGTGCTCAAGCCTCTGGAAGCAGGGATACGGATCAATGGAGAACGGTTTTTCGCAGACCAAGCTACGTAGCAAGGAGCCTCGTAACCAGGAACCAAACGCTTGTAAGAGTTTACGAGCGGGTTCGTGATCGCTGTAAAGCTGCGAGCATGCTGCAAAATACCTGCCAGATAATGCTTCGCTGTTTGGCTCAGTCCCATTACATCAGACTCGTCATAGAAAGCATTTTCTTTACCACGGAACAGCGATTGGTTCGCGTGCATACCGGAACCAGCTACACCATACAGCGGTTTTGGCATGAACGTGGCATGCAGACCGTGTTTTTGCGCGATCGTTTTAACAACCAGTTTGAACGTCAAGATTTGGTCAGCTGCTTGGAGTGCATTTGCATACTTGAAGTCGATTTCGTGTTGACCTGGAGCTACCTCGTGGTGAGATGCTTCCACTTCAAAGCCCATTTTCTCCAACGTCAATACGATATCACGACGGCAGTTTTCACCGGAGTCGAGTGGAGCAAAGTCGAAGTATCCGCCTTGGTCGTTCAGATCCAGCGTTGGCTCACCTTTTGCATCCAGCTTGAATAGGAAAAACTCAGGCTCTGGACCTACGTTGAAAGCTGTGAAGCCCATTTCTTCCGCTTCTTTCAAGGCACGCTTTAGGATGTAGCGCGGATCTCCTTCGAATGGAGAGCCATCTGGCATGTGGATATCACAGATCAGACGTGCAATTTTACCAAACTCATTGCCCCACGGGAATACAACCCATGTATCCAGATCAGGTACCAGGTACATGTCGGATTCCTCGATGCGAACGAAGCCCTCGATGGAAGAACCATCAAACATCATTTTGCCATCGAGTGCTTTTGGCAATTGGGACAGCGGGATTTCTACGTTTTTAATGATCCCCATCAGGTCGGTAAACTGCAGTCGGATATACCTTACGTCCTCTTCTTGGGCCATGCGCATGATGTCTTCTCTTGTAAACTTGCTCACATTTCTCTCCTCCTGTCTCTATATCAGCTTTCTATCTAGTGGAAGAAGCGGGAAAGCTCTCCACGTATCAATGCACCCTCGCCATGGCGAGTGGCATCGCGATACATAATCTGTTGCCTTAGGAGCTGATGCAGCTCTTTGTCGGACATGTCCTTGCGTTTCTCTTCGGACGTCGTCGTAATCTCTGTTTGTTCCAAAGCAGGCTCTTGCATTTGCAGGACTTGCTTGATCCCAGCAATATTCAGTCCTTTTTCAATCAGAGCCTTAATCTCCAACAAGCGATCTACGTCGTTGAAAGAAAAGAGCCTCTGCTTCCCTTCTGTGCGGGCGGGCTGAATCAGGTCGTTTTGTTCGTAATAACGGATTTGCCTCGCAGTGAGATCCGTCAGCTTCATGACGATCCCAATGGGAAAGAGGGCCATATTCCGGCGAAGGTCATCACTCATGACTTGTCCCTCCTGTTTCGTATTTCTTAGTCTTATTCTATTTTATAACAAAATCCCTGTCAATAGATGTTAGATAATATTACACAGAAAGTTATGTACGTTTTTTTACATGAAATAACGGCATCCTCCTTCATCCAGAGAATGCCGTTCAATCCTTGCGATTTTATCCTATTCACCCGGTATTTCGAGTAAGCCTTTTTCCAGCATCCCGTTCAACGCCGTCAAAATCCCCACTTTTACGTGCGAGTACGTCAACCCGCCTTGAACGAAGCCCAAGTACGGTGGACGAATCGGGCCATCTGCTGAGAATTCAATGCTCGCCCCTTGAATAAACGTACCTGCTGCCATAATCACAGGATCAGCATATCCAGGCATTTCGCTTGGATACGGAGTGACGTGTGAATCAACTGGTGCTGCTTTTTGTATCCCTTGGCAAAACGTAATCAGTCGTTCCGCACTGCCGAATTCCACGGATTGAATCAGGTCAGTCCGCGGCTCATGCCACAGTGGATTTGTTTTGAAGCCCAGACGTTCCAGCATTGCCGAAGAGAATACCGCTCCCTTTAAAGCTTCTCCCACTACGTGTGGAGCCAAGAAAAAGCCTTGGTACATCTCCAGTAGCGAATAGAGCGATGCACCACCCTCTGCGCCAATTCCCGGTGCTGCCATCCGATACGAAGCAAGCTGAACCAAATCCTCGCGTCCTACTATATAACCACCTGTTTTGACTAGGCCGCCACCCGGGTTTTTGATGAGAGAGCCTGCCATGATGTCTGCACCTACGTGCAATGGCTCTTGCTCCTCCGTGAACTCTCCGTAGCAGTTATCTACAAATACGATCAGATCAGGCTTGATTTCTTTTACAACCCGAATCATTTCTTGGATTTTCGCAATGGTGAAAGAAGGTCGATCTGCATAGCCTCGCGAACGTTGAATCCCAATGACCTTCGTCTTTGGTGTAATCGCTTGTGCGACTGCGACAAAATCAATTTCACCTTCTGGCGTCAAAGGCACATAGCTGTAGCCGATGCCGTAATCCTTGAGTGAGCCTTGCCCTTCTCCGCGCACACCTACTACTTCTTCAAGCGTATCGTACGGTTTGCCCGTAATATAGAGAAGATCGTCGCCTGGACGAAGAATGCCAAACAAAGAAATTGCGATCGCATGCGTCCCCGAGATTATATGGTTACGCACCAATGCCGCTTCTCCACCAAACACCTCGGCGTAAATCGATTCTAACGTTGCACGTCCGGAATCATCATAGCCATAGCCAGTGGATGTTGAAAAATGAAATTCATTGACTTCATGCTTTTGGAAGGAACGCAATACTTTCAGTTGATTCGTATCCACCAAAGCAGAAATTTGACGATGTCTCTCTGAGATCGTCGCTTCTACCTCCATTACGAGGGGGCGAAGCTTTTCTCCATGGGAAAAATATGAAAACATCTGTTACTTACCAACTCTCTTCAACAGTCTCTGGTTTATCCAGGAGGAAAGGAGCAATCTTGCCGTATATCGGATTATCCTTGTTCACACGGACGGTGATCAAGTAGGCCGCTTCCTCTTCATTAAATTCTTGTTCCATCTCTACCCCATCCCGATGCAGAAGGGAGAGAATGTCTCCACGCTCAACAGGAACGCGCAGCTTCATCTCATTGAAAGATTGCAGAGCAAATGACTCAATCCGGCTGAGCAATTGCTTCAGGTCATCTTCCCGCATGGCAGAAATCAGAATCGATTCGTCTGCACGCGGCAAGTAAGAACCCTCTGCAAGCATATCTGCCTTGTTGAAAACGACTAGCTGCGGTATTTCTTCTGCTTTTAGCTCGCGCAAAATCTTGTCTACAACTTCCATGTGTACTTGAAAATCAGGGTGATGACTATCCACCACATGCAGGATGAGGTCCGCTTCCTTTACACCTTCCAGTGTCGAACGGAATGCAGCGACCAGACTCGTTGGCAAGTCCTGAATAAAACCAACCGTATCTGTTAAAAGCACATCGAGTCCGCTCGGCAACTCCAATTGCCTAGTCGTCGGGTCTAAAGTGGCAAACAGTTTGTCTTCCTGCAACGTGTTTGCATTCGTAAGCTTGTTGAGGATCGTCGACTTCCCAGCATTCGTATAACCGACCAACGCAATCTGGAACACATTGTTTTTCTTCCGACGCTCCCGATGCAATTGTCTCGTCCGAACGGTATCCTCTAATTGTTGCTTGAGTTCACTGATCCGCTTGCGAATATGACGACGGTCACTTTCCAGCTTGGTTTCACCCGGACCACGCGTACCGATACCACCTCCGAGACGGGAAAGCTGTTTCCCTTGCCCGGCAAGCCGCGGCAGCAAGTAGTTGTACTGCGCCAGCTCTACCTGGATTTTCCCTTCGCGCGACTGTGCACGTCCTGCGAAAATATCCAAAATGAGCTGCGTGCGATCAATCACTTTGCAATCAAAAACTTTATCCAAATTACGAGTCTGACTCGGAGACAACTCATCGTTGAAAATGATGACGTCCACATCCAGCTCTTCGGCTCTCTGCGCGATTTCATCAATTTTTCCTGTCCCCAAATACCAGGCAGAATCAACCCGGTCCCGATTTTGCGTGATGACGTCCAATACTTCTACACCAGCAGTATCGGCCAGCTCATGCAATTCTTCCATGGAAAGACGGGTTCTTTCTTCATCCCGGTTATCTAAATAGCAACCAACCAGTATGGCTGTTTCTTGCGTTTTGATCAGATCGTTCACCGATTCACGCCCCTTCATGCACTATCATACCACATTTTGCCCAAAACGTTACGACAGCGGGGCACGTCAACTGAAATCAACTTTTAGTCATGGGTTACCTGCCGCTTTCTCCGAGAAAATCTCCTTCACAAAAAGCGGAATCACTTTGCTAATCACTTTGCGGAGCTCCTTCTCATCATATCCATCAGGCAGGGCATCCGCCTCTTCCTTGATGAGATCTTCATAAATGCGGAGATTCAGATTTTTCAGGATAACCCCCATGTGTTTTACGTCAAATGTCTCTTCCAGTACACCTTCATCAATCAATTTGTAGAGAAACTTCTCCACACGTGCGAGCGTCACATACTGCTCTACAAACAACACTTCTTCCGATTTCGGTTGATTCGGGTCTTTCGGTGGCTTTTGACGTTTGACTTCACTAAATACATCCGTGACGATTTTGACAAATAGCTGCCGGCCAAAACGATCCCGGTAATCGGCATTTTTCACGACAATGCCCTCACCGATTTCTTCATCTCGAAGCTTGCCACCTAGCGCTGTTTTGCCGACAAACGATTTGAGATGCTCTTCCCCTTGGTATTCCCCCCGATAAAAGACCGGCACGAGATGCAAGCCAAGCCGCTGCGCTTCCCTTTCCACGATAGGGAAATCCACATATTCGCAGGCAGCGGTATCGTACATATCAAATATAATGAACTGCTTTTCATACTGAGGATATTTGATTTTATGCGGATTCAACCACTCTCCGAAGTAAACCATGCCCGCCACGATTTCCTCTTTCGGGAGCTGTTGTGTCCATTGGAAAAAGCCGTGCAGATTCTCTTCCTCATGCAATTCCATATTTCGAGAGAATGCCCGGATGCAGTTTGTTTCTTCATCGTATCGAAAGCTTGCATTCGCTCCGTCAAGCTTTTCTTGAATGATAATGGAATCGCCTTCCTTGAATACACCTTCTGTCGTTTGATGGCCGAGACGTATGATGTCCGTATATTTCTTTTGCTCCATATTGTTCCTCCGCATTTTGCTAAAGTCCTTTATTTTGGAAGATTATATCATATTGTGGAATTCCCAACAGGAATCGTTGAAGATATCAAAACGACCATCACTCTTTGTTTACGGAGTAATGGTCGTTTTATCTGACTTGCTATCATTCTTTTGGGAAGTGCCACTCTGCTTCGTAGTTTGTACTGTCATTCGACTTCGTTTCATCATTTTCTATGACTAACAGACTTTTTTTATCTGTATCTTTTTCAATGACGTATCCTACATAGCTAAAAGCAGTCAATCGAGATTACCAAGTATAATTACTGAGTCCAGCACTTGCATTTTGGTCTTGAGAGACATTTAGCTCGATGTAATAGAGCGTACCCGACTCTAACCAAACATCTTTTGTTGCGCTTCTAATACCATTATAGGAATCCTCGTAATTAATACTAACCGAAGCGACTTCTTGATCAAATCCCCAGCTAACCACTTTCATGACACGAGCGGTAGCGGAAGTTACATTGTTTTCTATAGTAAGATTGATACGCCCATATTGCCCAGCACCGTTAATATTACTACTTTTGGCTGACTGCCCTTTTTTCGCATCGGCATAAGTTTGTTGAGGAGTGATACTAGCAACCTCTGCTTGAGAATCAGCAACATTTGCCTTGGAAATATTAACCGGGAACAGTCCAACAATTCCAGTGAGTGCTAGAGTACTTGCTAATACAACCTTGCTGATTTTTGACATAATTACACCTCATTTCGAATTTTAAGGATATTACTTAAGCTAGTTTATGTTATTACCTTTTAATTGTCAAAATATGTATACATTTCCATTTCAACACAATTACATCAATTAATGTATAATATTAACATTCCTGTTATATTTCCAAAAATTTCAATTATGAAAGGAATTTCATTTATGAACAAATTGTTTAACAAAGGTTCAATTTTCACGCTTATGCTCATGTTTGTTCTGGTAATAGCACCAGTAGCATCAGCAGCAGAGAAAACAGTGAATTGGAATTTCTACTTCTTTGGCTCAAACCTTACCTCGACTGAACAAATTTATCTGGACACCGATCGATCTGTTGAATACGGATGGTCTAACAAAGAAGGAGGCGACGTTAGAGTTGCTATTATAACTGTAGGCGATGGCAAAGAAGTAGCGTATATGACCGCCACTGCTTATGGTGGAGGTACAATTGTTGATTTGCCTAAAGGTCATTATCTTTTACAAGTAAGTGGAAGTGCTTGGACTACATCCACTGGTACTGCCTATATTAAATACTGATATTACTCTTGGGAAATAGAACAGGATAGCCGCTCAAAAAGAGCGGCTTTTTCGTTTCTTGGAGGGACATCTTTGTAGTAATTGCCGCACCAATAACTGTTGGCCCAAATTCGTTACCCATAAATGACTTGTCCAATTCAATCTCTTGCGTAAAAATTGGCAGGTTTTCCGATGTTCCTGAGTATACTTTCTGTATGATGGTCAAGGCAGGTGAAACATGTGAAGCAAGCAGGAGCCATTCCTCAAACGGAGGTGCTCGAATCTTCAAGTAGTAATAATCGAATTCAAGTTGTATTTAATCGACCAGTAAGTGTTAAGCAGCTAAATACTTTACCTGAAATAGTTCGTACGACGTCGAGTTCCAATTTAACAACTGTTTTTGAAGAATTAGAAAGCCTGATTGGTTTACATGAAGCCAAGAAAACGATCTATGAAATTTATGCGCTCATCAAAATGAATAAAGCAAGGGAACGACACGGGCTTAAAATTGAGAAGCAAGTTTTCCATATGGTTTTTAAAGGAAATCCCGGTACCGGGAAAACAACAATTGCACGCCTTTTCGGAAAGATCTTTAAGGAAATGGGTGTTTTAACGAAGGGCCATCTAACTGAAGTTGAACGTGCAGATCTCGTTGGTGAATTTATTGGGCACACGGCACAAAAGACCCGTGATCTTGTTAAGAAAGCCATGGGCGGAATACTGTTTATCGATGAGGCCTACTCATTAGCTCGTGGCGGTGAAAAAGATTTTGGAAAAGAGGCTGTAGACTGTCTTACAAAATGCCTGGAGGACTTTGGCAATGATTTCGTCTGTATAATTGCAGGTTACAATGATGAAATGGATACATTCCTTGAGTTAAATCCGGGACTGCCCTCACGCTTTCCCGTCCACATCAACTTTGCTGATTATGAGGTTGATGAGTTGATGGATATTGCACATCTAATGGCAAAGAACAAGGAGTATCGAATCTCTGCTGAAGCAAGTGAAAAACTGAGAAGAAGACTGCTAACAGTAACGAGTGATCCATTTCATGTAAATTTCAGCAATGCGAGATATGTACGAAATAATATTGAAAAGGCGATACGTGTGCAAGCTGTTAGATTGCTCAAAATTCCTGACCCAACCCGTGATGATTTAATGAATTTGAAGTCTGAGGATTTTTCCATTTAGAAACAATAAAATCCCTCATATTGAGGGATTCTACTTTTTTAATCTGAGCCTGTCCAAAGTGAAGCAGAGCACCACGATTCCGAGCAGTGATCCCGAGAGAAACGGAACCACTTGCTGCAAAGGATGGACGAAGGGTGAAATTCCTTTTACTAGGAATGCGTGTAAAAAGACCGTCACGATACCAAACAACCCCACTCCGAACCAGAACAACCATTTTTCCAAGGCAGGTACTTGTTTCATAGTGATCTGTCTGTTTTTCCTCGAACTTCGCGCAATGACATACAAAATGGCCAAGCCGCCGAAAAGGGTACTACCGTGTTGCAGCAGCTTGTAAACCGGCACTTGATAATGAGCGAACGAGATGGATTGTTGCAAGAACAAGAAGTGGTCAACCATACGACCACCGTCATGAGTGAAGGCGTCCCATGCGATATGACTTAAACTTCCGAGTAACGCGGAGTACATAAATACACTTGCCGTTCGCCACGCTGGCAATCTGCTTCGATTGTTTGTATAGTCCAGCCCTCGTCCAATCCACTCTGGCAAACGCGCAAGCATCGGTTTCTTGACCACGTACTGGTACAAAAAAGCTAATAGGATCGCGATAGGCAAATCAACCAGCCATAATCCGAGCATAGTGTGGCTGTACACGCTAAATGGCTGCATCCGGAAGAAATACTCAAAATCCGGTGCCATACTGCCAAAAACGAGGGCAGAGAACGAAAACCACTTGCATTTGCGTAACGGCAGTACAATAGCCGGATGAGCAAAAGTAAAAGGCATACACTTACTCCCTTTTCGTCATTAGAGTGGCAATAGATTGGCAACTACCTGCTTGCCGCTTACTTGAATCCCTTTATCCTGTTTTCCGCAATGAGCCAGATCTTTGATGAGCTGCTCAATTAATCGCTTGGCTTCCTGACTTTCCTTTTTCTCTAGTTTGACAGTCAACTGCACGGCATCTCCGGATGAAAGAATTCGCTCTGCCTGTCTCTTTTTCGTATCGTAATCATGGTCTTCGATGTAGGCACTTAAACGAATTTCTTTTACGTTAACTCCTTTTTCTGCTTTTCGGTTTTTGGCGTTTTCCTTGATAACCTGCTCCTTATAATTCGTTCGATTCACTAACTGACAAGGCGGCGGACTCGAAGCCAAAGAAAGACATACTAGGTCCACTCCCTGTTCTTTTGCCATTTGAAGCGCTTCTTTTGTGGAGATGATTCCGAGATCTTCCCCGTTTACGCCTGTTAATTGTACGGCTGCCGCTTTTATTTTTTCATTCAGGATCATCTTGATCTCACCTAACCTGTTCATTCGATTTTCAAGGACATAATTACTTCTCCAAAGAATACAGCGTATCCTTCCCAAGCAGGTAAATGCAAATCATTTTCATGACGAAGTCCAATCGTTTTTGTATAATAGGACAAGGCATAAACTTACGGACGTCTATAACAAAATATTCATTAGCAAACTAATTAATTGGGGGTACTTTGGTGGAGTTTAGTTATGCAACCGCATTAACCCATTCTGCATCGCATGTAATGAAAATGCATCGGCAAAATGTAGAGTTTCTGATTCAAAAATACGACGTCTATCCCGGTCAGCCCATTCTCTTGATGCGCTTGACTGAAAAAGATGGAATGATTCAAAGAGAATTGGCCCGAAAAATCGGGGTAAAGCCCGCTACGCTTACGGTCATGATTAATCGGATGGCCAAATCGGGACTAGTCGAGCGCAGAGCAGATGAACGGGACCAACGTATCTCCCGCGTTTATCTTACCGACAAAGGTCGGATGGCTACCAAGCATGTCAAAGAAGTATTACGCGTCATTGAAGAAAATTGCTTCATCGGATTCTCAGAGGAAGAAAAAGATGTGTTGCGGGGCTTGCTCGATCGGATGCACAGCAACCTCCAAGCTTTTTACTTGCAAAATACGCAACCCTCTTCTCAGTTGTAAAAAGCTTCTTTCCTGGAATAATAATGAGAAAGGTTTGACAACTTGCCGTGAATAATCTAGCAAAAGAACTTGATTCCACGTCCCTAACCGGCAACAAATCACGCCGGTTGTGGATGGCTGCGATTCTAGGGTCCCTTTCTGCTTTTGGTCCACTGTCCCTAGATATGTATTTACCTGCGCTTCCTATGCTTGCCGATGATTTGCAGACGAGCACCTCCATGACTCAACTCAGTTTGACAGCATGCATGCTCGGCCTGTCCATTGGTCAATTGTTCGCGGGGCCGATCAGCGACGTACGCGGTCGAAGAATCCCTTTAATTATCGGGCTCATTTTGTATGCGGTCTCTTCCTTTTTGTGTGCGGTAGCTCCCTCTATTTATACGTTCGTCTTGCTTCGCTTCGTACAAGGTCTTGCTGGTTCTGCGGGAATTGTTATCGCCCGCGCTACGGTTCGCGATTTGTACTCAGGGACAGAGCTGACAAAGTTTTTCGCCCTCTTGATGCTTATTAACGGAATCGCCCCGATCGCGGCACCTATTGTAGGGGGACAAATCTTGCAATTTACTACCTGGCACGGCGTGTTTGTCGTACTGGGGCTGATTGGCGCTATCATGTTCCTCATCGTGCTGCTTGCTCTTCCAGAAACATTGCCACAAGAGCGCCGCTCCAAGGGAGGAATCGGCAATACACTGACAACCTTTGGTACCCTGCTAAAAGATCGCGTTTTTATGGGGTACGCCATCGCGCAAGGACTGGTGACTGCTGCCATGTTTGCGTACATCGCCGGTTCGCCCTTTGTGTTTCAAAAAATATTTGAAGTGTCTCCACAAACGTTTAGTCTCATTTTCGCGATTAATGGTGTAGGCATTATTATTGCGAGTCAAATCACAGGAAAGCTTGCAGGGAAAGTGAAAGAAACTTCCTTGTTCATAGCTGGGATTACCATTGCGGGAGTCGGCGGAATTCTCCTTCTGGCGATGATTCTCCTACAAGCTGGTCTTATTGCTGTGCTCGTTCCCCTTTTCTTTGTCGTATCGAGTGTAGGGATTGTGGGCGCGACAGGATTTTCCCTTGCCATGCAAAATCAAAGCAAGGCGGCAGGAAGTGCATCGGCTCTCCAGGGGCTACTCTCCTTCATTAGCGGCGGAATTGTCGCTCCACTTGTGGGAATCAGCGGCGAACATACCGCAGTACCAATGGGAATCATCATCGCTCTTTCTACGATTGGCGCCATTATCTGCTACATAGTCATGGTTCGTCGGAGTTCATCAGCAGCCTGATCAATTCTTTTGTTGCAAACGTATGTTCTGTGTATTACAATCACATTATGGGCCATAATAGTAAGTGGGTTTGACAAGTTGGTCATATGAAAACCAAGGGAGATGTTGACACATGGCATTGCGTTTGATTCCTTACATCGTTCTGAATGGTACTGCAAGTGAAGCGATTAGCTTTTACGAGAGTGCGCTAGGTGCTGAAGTGCTGTTCAAGCAAACCTTCGGTGAAATGCCAGAAAATCCGGAGTTCCCATTACCTGCAGAAGCCAAGAATCGTATCGGGCATGCTACTATTCGTGTCGGTGAAACGGAAATGATGTTTTCCGATACCTTTCCAGGACAACCGCATCAACTTGGTGATCAAGTGACCATTTGCATCTCGACCGATGATAAAGAACAATCTCATAAGATTTTTGATGCCCTGCAAGAAGGCGGTCAAGTGCTTATGCCTCTGCAAGAAACGTTCTTCAGCCCAGCTTACGGCAACGTGAAGGACAAGTTCGGCATTACCTTCCAAATTTACACGAATAATCATTGCATGGAGTAATGTGAAAGCCCTGTTCGCTTCAACGGCGACAGGGCTTTTTTATTGAAAAAAGATGCGTCAGATCATAAAAAAAGAGCCAGGATCACATGTATCCTGGCTGTTGGTATTGCTTCGCTTACTGTTGGTTGTTCTCCTGAGACATGAGCGATACTGGGCGTTGCGGAGTGAAAGTGGAGATCGCATGCTTGTATACTAATTGTTGCTTGCCTTCGCTATCAATCACAATCGTGAAATTATCGAATGCTTTAATATACCCGCGCAATTGAAATCCGTTCACAAGGTAAATGGTAACCGCGATGTTTTCTTTCCGCAAATGATTCAAGAACGTATCTTGAATGTTGATCGTCTGTTTCATGTACACTACCCCCTAAAAGGACTTGTATGTTATATATTCGGCAATTGTTGAAACTTTCCTGCCAATATTCGCTTGATAGTTTCCACGTTATTCCTCTGCTCGGCCGGATCAGTCATGTCAAACCATTGAATTTCTGCCATGCGACGGAACCAAGAAAGCTGGCGTTTAGCAAAATGGCGCGTTCGCTGCTGTATGTCGTTCACTGCTTTTTCTAGCGTGATTTCTCCATACAGATACGGAATCAACTCCTTGTACCCCAAGCCTTGCATGGAGACCAACGACGCGTCGTAGCCAGAATCCAGGAGCCCCCTCACTTCCTCAACCAATCCCGCTTCGATCATCAGTTCGACCCGGTGGTTGATTCGTTCGTACAGCTTTGCACGATCCATCGTAAGACCGATCATCACCAAATCATAAGGGGAATGCTGTGCCCGCAGTTGAAAGTCGGACATTTTGTACCCGCTGCTCTCATAAATCTCCAATGCACGAATCACCCGCTTTACATCATTAGGATGCAAGCGTTCGGCTGTAATCGGATCGACATCGGCCAGTCTGGCGTGCAGTGCTTCCACGCCTTCGCTGTCAGCCAATCTTTGCAGACGATCACGGAGCTCCGGGTCTTGAGAAGTGGTGGAAAACTGAAATCGATGGGTAACCGATTCTATGTACAGACCTGTCCCGCCGACGATAAACGGAAGTTTGCCACGTTGGTTGATGTCTGTAATCAATTCTGCGGCACTTTCCTGAAACATCGCGACAGAGTATTCTTCGTCTGGATTTTTAATATCAATGAGGTGATGCGGTATTTTCGCAAGCTCCTCAGGTTCTGCTTTTGCGGTGCCAATATCCATTCCCCGGTATACTTGCATGGAATCTCCGGAAATGATCTCACCGTCGAACTGTTCGGCCAGCTCCAAACTAAGCTGGGTTTTGCCGACCGCTGTTGGGCCAATAATCACGACTAGCCTTTCTCTCTGTTGCAAGGTCACTCCCCTCCACCTATCTCTTTGTAGCTGTACACGACCTGCTGGCCGCGGGAGCGAAACGGTGTAAAACCAAAGCGCTCGTACATCCTACCTTCTTTTCCTTCTTTCATTACCACACGTTTTCTCGCAACTCGTTGCGCTTCCAAAACAGCCTCTTCAGAAAGAGCATCTGGATTGGCGAGCTCCCGGACTCCGGCGATCCCCGACGAGCTTTGTACAGTGACTTCGAACATGGGATCGAAATAAACGACGTCGAAGGAACGGGCAGGCAGTCCTCTCAGCACTTCTAGATGGTTGCCACATCGCACCTCAATACGACGCATGGCTTGCTCCAATTCTTCCGCATCGGATGACCAGTGCCGCAGTCCATCTTCTACCAAGATGGCTAGCAATCGCTCAGATTCGATGCCAACAACTTTTCCATTTGCACCTGTCGCATGAGAAAATACAATAGCGTCAGCACCCAAACCCAAGGTTGCGTCCAGTACTTCATCCCCTGGTTGAATTTGGCAAGCAACAAGCATAGTATCAGTATCGCCGCGCATGAGCCGCTTTATACGAAAAGCAGATGTATTCGGATGAAAAAAGAATGGTTTTTTCCCCGGCACTTCCAAACGTGCTCCAAGAGCGGAAACCACCAATACTTCTTCTACCCCATATCGCTTGCGCATTTGACCCAATGAAAAATCGCGTCGATTCACAACCTGTAGCCCCAATGTACTAGCCAATTCAGCTGCGTGACGCAAGGTTTCTTCACCAGGCTCAAGTCCTGTCGTAACAATCACGCCTTTGTTCCCTTCCTTACGTCTTCGCCCTTTTTGACAAGAACTGCTGTTCTAGAAAAACGACTCGACGGTTTTTACATAAACGGTAACGATCATATTATTGTAAGCAGGATTAATTTGCCGGTCAAATAGAATCTGAACCAAACTGTTTTCCTATTCGCTATGACAATCATACCATTTTTTATGAAAGCGCGTCGGACTGTAGTATGATTTTCCAGTCCATCCGTTTCCCCGATGTAAAAAAGACCCGCAAAGTACCGTGGGTCTTCCTACAAATGGGCATAGCTATGCGTATGAAAAAAGCTATCTCCACTCCTCGACTGCAAGGTTCGCCTGTTTGATCTTGTCCAGCCTGCGGTTATTTAACAGACCGAGATTGTAATAAATAATCGATTGCGCACCTGCATCCACCGCAATTTTCACCCTCGCTGCCAAATCAACTGCTGACTGGATTTGGGTATGATGCAGGGAAAAAGCCGCCCCCAACTTAGCTTCTGGGGCTACAAGCTTGATCGCATGAAACGTATACGCCACCTCATTGACACTGTCTCCATAGGCGAGAGGGACGATACGATCGAGAGTAGCCGCAGCTTTTCGCAACGAAACCCCTTCCCAATAGGACTGATTCACGTAAAACGGTGTCGAGGACGGAAAGCCATCCAACGCTGTCCCCTTACTCTGCGCGATTTCCTTCAGGCTCCTCCATAGCTCATCTACCACTTCCAGACGGGCTTGCTGATAATGATATAATTCCGGGTATTCCAGCAGCAAAAAGGCAACTTCTCTCACTTCAGCGGTTACTTGCGAGATGGAATCGGCTTCCACCATTTGACTGACTAGCCTTGATACAAGTTGTCTGACTGCTTCGACATCGATTCGCTTCGATTCGGCGCGCTCTGCACAAGCTCCGCAAAAACAGAGCGAGAGTAACCATTGTAGAGATTCTCCTAACGGCAGGAGGCATACTTCATGATGTTCGCCATGCTTCATCGGCAAAAAGGCGGTCGCTTCGATCAGTATCCGTTCTGGCTTGAGGTGCTCTAGCGTATCTGTAAAAAGCGCCTTGGCGTAATGCTGAACCTCAGGCTGCGAAGGACATAATGCGTATGTGTATGTATCGCCCCAAATGTTTTGCACGCAAAGATCTGGGTGAGCCAAACCAAGCGTAGAATTGTGAAGGCCAACCCACCATGTATGAAACCCCATCCCTGCCTGCTCACAAGCTTCTTTCATTTTGGCAAGAATGCCTGCTTGCGCGATTTGTTCGTGTACAGTCGGGCGCAAACGGTTGTACTTCGACCATTCAGGCGTAAACGATACTCCTGAAAACGGCAGCCTGCGAAACGTTTTGCTTCGTGGGTGAAAAAATCTCCCCTGATGGTAGCTGCTATTGACCACCGCTGTATTGCATCTGGCTTGTTGCAATGTTTGCATCACCGCTTCGATACCACTCTCGGCTATATCCCACGGATAAATAAACATCCCGGTTTGTCGTGATGAACTCATTTCGATTCACCTCGTTTTTGCAAGTAATCATAAGTCAGTGTTTGTCTAAAATCAATCCTAATTTTTAAATTTTCTGAATAGATCACCCAAAGAAACACCCCCCAAGGAGTTGTCCCAGGGGGTGTCTGTTACATCACACGCTTAAACATTTTTTCTAAGTCATAACCAGTAAAATGAATCACAATCGGCCTGCCGTGAGGGCACGTATACGGACTGCTCGTCTTGCGCAACTGGTTCAGCAAGCTTTCCATTTCTGCATGTGTCAGGAAGCGATTCGCTTTAATCGATGCTTTACAAGACATCATGATGGCAGCTTTTTCGCGCATCAGCACGACATTGGCTTGGGCGTTTTCACCCGTTTCCAGTACAAACTGAATGAGCTCCTCAATGACCTCCAGCTCCGCCCCTTCTGGGAACCAATGTGGATGAGCGCGAACGATAAAGGTCCGTCCACCGAACGCCTCGATCTCCAAACCAAACGATTGCAAAAGCGACAGTCGCTTTTCCAGTTTGCTTGCCTCTGCAGCCGTATACTCCACCGTATGTGGAAACAACATGATCTGGCTGGAGATGTCCTCTTCTGCAAGCTTGCCCATAAAATACTCGTAAAATATCCGCTCCTGCGCGGCATGTTGATCGATTAAATACATGCCCTCGTCATTTTGCGCGACGATGTAGGTGCCATGTACTTGACCAACTGGGTACATAACGGGAACAGGCGAATCCGTCTCATTTTCATTGGTTGCTTCCGGGAGTGGCGGTGATTGATCAGTACCTGCTGCGGCCGAATTGTCCTCGCTACTGATTTCATTGATTAGATGCACTGAAGATGGTGTCTGGACAATGTCCAATTGTGACGGAAGCTTAGTCTCGTAAGGTTGGAAAGCTTCCTTCGTGGGCATTTGATCCAGCAGAGTCGCCTGCACGATTTCATGCGGGATAGCCTCTACTTTTGCGGACTCCAGCTTTTCATAGTTGGCTGTAGTCTCCTTCACCGTGCCATTCTCAATGGATGGTGCGATATGCGGCACTATTTCCACTTGCTTACTTGTCGTTTCCTGCTTGGCCATCCATTCCTGCAGTCGGGGACTCGCTGCGAGTAATGACGATTGCGGTGTTTCAGGCTTGCTGATTTGCAGGTCAAACTGCGGTTGAACGACCTGGGTGACGACCTTAGCTTTTGGTTGCGTAGCCATGGGTCTGACAATTCCTAAGCCTTGTCGCAATGTCTCTTTTACCGATTGTTCTATTGCGCTGCACAATTCATCTTCTTTACTGAATCTCGCCTCTAGTTTGGCAGGATGTACGTTCACATCGACCAGTGACGGATCCATCACGATCTGCAAAGCCACAATCGGATAACGGCCGATGGGCAACAAGGTATGATAACCGCGCATAATCGCATTGTTGATTGAATAGCTGCGCACATACCGACCGTTTACCAGCGTCGAAAGGTAAGAGCGATTCGCCCTCGTTACTTCCGTCTTCGAAAGAAAACCAGACCACTTATAATCGAGGGTCTCCCCTGCAATGGGTAGCAACAGCTTCGCTACTTGCACGCCGTAGATAGCCGCCATGACGTGCAGCAGCTTTCCGTCGCCAGACGTTTGCAAAAGTGTCTTGCCGTTATGAGTCAGCAGGAAGGAGATCGACGGATGCGTGAGTGCAAGCCGATTCACATAATCGGAAATGTGTCCGACTTCCGTAGCGATCGACTTCATGTATTTCAAGCGAGCAGGTGTGTTGAAAAACAAGCTGCGTACACATACTTCCGTCCCTTTTACAGCGGCTTTATCGGATATCGTTCCGAGTTGCCCACCTTCAATCAAGAGATGAGTACCTACCTCGCTACTGGATGTACTGCTCGTAAGCTCCATGCGCGAGACTGCCGCAATACTCGGCAGAGCCTCGCCACGAAAGCCCAGTGTACGAATGCGGAACAAATCACGAGCGTTGCTGATTTTACTGGTGGCATGGCGCTCAAAAGCCAATTGACAATCTTCCCGATCCATCCCTCTCCCATTGTCAACGATCCGAATCATCTCCAGACCGCCTTCCTCTACATGGATCTCGATTGTCGTTGCACTAGCATCAATTGCATTTTCGACCAGCTCTTTGACAACCGAAGCCGGTCTTTCCACTACTTCCCCTGCAGCAATCATATTAGCGAGATGCTCATCTAAAACTTGAATGGTTCCCATGAGTGCCTCCCCTCCGGACGAACCTTATCGCTTTTTCAATTGCTGTTTCCATGCATATAGCTTCATCATGGCGTCCATTGGCGTCGTTGAATTCAAATCCAGCTCGCGCAGTTCATCCATAATTGCTTCTTCCTCGGCCGAATGGAACTGCATCGGTTCTTCACGCACCGCAGCAACTGGTGCCGTCCATAGCGATTCGAGCGACATTTGCACGTCACTCGCTGCATTTCCATTCCCTGCACTCCCATTCGCTTCAAGTCCGGTTAAGATACTGCGCGCCCGCTCAATGACCCAAGTCGGCATTTCAGCCAGCTCTGCCACATGGATTCCATAACTTTTATCTGCTCGTCCTTCTTCAATTTTGTGAAGGAACAAGAGCTTTCCTTCCCGTTCTTCGCATCGAGCATTGACATTCACGACACCACTCAACGTCTCTGCTAACCCGGTCAACTCGTGGTAATGTGTGGAGAAGAGCGTTTTGGCACCGATTTTTTGGCAAATGTACTCAATCACTGCTTGTGCAAGCGCCATTCCATCGTACGTTGAAGTCCCGCGGCCAATTTCATCGAGCAGGATCAAGCTCTTCGCTGTCGCTTTTTGCAGGGCGTGTCTGGTCTCCAGCATTTCCACCATAAACGTACTGTGCCCGCCAACCAAATCGTCGGCTGCCCCAATCCGAGTAAAAATCTGATCGACTATCGCCAGCTTGGCCTGTTTAGCCGGAACGAAGCAACCGATCTGTGCCATCACCGTGATCAAGGCGATCTGTCTCATGTACGTACTTTTACCCGCCATATTTGGACCCGTAATGAGCAAAACTTGACGATTCGTCTGATCCATCTCCACGTCATTTGCCACGTATTTTTCGCGCTCCAGAACGGCTTCTACTACTGGATGACGCCCTTCTGTAATGACGTATTCACCGTTTTCCACAAGCTCTGGGCGTATAAAACCGCGCTCGTCACTCACCGTAGCAAATGCCTGGAGAACGTCCACAGATGCAATGCGCTCAGCGAGATTCTGCAGTCTTGGTATATGCTTCGCGACCTCGCTTCTTACCGCCACGAACAGTTGGTATTCCAACTCAATCATCTTTTCTTCCGCTTCAAGAATGAGCGCTTCGCGTTCCTTCAACTCTGGTGTAATGTACCGCTCTGCATTCGCCAAAGTCTGCTTGCGCTCATACCGTCCCGCCGGAACGTTGGCGATATTGGACTTCGATATTTCGATGTAGTAGCCAAACACCTTATTGAAGCCTACTTTGAGTGAACGAATCCCTGTCGCTTCCCGTTCTCCCTGCTCCAGTTGGGCAATCCACGTCTTCCCTTCACGACTTGCCGTATGGAGCTTGTCCAAGTACTCATCGTATCCCGTACGAAGCATACCGCCTTCACGAACCGATATCGGCGGATCATCTACGAGTGCATGAGCCAAATAGTTGACGATGTCTGTACACTCATCCATCCCTTGCGCCAGTTCCATCAATACCGGCGTATTCGTTTGGATCATATACTGCTTCAGCTCTGGAACAGCTTCCAAAGACATGCGCAGTTGAATGAGATCTCGTGCGTTCGCATTCCCATAGGAAATACGGCCCGCCAGACGCTCCAAATCATAGACACGATCCAAGCAAGTCCGCAAATCGGAGCGAAGCAGCATGTCACCCTTCAAGGCTTCCACAGCGCTCAGACGTGCCTCCAACTGATCGCGACTGAGCAACGGACGCTCAATCCATCTGCGTAAGAGACGACCACCCATTGCCGTTTGAGTCCGATCCAACAGCCACAACAGAGAGCCCTTTTTCGTCTTATCGCGAATGGTCTCTGTCAATTCCAAATTGCGTCTGGAAAAGCCGTCCATTTGCAGATACTGCTTTGCATCGTACTGCTTTAACAGGCGCATATGGGCAAGACTGCGTTTTTGCGTCGTCCCTATGTAGAACAAGAGAGCATTGACCGCCGCTCGCATGGACATATCCAGCCCTTTTGCCTGCTCCGCATATTGACTATCCACTGCCAATGCGTCCAGTTGGTGTGCATCCACGACAGTAGATGGCAGTGCTGTCTTCGGCAAAACAGCGAGGCCAAAAAAGACGAGCTCCTTGGGGCGATATTGCAAGGCTTCATCCAGAACAGCCTCTGCTTGTCCCACCAAAGAGGTAACGTACATCTCACCTGTACTCATATCACACGCAGCAACACCCGTCCGCCCTTCTACTTGGGCTAACGCTGCCATGTAATTGTTTTCCTTATCCGTCAGCCATTTGCCTTCCATCATCGTTCCCGGAGTAATGACGCGTGTAACTTCCCGGCGAACGACCCCTTTGGCTTCTTTTGGATCTTCGACTTGCTCGCAAACAGCTACTTTATGGCCTTTTTTCAGTAGCTCTGCAATATAGCCATCTGCCGCATGATGTGGAACACCACACATTGGTATGCGCTCAGAACCACCACCATCACGTCCCGTCAGTGTAATTTCCAGCTCACGGGACGCAAGAATGGCGTCATCAAAAAACAGTTCATAAAAATCGCCTAAGCGAAAAAATAAGAAAGTATCCGGATAATCTTTTTTGATAGCCAGATACTGTTGAATCATCGGGGTATATTGAGCCATGATTTTCTTCTCCTAGCCTACTAATTCTCGTCGCTATTATATCATGATTGTACGGTAATGTTGACCCTTCATCCGATGGTAGATCTGTTTATGGTAGCTTCCATGTCTTGCGAAGGTCTTCATCCGTTCTCCACGATTGGCTTTCGATTAAAAAAGAAAAGTATCGATCCAAATGAATTCGTGACAGCGTATAGCCTGGTAGCTCCTTTAATTCTTGCCAGACTTGGGTAACGTACGGCAGGAGCTTTTCTTTTTCGCCCTGGTAGTAGGCTTTGATGAGCGGGAGCTTTAAATGAGGCATCGCTTGTAGCTTGTCGTGATTGGTTGCTACCAAATGGGCCAAATGAAGAATACCTCGAGTGACAAGGGGATCAACGAGCCAACTGGGGAGTGTACGATACTCGAAACCATATTCCTTCTCCCTTACATCCCCCAAAAATCCATATCGCTCTCTGCGGCTCATACAGCCTGCATCCTCAATCAGAACAAGGGGAAGAGCCAAGTACGCATCCAACTTTCGCCGAAGAGAAAAAGTAGCGGTAAGCCCGCCAAAATGAATATGCCCGCCGATTGGATAACCTTGAAACGGCATTCCGCCAGCGAGCCATTCGATAGACGTGTTTCCTATTTTTTTGGATGCGAGTTCCAGATTATCGTAGATATGCATAAATAATTGATCAGGGTCCTCCGATGGCGCAGGTCTCAACTCTGCAACCGGGTGCTGATGGAGACCTAATTCTTCTCGATAACGTGTCGTATCACACCCAACCGTGCCAGTAATACTCAGGAAGTCAGAAGCAAGTGCCATCTCTCCTGTGGGCTTGCGTAAAGCAAACTCAGGATCAGCCCCCATGCTTTGCAGCTTTTGCGGCTGTTTGCGCATCCGGCCTTCCCACCAATCTCGAGCCCGCTGCATATATTCGTCAGCATGCTTGGCTGGCCAATTTGGTTCCACCTCGACGACCTTAAGTCGATGGGGAGAAGCCGCCATAATCGTCACTTGACCCGCATCGGCTCCAGCGGCATACAAACTGCGAGCAGCCAGCCCTTGTACCACCTGAACCTCTGTTTCGGTGGAAGGCAAGGAGACGGAATGCCATTCGGGTTCCTCCATCCGGTGCAGCAACCACTGTGATTGCTCTTCGCTCCTGGCGATATCCAGTACATAGTCTTGGTAAAGGCAGATCCTATATGTCCGCCAGCCCGGTCGCGCTGCTTTTCCTGTCGTTACAGGTATTCTCCCCTGCCGGAGCAACCAGCGCCCGATTTCTGGACGATGCAAATAAGCAACGACTTCTTTCGCGTTGGCCGTCATTGGTTGTGTTACTGGCATTTCCTGCTTGTTAGCTCGCTGACTCGCCTTCGTGCGTAGAATCATGCCTTCCACACTCCCCCGCTATTCTCTCGTTATCTTATGACTGCGCCTAGAAAAAGTGTGAATGGTGAGCACCCGAAAAAAAGAAAAAAGAGGAGATAATTTCTCCTCTTTAGTCGAGCTCGTCGAGTAGCGTAGCGGAATCAAAGTCTTCAAACTCGTCACTGTTATCTTCAAAGTCGTCAACCAGATGAAACTCTTTTTCATCACAACTATTGCAGACAACAACGCACACCTTTGTTTCCCCAATGACCTCTACTGCATATTCGCTTTCAACTCTGACTGTGATTGTGCCACCACCACTTAACTCCGCTTTTATGCACTTCGGTTGCTCCACGGCGCGTGCTACGATTTCCAGATCGCCTCTGCAGTTCTTGTCGAAGAACGTAAGCGGTACGAGTACGGAGAACTGAACAGTTTCCCGCTTGACTTCGGTTTGCGTGTTATTAGCAAACGAAAACCACAGGTTGACGTCATACGTACCAGATACTTCAACGGCATCTCCGACTTTCTCTGCTTGGAAGTTCGTGTTTATAATCCAGCATCCGAGGATCGTCGAAGGAGTTTGCGACGGTATGATGGTGTGGGTGGTAATAGAAAATTTATGGCCTTTGCCGCAGACTGCTTTCGCGATAAGTTCCCGGCACTGTAGATCTTTGTCTATACCCGACATTTCGTTACCTCCTCCATACAACGTTTCTGTACATTTGTATGCAGGGCATTCGACTAGCGTGCAAACAACCACCTTATATTTGGGAAAGTTGTTGGGTATTCATCAAAACAGCGCCGGGAAGGCTTTTTATCGAGAATTAGGAGCAGCAACCGCCGGATTTTTTCTTTTCAGGCCCGCCACCCGTCTCTCCTGTCAATGGGTTTCCGCCTGTATCCAAAATAATACGCTCCGAAACGGTGTTCGTGATCACGTTCGTGACCATTTGCAAAAGATCGTTCACATCGACCTGCGATTGCTTGAATTCCGTAACAATTGGAATGGAATCCAGCTCCTCATGCAATTGGTTGTACTCGTCTTCCACTTTTTTCACCAGTTCCGGCTTGTTGATGGATTCAAACATCACCATTTGCTTTTGCTTCTGTTTTAATGTATCAATTAAATCTTGCACACGTTCATTGTGCTTGATTTGCAGTTCGGCACGTTTGAAGAAATCAACTTCATTTGTACGCGCGATCATAGCTGCGAGTTCGCGAGCTTTCTCAAGAATGTCTTTCTGGGTATACACGTTTGTTTGTTCCATAATGACCTACACCTCAACTTTGGATACGAGTTCTCCGTGGAGTGTCCACGTTTTCGCATCTGTAATTTTTATATGCACATACTGTCCGATCAAAGATTTGTCGCCGGTGAAATGGACCAGCTTGTTCGTACGCGTACGTCCCGCGAGCACTTCCGCGTTTGTCCTCGATTCGCCTTCCACAAGTACCTCGACAACCTGATCCTGCAGTTTTTTATTTTGTTCCAGTCCGATGCGAGCCAACACTTCATTGAGTCGATACAAGCGCGCTTTTTTCACTTCCATCGGAACGTTGTCTTCCATGACAGCAGCCGGTGTACCTTCACGTGGGGAGTAAATGAAGGTGTACGCAAAATCGTACTTAACCTCTTCCACCATCGAAATGGTATCTTCGAACTGCTCGTCAGTTTCGCCTGGGAAGCCAACAATAATATCGGTAGAAAGCGAGACATTCGGGATCGCGTCCTTGATTTTGCGAACCAGCTCCAGATAATGCTCACGCGAATATTTGCGTGCCATCCGCTTGAGTACTTCTGTCGAACCGGATTGGACAGGCAAATGGATTTGCTCCACCAGGTTGCCTCCCTTTGCCAGCACCTCGATCAAGTGGTCGTCAAAATCTCTCGGATGACTTGTCGTGAAGCGCACACGCGGGATATCAATCTTGCGAATCTCGTCCATTAGATCTCCAAAACCATACTCGATATCCTCAAAATCTTTCCCATACGCATTGACGTTTTGTCCAAGAAGCATGATTTCCTTAAAGCCTTGGCGGGCAAGATCACGCACTTCCGCGATAACATCTTCCGGGCGTCGACTGCGCTCTTTCCCGCGGGTATACGGCACGATACAGTACGTACAGAACTTGTCACAGCCGTACATAATGTTAACCCAGCCCTTGGTGTTTCCTTCGCGGAGCTTCGGCATATTTTCGACGATATCGCCTTCCTTGGACCAAACCTCAATCACCATTTCTTTGCTGAACATCGCATCGCGCAACAGTTCTGGCAGACGGTGAATATTGTGCGTTCCAAAAATCAAGTCAACCTGCTGGTAGCTTTTCAGGATTTTCTTGACGACTTTCTCTTCTTGGGACATACAGCCGCAAACCCCAAGGATCAGATTCGGATTGTTATTCTTGAGCCGCTTCATGTGGCCGAGCTCTCCAAATACTTTATCCTCTGCATTTTCGCGGATCGCACAGGTGTTAAATAGGATGACATCCGCATCTTCGACAGAGTCAGAGGAGGTATAGCCCATGGCCTGCAAAATACCAGAAATCGTCTCCGAATCATGCTCGTTCATTTGGCAGCCATACGTACGAACGTGATAACGCTTTCCTTTTCCGATGTTCTGCATGTCTTCCGGGATATTAAAATCGTAATGGACTAAAATCTCTTCCTTACCGCGCTTTTTCGCATCTTTCAGAGAGGGGGCCTGGAAGTATTTCGCATAGTCTTCCGTTTTCTTTGGAGACTTAACGGATTTTAAGTCCACAGTCGCCTCTTTCGTTTCCTTCATCATTTATCACCTCAGCTAAAATCATCTACATAAGTAACCAATAAAGAATTATATCATTTTGGGTGATATAAAAGCTAATGCATAATAACCATTATGAGGCAAAATATGTACGAAACGGCGGAGAGGCCGTTCCGATCATCTGTGGGTTTCCCGGTAAGGAGATGTGGCCTCTATTTTTCTCTCCACTCTCCTAGAATGGTAATCAATTCGGGGATTTCATCGATGATAGCGTCTGCCTCCACGTTATCCCCCCAAAACATGTCCCTCTTCCAAACTGCCTTCATCCCTGCCGCACGCGCCCCTTGTACATCGTTAACCGGGTGATCCCCCACATATACCGCTTCACTCGCTTTCACTCCAAGTCGGTCCAACGCTCTTTCAAATATGATTGACTCTGGCTTGGACACCCCTTCCCGCTCCGAAATCAAAATAGCATGAAAAAATGGTTCAATTCCAATCGCATTCAAGTTTTTCATTTGAAACTCACTTCGTCCATTCGTAATGATCCCTAGCTTCATTCCCAATTGATGTAAGATCTGAAGTGTTTCAACCACACCTCTAAAAGACAGACAGTCCTGCCAAAATAGATGTACGTATTCTTCTAATAAAAATAAAGAAGTAACCTCTTCAATCTTTGACTCTTCCAAGATGGTCTGATAGACAACATCTTTCCACACATACCCACGCTGGTCCAGCTCATGAAAACGGGACGTAAACGCTTCCAGAGACATTTTTTTCTGGAGCGGCCGTGTACGTTCGTACTGTCGTGCCAAAAATGTATCCAACGACCGTTCCCGATCCAAAAGCGTTCCATCCAAATCAAACAAGCATGCCGTTACCATTGGTATATGCTCCTCCTTACCTGCCAATTTTTTCGGAACTACGTCTTTTTTCCTATTTTCACCATAATATTTTTTTCTCCTGCAACAATACAAGCCCACTCGCCGTCTGAATAGCAGTCAACAAAAACTAAATTGCCATTTTGAGGAGGTTAACATGAAAAGAGCACTAGCCGTATTTTTGTCGGTGTTGATGTTCTTAACGGTTATCCCGGTCGTCGGTGCCGCTTCCACTCCTTCGTTCTCAGACGTTCCACGTAGCCATTGGGCATACAAGGAAATTACGGAGATGGCGGCCAAAGGGATTATCAAAGGGTACGACAATGGGACGTTTCGACCGAACAATGAAGTGACCCGCGCCGAATTTGCCAAAATTATGATCGCAGCAGCAGATGTAGATATAAACAAACGCTACGTCGACCAAACCTTTAAGGATGTACCGCGTCATCACTGGGCATTTCTGTATGTGGAATACGCCAAGCCTTACTTGACAGGTTACAAATCCGGCTCCACCTACACGTATAAACCAGATCGAGCAGCAGTACGTGAAGACATTGCTGTCGCATTGGTACGCCTGTTGGGCTACGATCAAAAGTACAAAGCCGACTTGAATCAATTGAAAAAGTTCCGTGATTACGATGATATTTCGTCAGCTCTGCGTCCGTATATTGCAATTGCGATTCAAACGGATCTGATGAAAGGATACAATGGCAATTTCCGTCCACAAGATCCGATCACTCGTGCGGAAGCTGCTTCTCTGCTCTATCGTGCTATTTTGGATCGTGACGATGATGAGAGCAAAATTGTATTCCCTAACCCTGGTCAACCGCAGCCTCAGCCAGAACCAGAGCGAATCAGTATCAGCGATTCCTTCTCTGATTCCAAATTGAAAAACTGGGACACAGACAAAGCGACAGGAAACTGGGAGGTCACTAGTAAACAAGTGACAGCCGAATCCGATGATGATGATTTGGATCACTACTTCCTGCCACTGAACTGGAATGAGTCTGACAAAGTTAAAAAATACGAATTGAGTGTCGATGTCAATGTCGTAGGCAGTGAAGGTTTAGGAGGTCTTTACTTCAACGGTAAAGACGGAAAAGCCAATGTTGTATTCGTCCAAAAAGATCGCGTTGTTTTAGGCAAAGTGAATGATGTCGAAGAAGACGATATTGACATCATTACTTCTAGCTCCTACAAGCTGAAATCAAGCAACCGCTTAAAAGTGACCGTTAACGAGAACACTGTTTCCATTTACTTGAACGATCAATACTTGTTCGGTCAACAGTATGTGAAACAAGAAGGCACAAAGCTCGGTCTGTACTTGCAAGAAGAGGCAACTGAAAACGCGCCTCGCAAAACGACCTATCTGGACAATTTCTCCTTTAAGGAAACCAAATAAGGACCATATTTTGACCCGACAAGCTATTTTGGCCTGTCGGGTATTTTTTTCACTCATCTTGACATGCATGTTCTACCAAATGGAAAAAAGATAGCGAAATCGTAGAAATAAACGCATTTCAGATGTATAATGGTAGCTATTCTTGTCCTGTGAAGGAGCCTTCCTATGTCATTTTCTGTAAATCAACCGTTTCGCTGGATGGACTCCGGTACCTACCAGGATAGTCCACTTGAGCCTTTAATCCGTGATGAAGCGTTGGCAGCCAGTATGCAATCTGAATCTGCAACCCCTGTGATTCATCTCTGGGTGTACGATCAGGCGCTCTATCTCGGCCGCAGAGACGCCAAGCTTCCTCATCTCCAGCAAGCCTTGCGTGAATTCGGTCAAGATGGCTTTGGTTGTGTTCTTCGCTCGTCTGGTGGCGCCTGTGTTCCGCTTGATGCTGGCGTACTTAATATGGCTTGTTTATTGCCTGACACTTCGATCTCCATTGACTCCTTCTTCTCGTTTGTAGCGCAGCTTCTTGATGTGGGCCTGCGTGATTACGGGAAGCTGGAATTTGGAGAAGTGACGGGTTCCTACTGTGCAGGGGAATACGATTTTTCCATTCACGGTAAAAAAATTGGAGGTATGGCACAAAGACGCACGCGACACGGCTCTATTTTGCAGTTATGCATTAACGTAGATGATCGGCCACGTGGGGAATGGATGGAACGCTTTTACCGTCTTGCAGGCTTGGATGAAATGCAAAGTCATAAGCCAATTCCTTCCATCGATGCTTCTACCGTTGGCAGCATTGCGAGTTTGACTGGAAAATTGGCCACTATAGATGATGTAAAAGCACGTCTATTAGAGACAATACGTTCTGAGTGGGCTGTATCACCTACCCCCTTTTATGTGCAAAATGAGTTAGTGACAGAGTCGAGACATCATTTGTCGCAACGATTACACTTATTTTCTTATACAGCAAAAGAACTGGCCGCACCTGACTGGCACTTACCCGAATAACGGGCATGATATTTGCATTTGATTCTCCAGGTGCTGCCGGAAAAATTCTGGAGGAATTATGAATAGCAATCGAAAGGGGACGTTTCAGGATCTGAATGCCCTTTTTGTTTTTGGGGCTCTTACTGTCTTGATGATTCACATCCTCAGTTTTTTTCTCTCAAATGAGAAGACGTATCCGTGGAATAGTGATTTACAAGCCGTTCTAATCATCTTGTTAAAATTCGGTCGCTCATTGTTTATCTTTGCAACTGGAATGCTGCTGTTTTACTGGTATCAGAACCGACAAGTGGATTGGCGGGCTTTTTGGAAAAAACGCTGGCGCGCGGTTATTTTTCCTTACGTAATTTGGACAGCCATCTTCACCTATTTTAAACACCAAACTTTTGACCCGGTCGTACTGGTAGGACCATTTTTTGATAGTCTGTTTACGGGTAGCTCATTCTACCACCTGTATTACATTCCGCTTTACTTGCAACTGTGCTTGCTGTTTTGCCTGATAAAACCGTGGATGGAACGGTACCTGAACTTCCGCTGGATCATCGCCCTCTTTATTGGACAAGCAGGTCTGTACGTTCTCTACCACTATTTGTTTATCAAGCCTTTATGGGCCATTGATTGGGCTGCAAACCCATTCTTGTCCCTCATCAACCACAGTTATGTTTACGGACAGCATTATGTTTTCATGTACGTATTTACGTTTGCACTCGGCGCTTATGCCGGGATGAATGTGGATAAATGGCGGACGTGGGTGAGACGCCTTCAGATACCTTCTATCGTTGTGATGGCAAGTGCAGCCGTGTGGATGGCGTACAGCTATCTTTCCGGATCAAAAAGCTACTACGAGAGCATGAATATTTTCGAACCGCTTTACTTGGTGTACACACTCTGTGTCATCATCAGCTTTTACCCTGCATCCAGTTATCTCGGCAAACGGCCTAATCTCGGTCCTTGGTTTGCCCGGTTGGCCAAACAAAATATGGCTATCTATTTGGTTCATCCATTGATCTTGTTCTTACTACAGAGCTACGTCATTCATCGTCTAGGATGGTCGACGCCGTCATTGGTTCTCGGCATGTTCGTGATTACACCGCCACTGTGCATTTTCCTTTACGAGTTGACGACGATGTCCTTTTGGTTCAATCGGAAAAAACGTGTGGAAGCAAAACCGATTCTCAAAAATCAAACGTATAAAGCGTAGCGGTGAAACTGGTTTCCTCTAAACTCCTAATGTAAAAAACAACATGATCTCCCATACTAGAACTAGGGACGATTGTTCCACACCTCGATTACTTGCCTGGCGTAACTGCCAGGCTTTTTTTCGTCTAATGCCCCTACCGTTTGTACCTCGCATACGGTATCATAGAAGAGGACCACGAGCAGTGCTTACTGCTATAGACGACAGAAAGAAAAGGTGGTGGATCTGGATGAATCAAGAGATCCCTTTGTTACATATTCCGATCAAAGATCTCATAATCGCGTCCACAAAGGTCGCACATGTGCAGTTAGGTAATTCGCTTGAGCACGCCCTGCTAGTCCTAATCAAGTCTGGCTATTCAGCCGTTCCTGTACTGGATCATCAGTATCGTTTGCATGGGTTAATCAGCACGAATATGATCATGAATAAGACGCTAGGTCTGGAACGCTTCGAGACCGAACATATGTCCGAACATATTGTAGATGATGTGATGGATACGAAAGTCCCTCGATTGCGTGACACCGATGAATTTTTGAAAGCATTGGAAGTGTCCATTAATCACCCTTTCGTCTGCATTGAAGACGACGAGCACTATTTCCAAGGAATCTTGACTCGAAAATCGATATTGGCTTTGGTATATCGTCACTTTCGCAATCTGCCCTTTCCATTGGCTGACCAACAACAGCCGGCAGAATCATAGGTCACCGCATACGAAAAGACGGGGCAATAATTGCCACCGTCTTTTTCACATTCTTCTGCGTTTCTACTTTAGAGCATATAGCTTGGCGACAGAAGCTGATGCTTCCGTTTCTTTTTTTCCGCGAGTAATGTCTGCGCATATTCCAGTGGATGACGGTATGTTTGTTTAAACATCGCCTGCTCTCCAGCCTTGAAAAATGAATAGCGCTGATCACGCACATTGACTTCAATTAAATACGGATTGCCTCGCTCGTCAATTCCCATATCCATGCCTAGATCTGCTAATGATGAAAAATGCCGACCGTACTGCTTCGCAATTTCCACCGCCGCTATCCCAACTCTTTCGATGACCGCTTGTTGTTGTTTCACCTCAGGAAAGATGGGTTCCAAAGCTTCCGAAAACGGTACTGCTGTCCCTCCTCGTGAGAGATTGCTCAGCTTGTTTTTCTTATTAGCGACCTTGGCAACCATCCCGCTCACGGTCCACTGTTTCTCTTTGTTTTTCTGCACGGAAACACGAATATCAAACGTTTTGCCTCCATAGCGCGCCAAAGGAATTCCTCGCTGGATCAGAAATCTTTTGTTACCAACCCAACGTCGCACCGTGGAGAGTATCTGCGAATGAGATAAAATCTGCCGTTTTTTCGATGCAATGAAGTGATAATTGGCTCCGTGCCGTTCAATACGTGCTACCCCAATTCCGACTGATCCAATCGAAGGCTTGACGTACACCACCTGATACTTATCCAAGAACTGACGCAACTGCTCCATGGAATAAGGGACTGTATGCGGCAGATAGCTGCGGATTTGTTCGTTTTTCCAGAGCATCTGGTGTACTTTTCTCTTATCCCGCACAACCAAGCCATTGAATACCGTCTTCTTTTGGCTCAATCTTCGAATCACATTCCGCGCTTTTGCATCCCCTGTCAAAACACGATTGTGGATGACGCGCGGGACTGAAACCAGTTGGGAGACGAGTCGGTTTCCGTTCCAAAAATATCCCTTGACCCTTTCATCTCCTGGCTTCACATGCCGCGGATGGAAAAAAACAGGCTCCAATCCAAGCTCTTTCCCGATTTCGACATAATAAGGCAGACGCTCATATGACTTGATTCCATGAATTCCTTTCTCCATAAGGGCCCAATCCAACATTATCCCGATTCTGTCCACGTAGATCCCCCTTGCCACATTGCTCTACATAGGGTATGTGCCAGAAAGGGCAAGAGCGTGCCTATTTTTGTACACCTTTTTCGCAATCTGACAAAATAATTGCTTTCCCATAGGAATGATGTCGGATGCTGCGCTTGCCCGGGAAAGGATCGCGTTTCGTTCTTTTTATTGTCCCCTGCGTTCGATGGCCAGTAAAAACGGAGCTTGGTTTTGCTGATTGATATATTGGTATTTTAAAACCAAATAATCTAATTGACTCAGTCCGTGGCAAAACGCTTCCACTGCCTCTTTTTCCGCCTCACCCGCCGGATGCCCCCAGTAAATCATGACCGTCATGATTCCGCCCGGTCTGAGTACCCTCAACCCTGATTGAATCGCCTGAATGGTGCTGCTCGCTTGTGTTGTGATTTCTTTGTCTCCACCCGGCAAGTAGCCCAAATTAAACATAATCGCCGCGGCGCTAATCTCCAGCCTGTCAATTTCCTCATGGCTGGCGAGCTTCATTTCTACCCTGTTCGCCAGACCCTCTCTCTCGAGTCTCTCTCGCGTTTTCTCGATCGCCTGCGGCTGGATATCGAAGGCGATTACTTTCCCTTCTTCTTGCACCAATTGCGCAAGAAATAAGGTGTCATTTCCATTCCCCATAGTGGCGTCTACAACAGTTTCTCCTACTTGTACCCGTTCACGGATTAATTTGCGTGCAACTTCTAATACATTTGGAAACAAAGTCAACTCTCCTCCCTCTATATACAAACAACGTTATAAATCGATTTGCAGACCGATGCGCGCCGCATAAACTGGGCCTGCGACAAAGGCATTGGCCTCCGCGATTACTTGAGACTCCTCATAGCCGTAAAACAAATGCGTAACTAATAAAGAACGGCAGGATAGGGATTGTGCCAATTCCGCCGCTTGACGAACAGACAAGTGCCCATTTGGCTTCGCTGGTAAATTGTAATCCAGATAGGTCCCCTCGCAAATAAACAAATCCGCCTGACTGGCAAATCTCTCCCAGGCTGTACCTGGTCCACTGTCAGCCCCGTATACGAGGACACGTCCGTTTGCTTCCAAACGCATGGCGTAGCATGGATCTCCATCACCATGGTCCGTCCGTAAAAAAGTGATCGAGACCTCCCCAATGGTAACAGACGTTTCTTCGGTGATTGGGGTAAATGTGGTCGCATCTCGATACACCAATGTCTGAGCATTGGCCACTGGCAGCGCTGGTGCGAAGATCGGAAGTGGTTTGTCAGCAGGTCTTTGGCCAAATAGCTGATGAACCATCAAGCCGTACTGCATCACTCCTACATCTGCAACATGATCATGATGATAGTGAGATAAGAGCATGGCATCCAGCTCATAAATGGGCAAATGCTTACCTAACTGTGCAAGTACACCGCTGCCGCAGTCGAGTAGAATTTTGACACGGTCTGTCTCAATCAGGTAACCCGGAGTAGCACCCCCTGGGCCAGGATAAGGAGATTGATAGCCTAACACGGTAACGCGCATATTCGGTTCACTCCCTCTCATAGGATGGAATAAGGTGGGACAGGAGGTCTGAGATGCAAGGAACATGGAGAGCCGCATGGCAGATCGCTTTTACGTATATTGGGACAGTCGTAGGAGCTGGTTTTGCCTCTGGCAAAGAAATTGTAGAGTTCTTTGTTCAATATGGAACACAAGGCTTAGTAGGCATCATGCTGGCGACGATGCTGTTTATTTGGGCAGGCATCCGCGTCATGCTGATTGCCTATCGGATTCAGGCCGATTCCTATCAAGAAGTCAGCACCTATTTATTTGGGCATCCGTTTGGCACTGTATTTAATACCTTGCTTTTAACCGTATTGCTAGGTACTACCTCCGTCATGCTCGCTGCTACTGGCGCGATTTTTTGGGAGTCTTTTCGATTATCTCCTCAAATCGGCATTTGGTTTAGCATGATTTTGATTTTTTTCGTGACGAAAAAAGGGCTGTTTGCCATCCATCACGTAAACAGCATATTTGTTCCGATGCTCATTGGCTTTACGGTGCTCGTCTTTCTTTATACGAAGCCATGGTTAGATACGAATGTCGTCGTTGAATCGTTACGTCCTTGGGCATGGCTTAGTTCTCCCTTTTATTATGTTGCCTTAAATGTCACACTTACACAAGCGGTTTTGATTCCGATGGGAAGACAGAGTACGAGCGAGAAGCCTCTCATCCTGGGGGGAATCATAGGAGGGTTGGGAATAGGCCTTCTTCTCTTGCTCGCCTATGCTTCTCTGTCTGTAAAAATGCCGGGTATCCATCACGCGGAAATGCCCATGATTGCTGTGCTGCAAGGCTTGGGACCGACTATTCCCTTTTTGTTCTCCCTATTGGTGTATGCGGAAATTTTCTCGACTCTTGTGGCAAACGTATTTGGCCTAGCCCAACAGATTAGACAAGTTACTCCACTTCGAGGTCCGACTATTTTACTAGGGATTTTGTTGATTTGTTATTTGATCAGTTTTATCGGGTTTAGCTCGCTTCTCCGCTTCCTGTATCCACTCTTTGGTCAACTGGTCGTCTTTTTCCTTGTCATGCTAGTGTACAGGCAGTGGCGCGATCGTATGTAATAAAAAAACCTCTCCCGTTAAGGAGAGGTTTTTCACTCTATCAAACTTAAGCAAATTCTTTAACCAATTTTTCGAAGTCTTCTTCAGACAAGCGAATGTCTTGGTTCACCAAACCTTGTTCTTTGAAGCCATTTACGAGAGCTTCGTAAGGTTTTTGCTCAGTGTTTTGGTAAATCAGACCTGTAATCAGACCTTTGTGCTGCATAGAGGTAGACATTGCTTTGATACGGTCATGTGGATCGTATCCTTCGATCGTGTCTACTGGTACGATGTTCTCTTTGAACCAGTCGTACGTATTTACCTTGTTGTAGGTTACACAAGGGCTGAATACGTTGATCAAGGAGAAGCCTTCGTGTTGGATACCTTTTTCAATCAGTTCAGTCAAGCCCTTCAGATCGCTAGAGAAGGATTGAGCAACGAAAGTCGCACCTACAGACAGCGCCAGTTCAACTGGAGAAATGGAGGACTCGATGGAACCTGCCGGTGTAGACTTGGTCACGAAACCAGTCGCGGAACGCGGGGAGGTTTGACCTTTTGTCAGACCGTAGATTTGGTTATCCATTACGATGTACGTAACGTTCATATTACGACGGATAGCGTGTACAGTATGGCCCATACCGATCGCGAAACCATCCCCATCACCACCAGCTGCAATAACTGTCAGCTCGCGGTTCGCCATTTTCACACCTTGTGCGATTGGCAGGGAACGTCCGTGAATACCGTGGAAACCATAGCAGTTGATGTAGCCGGAAATACGACCAGAGCAACCGATACCGGAAACAACCGCCAGATTTTCAGGTTCCAGACCTACGTTCGCTGCAGCGCGTTGAATAGCCGCTTGGATGGAGAAGTCTCCACAGCCTGGGCACCAGTTTGGCTTAACGTTATTTCGAAACTCTTTCATAGTCGCCATGTTTTACCAGCTCCTTCACTTCAGCATAGATTTCCTTCGGCAGGAATGGGTTACCGTCATATTTAAGCACGGATTCGATTTTTTCAGCGTTTCCAACGTGTTGTTTGAGCAAGCTTGTTACTTGCGCTTGAGCGTTGTGCTCAACAACAACAACTTTCTTCGCTTTGTCTACGAGTGCTTTGATTTCTTCAGTTGGGAACGGATGCAGCAAACGGATTTGTGCATGGTTTACTTTCATTCCCTCTTGTTCCAGACGGCCTTTTGCTTCTTGAATCGTACCAATTGTGGAGTTGATACCCACAACCAGAACATCCGCGTCAGCGTGAGGAGCATCTGCTGTTACAGCGCCTTTGAAGTTTTTCAGGACGCCTTCCATTTTGCGCATACGTTTATCCATTTGTTGAATACGGTTTGCAGCATTCTCAGATGGACGACCAGTTTGATCATGCTCAACACCAGTTACGTGGTGCAGACCGTATTTTTGACCTGGAATCACACGAGGAGAAACGCCGTCTTCTGTTACTTCATAACGTTTGAACAGGTCGTTTTGCTCTTTTTCTGGCAATTCTTGTCCAGCAAGCAGTTTTCCGCGACGGATTTCTACTTTGCTGTAGTCAAATGGAACAACGGTTTGTTTACCCAAGGACAGCGTCAAGTCTGTCATCAGGATAACTGGCAGTTGGTATTCTTCCGCAATGTTAAACGCTTCAACTGCATCGTAGAAGCACTCTTCTACTGTGCTTGGCGCGATAACTACTTTTGGAATATCACCATGCGTACCATAGATCATAGCATTCACATCGGATTGCTCGATTTTGGTAGGCATACCGGTAGATGGGCCACCACGCTGTGTGTTCACGATTACAACTGGTTGTTCTGTGATACCAGCCAGACCAATTGCTTCCATCATCAGGGACAGACCAGGACCTGCAGAAGCAGTCAAGGAACGAGCACCCGCGAAGTTAGCACCGATTGCCATCGTTACAGCAGCAATCTCGTCTTCTGTTTGGATAACAGTACCGCCCAATTTAGGCAGCTTTTTAATCAAGTATTCCATTACCTCGGAAGCAGGTGTGATCGGGTAAGCTGGCATGAAACGGCAGCCTGCTGCTACAGCACCCAGAGCGATCGCATCGTTACCGATGAGGAACAGTTGTTTTTGTGGATCAGCCTTTTCCATTTGGAACTCAGGGAGTTGACCACCAGTCAATTCATTTACGAAATCAAAACCGCGGCGAATGGCATCCATGTTCTTTTCAACCACTTTTTCGCCCTTGCGGAGGAACATATCTTCAACGATGGGACGGAAGCTTTCCACTGAAATGCCGAGGATGGCACTGGACGCACCAATCGACACCATGTTTTTCATCAGGGAAGTTCCCAGCTCATCAGCGATTTCAGTCAGTGGTACAGTGAAGAAGCGAACTGGCTTCAAGCCGTCCGGCAATTTTGGATTAAATTTCGCATCCGCGATAATGATACCGCCTTCACGCAACTCATGCGCATTGAAATCGATCGTCTCTTGGTCAAACGCTACGAGAATGTCCAGATCGTCAGAGATCGCACGCATTGGCGTTGTGCTCACGCGAATTTTATTGTTCGTGTGTCCACCCTTAATACGGGAAGAGAAGTGACGGTAGCTATACAGATGGTATCCCATCCGGTTCATCGCCATCGAGAAAATCTCACCAGTACTCTCGATGCCCTCCCCTTGCTGTCCTCCAACTTTCCAGGAAAGTTGACTAATCATTCAGATTCCACCCTTTCAGTGACTGTGAGAAAAGCTGCCTATCACACCTTGAAAAGACTGATAAGATGTGACATTTCTGTGCATAGACAGTAACAATTGTAGTCCTGTCCATGTCAAATTGCAAGTGCTTTTACTCAACTTACTTTTGACCTGAATTTTAATGTTGAACTTGGTACATTAATATCCTCATGCTTTATTGTAGCACGTTTCCGAAAACACGCAACCAATTTCCTTGCACAAATTTCAATACTTCCGCCTCTTTATAACGTTTTAACAAAGCTTCTAGTAACTGGGAGTAATCTGCCGCAGATGCCATGTCTCCAAACGTCTCGGTAATCCCATCGAAATCCGAGCCAAAACCTACGTGGTCTACGCCACCCAACGCGCAGATGTGATCCAAATGGCGCAACAAGTCATCGATCCAAACCGTGCGCTTCTCCGATACGGTAAAGAAGTCTACAAACGTCAAGCCGATCGCGCCATCTTTGGCGATTAACGCTCGTATTTGCTCGTCCGTCAAATTGCGAGAGTGATCGCATAGGCTTCTCGCATTCGAGTGTGAAGCGATCACTGGTGCTTTCGAGCATTCTAGTACATCCCAGAATCCTGGATCGGCCAAATGCGAAACATCAATAATCATTCCCAGCCGATTCATTTCATCAATGACTTTTCGTCCAAATGAAGTCAGTCCACCTGGATTCGGCTCTCCATTTCCACTCGCTAGAGCGTTGCCATGATTCCAGGTCAGCGTCATTCCCCGTACTCCAAGCCGGAACCACGTACGTAGCTGAACCAAACTCTCTTCTAATGCATGCGCGCCTTCTACAAACAGAATAGCCCCTTTCTGTCCCTTTAATACGCATTCAGCCAAATCTGCCTTTGTAAAAATGGGTCGTAATTTTCCACTCACCTCTTGATAAAAAATATCGATCATTTCTAGTACAGTATGAAAACGTCGTCCAAACGGCACATGAGAAGGAACAAAACAGGCAAGGACTTGTATGTCTACATTCCCTTTTTCAAGAGCGGTAAAACCTGCTTGCAAGAGCTTGTCTTCTTTATAGAAGTCCAAATCGGGGTTCTGCCATAGCTTGCATAATACATCGCTATGCGCATCAAAGATTTTCATATGGAAACGCTCCTTCTCTTCGATCACTTCGGAATTCATACTTCTGGACAAACGAAAAAACCTGTTCATTCTTCGAACAAACAGGCAGGTGAAGCATTTGCAGTTGTATCATCTGGGTTCTACGATTAATTTGATTGCAGTTCGTTCTTCTCCATCAATCACGATGTCGGTAAAGGCTGGAATACAAATGAGGTCAACTCCACTCGGCGCTACGAACCCTCGTGCGATTGCTACTGCCTTCACAGCTTGATTAAGCGCCCCAGCGCCAATGGCTTGGATCTCAGCCGCTCCTCGTTCGCGAAGAACTCCGGCAAGGGCACCAGCAACGGAATTGGGGTTAGACTTTGCTGAAACTTTTAATACTTCCATCCTTTTTGAACCTCCCGTCTGATAGGAATCCTGTCATCATTAGAATGATATTCGCATAACCCCTAAAAATTCCTGCTAACTCGCTTGAAAGATTCAAAAAATTCTAATCTTATTCCCATTATTCCATAAACGGATGGTCAGAGTCAATTCTGATTCGTTCCATTTTTTTCGCATGCCCAGTCGTTTTATCTAGCGTAATCAACACCGCATTCAACTGCGCAGGGTCTGGCGCTACCTCAAAGCGAACAGGGAGCTGCGTCAAAAACTTCTTAATAACAGCTTCGCGTTCCATCCCCAAAATACCATTACTTGGGCCACACATTCCCACATCACACAAAAATCCGGTTCCTTGAGGCAAAATACGTTCATCAGCAGTTTGCACATGGGTATGTGTCCCCACGACCGCTGTTACCTTCCCATCGAGATACCATGACATTGCTTGCTTTTCTGATGTGGCTTCTGCATGAAAGTCTACAAAAATGAGCTTCGTACGCTTCCGAGCTTGCTCTACTAGCTTGTCAGCCATTTGGAACGGACAGTCGAGTGGTGGCAAGAACGTTCGCCCCATCAAGTTAATAACGGCTAGTTCCCCTTCAGGTTGCTTGATATATGTAATCCCTTTTCCAGGAGCCCCTTCCGGGAAGTTCGCAGGTCTGATCATCCGCGGCTCATCATCAATAAAATCGAAAATTTCTCTTTGATCCCACGTATGATTCCCGAGCGTAATCGCGTGAACACCCCACTCGAAAAGCTCCTTGGTAATTTTCTCTGTGATCCCGCGACCATGCGCAGCGTTCTCTCCATTCGCTACGATAAAGGTAGGGCTGTATTTTCGTTTCAATAATGGCAAATATGTTTTCACGATCTCTCTGCCAGGCGAGCCCATAATATCTCCAATGAATAACAACTTCATTACCCAATCACCTCATTGCTAGTATACACAATTCCTCTGCTCAGTAGAAAACTTGACTTCGTCGAGCATTTGGTGTGCTACAAAAAAAGTAAAGTGGCACGCAGCCACTTTACTTTGCATACTCAACTGCCCGTGTTTCACGGATAACCGTTACTTTAATATGACCTGGGTAGTCAAGTTCATTTTCAATTCGTTTCGTGATATCCCGTGCCAGACGGGTAGCTTCCGCATCGTCAATCTTATCAGGTTGAACCATCACGCGAATTTCGCGTCCTGCTTGAATCGCATAAGACTTTTCTACGCCATCGAACGACTCAGAGATTTCTTCCAGTTTCTCCAAACGTCTGATATATGTTTCCAATGTCTCACGGCGTGCACCTGGGCGTGCGGCAGACAGAGCGTCGGCAGCTCCCACGAGCATAGCAATGACGGAAGTTGGTTCGGTATCACCGTGATGAGACGCAATACTGTTCACTACAACGTGATGCTCATTGTACTTCTTAGCCAGTTCTACACCGATTTCAACGTGTGAACCTTCTACTTCATGGTCAATCGCTTTTCCGATATCATGCAGCAAACCTGCACGTTTGGCCAGCTTCACATCTTCTTTCAGTTCTGCTGCCATCAAACCGGCGAGATGTGCCACTTCCATAGAGTGCTTCAGTACGTTTTGACCGTAGCTTGTACGATAACGCAAGCGTCCAAGAATCTTGATCAGGTCTGGATGCAAGCCGTGAACGCCTGTTTCGAACGTTGCTTGCTCACCGTACTCACGGATTCGCTCGTCTACTTCGCGACGCGCTTTTTCCACCATTTCCTCGATGCGAGCTGGGTGAATGCGACCGTCTGCGACCAGTTTATCCAACGCAGTCTTGGCGATTTCCCGACGAATCGGGTCGAAGCCAGACAGGATGACTGCTTCTGGAGTATCGTCAATAATCAGATCGATACCAGTCAACGTCTCCAGGGCACGAATGTTACGTCCTTCGCGTCCGATAATACGTCCCTTCATCTCATCATTTGGCAGCGTAACCACAGAAACGGTTGTTTCTGCTACGTGGTCTGCTGCACAACGTTGAATGGAGGTCGTAATGATCTCACGAGCACGCTTGTCCGCTTCTTCCTTGGCCTGAGTCTCAATCTCCTTGATCATCACAGCCATTTCGTGACGGACGGTATTCTCCACATCAGTGAGAATGATCGTCTTCGCCTCATCCTGCGTCAAGCCGGAGATTCGTTCTAGCTCTGATACTTGCTCTTTATATAAGTGCTCTACCTTGCTTTGCAGTTCTGCGATGGCACGGTCACGCTCAGACAACTCTTCTTCTTTGCGCTCCAACTGTTCCATCTTGCGGTCCAACGATTCTTCTTTTTGTAGAATTCGTCGTTCCTGACGCTGGATCTCATTGCGTCGCTCACGCAATTCGGTTTCCGCTTCGGATCGAAGTTTGAACACTTCATCCTTTGCCTCCAGCACCTTCTCCTTCTTAACGGCCTCGGCGTCCCGTTTGGCTTCCTCCACGATCTGTCGTGCAGCTTCTTCTGCACTGGAGATCTTCGCTTCCGCAATCGATTTACGAGTGAAGTAGCCAGCACCCAAGCCGATCAGCAGGGCAACGAGCACAATGACAACAGTAATTATAGGATCCATAGGCTTTTTCGTTTCACCTCCTTATTGTAAGACATCTCCCCGCTTTCCAAGCATTTGTTTTTCATGGAGTGCTCTCACATTTGAACATTCGGCTAAAAAACAAGACCGATTTTACTCGGTCCGCTGAATCCGTACTGCTTTCGCACGGTTTTTCAGTTGTTTCATAGGCAACGAGTGAGCAAATCACAAAAAGTTATGATACACCAAGTAAATACAAACCTATTTTATTATTTGTGAACAAGAATTGTCAAGATCATGCAAATAGAGTTGGCGCTAACTATCGCTTCTATGACGCAATTCTTCACGCATTTGTTGAATGATCGCATGGGAGAATCCCTTGCGCATCAGCATGGACAGCAGCTTGCGTTCTTCATCGGGGTTCGGTACACCCTCTATGCGTCGCACCTTCTTCTCTATCAATGCGCGAGCAGCATCTAGTTCAGCCTGCCTAGACACGCCACGTACTGCGTCCTCTACAATCGCTCTGTCCACTCCACGCTGGGTAAGCTCCATACGCAGCATATACGGGCTCCTCGGCTTCAAACGCAATCGCTCGTCTACCCATTGCTTCGCAAATGCTTCATCATCGATGTAACCGTGATCCTTGCAGCGCTGGCATATCTCTTCGGCAATCTGCGTAGAAAACCCCTTCTCTACCAAATAAGAATGCAGCTGACTGCTTGTCCGTGGACGTATGCCGAGGTATCGCAAAGCACCTAAATACGCTTTATGCTTTTCTTCTGCTATCAAGACTTCTCGGCAAAAAGCTTCATCTAATTCTGTTCCCTTAAATAGGTTGTACTTTACCAGTATGTCTTCGTGTACGGTAATGGCATACTCGCCTTCTACATCGATATGGTAGCGTTGCTTTTGTTTGATATCTCGATGAACGGCAGTGATCAGGCCGCTCTTCATGATGATTCACTCCTTCGCAAAGCTAAAATAACAGCCTGTCTCATCGACAGGCTGCTGTTTTACTTTCTTACTCCAGATCAAATGTAGGCTCTTCATCTTGCTCTGGGTCATGCTCTGCCTCTACTTCTGGAACAGAGCCAGGGTTCAGGCTGAAGTATTCACGCACTTTCGTTTCAATCTGTGATGCAATGTGCGGATTTTCCTTCAGGAAGACCTTCGAATTTTCTCTACCTTGGCCGAGACGCTCTTCGTTGAAGGAATACCAAGCACCACTCTTTTGCACGACGTCAATCTCAGAACCGATGTCGAGAATGCTACCTTCTCTGGAAATACCTTCACCGTACATGATGTCCACTTCTGCAACCTTAAATGGTGGAGCCACTTTATTTTTGACAACTTTTATCTTCGTTTTGCTACCCAAAATGTCGTTACCGACTTTGATAGATTCCGCTTTACGAACATCCAAACGAACACTCGCGTAGAACTTCAAAGCGCGTCCACCTGGAGTTGTTTCCGGGTTACCGAACATAACTCCCACTTTTTCACGAAGCTGGTTGATGAAGATTGCAATCGTTTTGGACTTGTTGATGGCACCAGACAACTTGCGGAGTGCTTGGGACATCAATCGTGCTTGCAAACCTACGTGGGAATCTCCCATCTCGCCCTCGATCTCTGCTTTTGGCACGAGTGCCGCAACGGAGTCGACTACAATAATGTCTACCGCACCAGAGCGCACCAGCGCTTCCGCGATCTCCAAAGCTTGCTCACCAGTATCTGGTTGGGACAACAGCAATTCGTCGATGTTCACACCCAGCTTCGCAGCGTAAACCGGATCCAAGGCATGCTCAGCATCGATAAACGCAGCCTGTCCACCTTGTCTTTGCACTTCTGCAATCGCATGAAGTGCTACTGTTGTTTTACCAGAAGACTCAGGTCCGTAAATCTCAATAATCCGTCCACGTGGGAATCCGCCCACACCCAGTGCGATATCAAGAGCAAGCGCTCCGCTCGATACAGTAGAAATCTGAACGTTGGAAACTTCCCCCAACTTCATAATGGAACCTTTACCGAATTGCTTTTCTATTTGACGCAATGCACTCTCCAAAGCTGCGCGACGATCTGACAAATGGTACACACCCTTTCAATTTTTCGCTTCTGTTTTGCTTGTCTTCATCATACCTCGAGACAGAAGTGTTTGCCAAGTATTTTTTGCGAACAAATATTCGCATCGTAAAAAAGCAGCCATTTCCTGGTTGATCCCAGTGAAATGACTGCTTTGTGTAATGCTTTCTAATTAGGAACGCTTCGCTCCGCGAGGCTTTGCAGGCTCCAGATTGATTCGTTTACCGTTGATACGTGTTTGACGCAGTGACTCATATACGAATGCCGCTACCTCTTCTGGAACCTCAACAAATGTGAAGTTCTCGAAAATGTCGATGCGACCTACTGATTTTCCTGGGATACCCACAGATTCAGAGATCTCTCTTACCAGATCCTGTGGCTTCATGTTCGCATTTCGACCTACGTTCAGGAAGAAGCGAACCATGCCTTTTGCTGCACCCGTCTCACCAAAGTTGTATGCTTCTACTTCCTGCCCTTGTCCCGCTTCGGTATGGAATGCCAGGTGCAATGCAGCAGCAGCTACTTTTTCAGCCGGGTATTGACCTACGAGAGCATCCGCTACTTTTTGATACATATCCGCGATTGCATCGCTTTCCAAAAGGCTAGTCAACTGTTCACGCAATTGTTCTTGTTTACGCTCAGCCACTTCCTCCAGGGAAGGAACATTGCGAGAGAGAACTTGTGCTTTTGTCTGCTTTTGGATAAACATCATTTGTCTTACTTCACGAGGCGTAACCAGCGTCATCGCAATTCCTTTGCGACCTGCGCGACCAGTACGGCCGATACGGTGTACGTAGCTCTCAGAGTCTTGTGGAATATCGTAGTTGATTACGTGAGAAACGTTTCCTACGTCGATACCGCGTGCTGCTACATCTGTCGCGATCAGGAATTCAATCGAGCCCTCACGGAACGCATTCATGACCTTGTCACGTTGTGCCTGTGACAAGTCGCCATGCAAGCCGTCAGCAAGGTATCCACGGGATTGCAGCACTTCGGACAACTCATCTACTCCGCGCTTAGTACGGCAGAAAATGATACCCAGCTCAACATCCTCACTGTCCAAGATACGGCAGAGGCTCTCTACTTTGTTACGGTCAAACACTTTGTAGTATACCTGTTCGATCAATGGTGCCGTTACTTCTTCACGGCTCACCGCGATTGTTTGCGGCTGTTTCATGTAACGGGTAGCCAAACGCTTGATTTCTGGTGGCATCGTCGCAGAGAACAGCAAGGTTTGACGCTCTTCTGGCATATGATTGATGATCGTCTCGATATCTTCGATGAAGCCCATGTCCAGCATTTCATCCGCTTCATCCAAAACGAGGGTATGTACGTGATCCAGCTTCAATGTTTTGCGACGCAAGTGGTCCATGACACGGCCAGGAGTACCTACAACGATTTGTACACCTTGACGCAGTGCACGAATTTGATGTCCGATCGATTGTCCGCCATAGATTGGCAGCGTACGAACTTTGTTGTATTTCGAGATACGCAAGAGCTCTCCCGCAACCTGGATAGCCAGCTCACGAGTCGGGGTCAGCACGATCGCTTGTACACGATTGGCAGGCGTAATCTTTTCTACAAGTGGAATCCCGAATGCAGCAGTCTTACCAGTACCTGTCTGTGCTTGACCAATCAGGTCACCGCCATCCAGAACTTTTGGAATGCAAGCTGCCTGAATCGGTGATGGCTCCTCGAAGCCCATATCGTGAATTGCTTGCAGAATAGATTTATGTAAAGGAAAATCGGAAAAAATCGTCATGAAAAAAATCACCTTTCTTTTTGCATTTGCAGCGCATAAAACAACGCGTATTTAGCAGCACGCCCAACGATTGCATGCCTTCTTCCGGCAAGGCGCAGCTCTTTTACAACTGTGGGTATTCCTTCAGCCGCGATCCCTACGTAAACAAGGCCAACAGGCTTGCCCTCGGAAGGATCGGGTCCAGCCACTCCCGTAACAGAAATCCCGTAAGTAGCTCCCAGCTTTTCTCGTACATGTTCAGCCAGCAATTGAGCTGTTTTCTCACTGACTGCCCCATCTGTTTGCAAAATGGAATCAGGTACTTCGAGCAGTTGATTCTTCACTTCATTAGTGTAGCAGACTACCCCTCCACGAAACACTTGCGAGCTTCCTGGCACAGAGGTAATCAACGAGGCAATCGCTCCTCCTGTGCAGCTTTCTGCACAAGCAATCGTCTCATTTCTCTTTTTCAGCTCAGAAACCAGCACGTCATGCAGCGACGAGCTCTCGCCCATCCCGTACATATACTGGCCAACACGGCTGAGAATTTCTTTTTCTACAGGCAAGATTAGGGATTCTCCTTCTTCGACTGTAGCAGCTCTTGCCGTAATGCGCAGCGTTACCTCGAATTCTTTGGCGTATGGCGCGATCGTTGGATTGTCCTGCTTTTCGATCAGATCGAGCAGTTTTTCCTCCAAAGCGGATTCGCCTATTCCGTAGAACCGGAGTACATGAGAATGAAACACTTGTTTTTCGGGGAGCAAATCGGTTAAGTAAGGCATCACGTAATTCTCCACCATTGGATACAGCTCGCTTGGTGGTCCAGGCAACAGCACGAACGTACTACTGTCATGACGGATCGCCATCCCCGGCGCCATCCCGAAATCGTTGGAGAATACATGGCTGCTAGAAAGCACCAGTGCCTGCTTACGATTGTTCTCCGTCATGACAATCCCACGTTGCGAAAAGAATTTTTCGATTCTCTCCATGGCCTCTGAATTCGTTTCCAATCCAATGCCTACATGCCCCGCCAAGGTTTCTTTCGTCAAATCATCTTGAGTCGGCCCTAGCCCACCCGTGAAAATGACGAGATCAGATCGTCCTGATGCCAATCGAATCACTTGTAGCAATCGCTCCGTGTTGTCTCCCACAACCGTATGAAAGTATACTCCCACGCCAATTTCCGCCAGCTTCCGAGAAAGAAACTGTGCGTTGGTGTTAGCGATCTGGCCTAACAAAAGTTCGGTACCTACCGCGATAATCTCCGCTCTCATCTTCCTCATCCCATTCTCTTTGAGAGTAGAAAAGCCTCTAAACTAATAGTTTATCACTTGCAAACGCTCAAGAGAAGAGTCTTGTGAAAAAAGAGACCAATACCCGCATTACGAGTATTGGATCACGTTACGATTTTTCGCAAAGTAGTCGTACCCGGAGTAAATCGTGATGATCACCATCGCCCAAGTAGCTACTTCGTCGAACGGAATGCCGAAGAACTCAAATGGGAAGTTGCGAATCATGACAGCCGTAATTGCTACGATCTGCACCCATGTTTTCAGTTTACCCAATGCACTCGCCGCAATTACCTGTCCTTCTGCCGCAGCAACTAGCCGTAGACCAGTTACCGCAAACTCCCGGCTGATAATGACAATCGCAATCCACGCTTCCAAACGTTGCATCTCTACGAGCGAAATGAGTGCTGCAGAAATCAACAGCTTATCAGCAAGCGGGTCCAGAAACTTCCCCAAGTTCGTCACGATTTTTTTCTTCCTTGCAATATAACCGTCGAGTCCGTCCGTACTGGCTGCTAGGATAAACACCAAAGCCGCAATCAGCTCGTTATACGTCATCGTCAGGCTGCCAATCGAAAATGTCCCGATGTTGTAACGCACCAGCAGAAAAAACATAACTACCGGCACCAGAAAAATCCTGGCGAGGGTGATGCGGTTGGCGAGATTCACCTAGACTACCTCCCCGGCTAAATCGTATTCATAGGAGTGTGTAATTTTTACTTTTACGATGGTGCCCAGATCGCCTTTAAATCCAGTGACGAATACTTCACCATCGATTTCCGGAGCGTCATACTGTGTTCTACCTACATAAATATCGTTACGTCCTTCGTAACGTTCAATCAAAACTTCCAGGACTTGACCAACAAAGCGTCCATTGCGATCTCCGGCTACTTCACGCTGAATCTCCATCAGCATGTTCGCACGTTTTTCCTTAACCTCTTCGTCTACGTGGTCAGGCAGACGGGAAGCTGGAGTGTCATCCTCGTTGGAGTAAGTAAACACACCCAGTCGATCAAAGCGGATATCCTTCACAAACTCGCTCAGGCGCTCAAAGTCTTCGTCAGTTTCCCCCGGGAACCCTACGATCAAAGAGGTACGCAGTGCCACATCTGGAACCTGCGCGCGAATTTTTTCTACCAGCGCACGAATGTCCGTCTGTCTTCCAGGGCGACGCATTCTTTTCAAAATATGGTCTTCGGAGTGCTGCAAAGGCATATCTACGTATTTGCACACTTTTGGATTGGTAGCAAAGGTATGGATCAATTCATCCGTGAAAAATCCAGGGTATGCATAGTGAAGACGAATCCACTCGATGCCCTCGACTTCTGCCAGACGGTTTAAAAGCTCAGGAAGCATCAGCTTTCCATCGTAAATATCCGTTCCGTAGTTCGTAGAATCTTGTGCGATCAGACTTACTTCTACGATACCTTGTGCAGCCAGATGACGCGCTTCTTCTACGATCGACTCAATGGTACGACTGCGGAATCCCCCACGCATCAAAGGAATCGAGCAGAACGTACAGGCGTTGTCGCAACCCTCGGCAATTTTAATATATGCGGAGTATGTGCCTTGTTTTACTTTCCGCTTCACTACATCTTCGTACGTAAAAATGGGATTTCCTACAAAAATCGGACGCTTGCCCTCAAGAGATTCTTCGATAATACCTGTAATCGACATAAAATCGCCTGTTCCGACAATGCCGTCCACCTCAGGAATCTCATTCAAGATATCCTCTTTGTAACGTTGTGTGAGACAGCCTGCCACCACAAGCGATTTCAGTTTGCCGGATTCCTTCAATTCACCCATTTCCAGAATCTTGTTTACGGATTCTTCCTTGGCTGCATCGATGAAACCGCAGGTATTGACGATAACCACAGTTGCTTCTTCCGGGTTATCAACCAGTTCATAACCTTTTTCATCTATCAGATGGGCCATCATGTCCGAATCAACGAGATTCTTTTCACAGCCCAGCGTTACAATCGCTACTTTTTCACGCGTGCCTACCTTCTCTGTCATCTTTTTTCCTCCAATTGGTCACACCAACCCATATTACACCTATCCAGTATAATATAAGCCTCAAGGAAGTGTCAAAACAGAGAAAAGTACAAAAGGCAAGCATATGCTTGCCTACTGGGTGACCGCCTCTTTTACTTTCATCGTAATATTGGACGGCATTGACTTCATTTTAGACGTGTCTACCAAGACTCCGTTAACCTTCAATTCCACTACAGTCGGTTTGCCCAAACGAATATAAGCGGATTTCCCCAGCTCAATCGTTTTTTCCTGATCCTTCTTGAGCGTGCCCTGCTCAACATACGTTTTGCCTTTTCCTTCCGAAATACCAAACCAGCTTGTTTCTTCTTTCACCTTCAGATAAACCGTGATTTTTTCTCCACCTTGCAAGGAATAGTTATACATCGATCCTTGCTGTGATTCGAATGTGATCGTTGCCTGAGGAGTATCCGTAACGGACTCAGGTGGGTTTGTTCCTGTTTCGGGAGTCGGTGTGGTAATAGCAGGAGGCTTCGGTTGTTGAGCAATCGGGGATGTTGACGCTCCACCACCATTGCCAGGCGTGACAATTTCAGCTCCAGGGTTAACTGCTCCACCCGGCATTGGCTGAGTCATCTGACCTCCGTTGTTGTTGACAACAGCGAAATAAATAACCCCGAAAATCAAGGCAATAAACAATACGAGCAAGGTTTTGGTAACCCATCGCCCCGCTTGTAATGGATTGTTCGCTGAAGCAACTCGTCTGCGACGCAGTCGTTCTACTTGCTCTGTAGGTGGCTGGGCCGGCAAATCGGACTGAAAGTGAGTCAGGATGTGGTTCGGGTCTAGACCGACAGCTTCCGCATAACTCTTTATAAATGCACGCGCGTAAAAGTGGCCAGGAAGTACGTGAAAATGACCCCTTTCAATGGCTTCCAAATATCGCCGCTGTATCTTGGTGATACGTTGGATGTCGTCGAGCGTGATTCCTTTTTCTTCGCGGGCCCTTTGTAGGACTTGACCTAGCTCAGACACAGCTGCCCCTCCTTAATTCATTTCGAAATTATCAAAGCCGCGATTGTTGATAAGCTCATATGTAATCTCTTCATCCGGATGATGACGCAGCTCAATAATGTAATGGAAATCATCAAGTTGGTACTCTGATTCCCTTACGAATATATCCGGATGCTCAATGATCTTTGCGGCAGGAAAGTTCATAATCTCCCGTAGCAAGGTAAAGTGCTTTTCTGTCGATCGCAGCGTTGAGACAATTCCATCTATCAAATATACATGATCAGTAGACATTTCATCAATGGCTAAGGAGCTACGCACCGTCTGGCGCAACAAAGTAGAGGAAATGAATGTCCAACGTTTATTGGCGGATACGCTGGCTGCAATCATGGATTCTGTCTTCCCTACGCGAGGCATGCCACGAATCCCGATGAGCTGGTGACCTTCCCTCTTCAGGATTTCTGCCATGAAATCGACCAGCAAGCCCAGCTCCTCACGAACAAAGCGAAATGTTTTTTTGTCCTCGCTATCCCGTTCAATATAGCGACCGTGGCGTACAGCCAATCGATCCAGCATGGTCGGGGGACGTAACCTCGTTATGGTTATGTTGTCCATTTTTTGCACAACGTTGCGCAAAACCTCCATTTTTTCATCATCATCGGTCAAGAGAAGCATACCTCGACGCATGGTATCCACACCATTGATCGTCACGATATTGATGTTCAACATCCCCAGAATAGAAGATACGTCCCCTAAGAGACCGGGACGGTTACGGGCAATCTCATACTCCATGTACCATTCTTTCTTCGCTTCCATATGCAATCCTCTCCGCCAACCAGAATTCTCTTCTTATGTAGTATATCACGTTCGTTTCATTCGACAATCGCGAAAAGAAAAATCCCCAAAAGTAGGGGATTTAAATGGCTAGCTGCCAGCGTTCGCGTCATTGCGATTCTGAACAAGCTTCACCATGAGTGATGCCAAAGCTTGTTGCTGCTGTTGATCACCTGCGTCCCACAGCTGTTTCAACAGACGCTCCTGATCGTTTTTCGGGTCTACTTGCTCAGACAGATAGCTACCGATTTGATAAGCTACATTTTGAAGCGTATCGCTTTCCATCCCGGCTTGTTTCGCTTGTTCTACCCGATCTCCGAGAAACGCTTTCCAGTCGCTGAAATTGTCAAGAATCGACATAGGGAAATTCCCTCCTTTTGTACGTTGCGAACAGATTTGCTGCCCACACAAAAGGTAGAATTCCATCATTTCTCGTATTTTATTCATGCATACTGCTCTTCTACGTGTACCATCCACCGTTTGGACTAATCACTTGACCCGTCACATAACTGGAATCCGCCGAAAGCAAAAAGCGCACGACTGCGGCTACTTCATATGGTTGTCCGAGACGGTTGGCAGGTATTTCTTCCGCGATCATTTCCATTTCATCTGGTGCAAAACGCTCCAGCATGCCACCAGCAATTGCTCCAGGAGCGACTGCATTTACCGTGATTCCGTTTGGGGCCATTTCCTTTGCCAGGGCTTTGGTGAACGTATTGATTGCTCCTTTGGTCATGGAATACAGCACCTCACATGAACCGCCTGTCAGCCCCCAAATGGAAGAAATGTTGACGATGCGCCCATACCTTGCACGCAGCATGGCTGGAGCAGCAGCTTGGCAGACCAAAAAAGCAGATCGAACATTGAGTGCGATGAGCTCATCGAATTTCTCGACAGTCACATCCGTAAATAAGCCGACATCATCCACTGAGGCGTTGTTTACGATCAACAAAGGTGCAACCTGTATCTGTGCAAACATAGCCGCAATTTGCTGTGGATCCCGTAGATCAGCTTGGAGGATGCCGTACGGAACGCCCCTCTCCTGGCATTTTTGCACCAACGGCTCCAATTTTTCTATATTTCGATTGTAATGCAGATAAAGGGGAACCCCCGCATCAATCAGGTAGGTAGCGATCGCCTGCCCGATCTCTCCGGACGCTCCCGTAATTAACGCCCATGGCGTCTCTTGCTTGAACATGAATACATTACTCCTGTGGCGAAGCGGAACGAACGATGGAAACAGCCATCTGCTCGATTAAAAAATGCTCCTTCAAACGTTTTTCCACATCTTCGCGTGTGATCGACTCCAACGTCGGCACAACGGAAAACAAATCATTTCCGTTAAATTTGAAGCTGGTAAACTGGTTAGCGATAAACTCTACGGAGTTTAGAGAACGCAGGAAGTTTCCGATTTTTTTACGCTTTGCACGCTCAAAATCATCCTGGGCTATACCGTTTTGCTTCAACTGTTCGATTTCTGCTTTGATCGTTTCCACTAAACGCTCTGGATCAGGTGTATCTCCACCAATGATCGTATACGCATAATCCTGCTCACTACTGTAGTCAAAATCAAAGCTTTCCGTGATCAGCTCGCTGTCATACAAACGCTCATAGACAGCGGAGCTTGTGCCGAACGCGATGTCCAATACCAGTTTAGTAGTCAACTCGCGTTTTAACAAGGCTTCCTTGGTTAGACCGTTTTCCTTTTCCTTGATTCCAATCATGCATTTGGGCAAGCCAACTGTTAGAAACGCTTCTACTTTTGCTTCCGCTGGAGCTGATGGCTCTTCAGGAAAAACGCGTGTGATTTGTGGCGCAGGAGGAAACTCCTTTGCTCCCTGATTTTCTCGAATGAGCTTCATGATCGCTTCTGGCTCGAAGGAGCCCACCACCAATAGGAGCATATTGGCTGGATGATAAAACGTTTCATAGCACTGATACAAATATTCTTTTGTAATATGAGAAATCGTCTCGATCGTACCCGCAATCTCAATGTTAATCGGATACTTTTGGTACATGGCCTTTAAGAGGTTCATGTACACCTTCCAGTCAGGATTGTCATCGTACATGGTAATTTCCTGGCCGATGATTCCTTTTTCCTTTTCTACACTGGCATCTGTAAAATACGGGTCCTGTACATAGTCGAGCAGCAGATTCAGATTATCATCTAGCTTATCTGTGCACGAGAACAAATAAGCCGTACGATTGAAGCTCGTGAACGCATTGCAGCTCGCCCCATTTTTACTGAATTCGTGCATGACATCGCGATCTTTTTTCTCAAACATTTTGTGCTCAAGAAAATGCGCAATGCCGTCAGGAACATTGATTTCTTCCCCGCTTCGGGTGCGGAAATGGCTATCAATGGAGCCATAGCGCGTAGTGAACACAGCGTATGTTTTGCTGAAGCCTTGTTTGGGAACCAAATAGACTTGCAATCCATTTTGGAGAGCTTCATGATATACCGTTTCATTTACTTGTTCAAAGACAGTGGTCTGCATCTTATGCCTCTCCCTTCTTGTCCCGTAGCAGATAAATCGTGTCGATCGTCACCTTGCTCGCTACTTTCTTGATATCCTCAATGGTCGCTTGGTTGATCCCCGCCAAAAGCTCTTCAATTTTCCGAGGACGTCCGCTAATTACACCGTTGTACGTAAAATCAATCATGCCGCGAGCACTGTCCAGCAGCTCACGGAACTGGTTAGACAAAGTCGCCCGCGTCTGACTCATCTCCTCTTCCGTGATGGTTCCTTGTTGCATCAGTTCAAGCTGCTGCTTAATAATCTCAACCGCACGCTGATATTTGCTAACATCAATCCCAGACATAATCATGAGAATCCCTTTGTGACTCTCTAGCCTGGAAACGGCATAGTAAGCGAGACTCTCTTTTTCACGGACGTTGACAAACAGCTTGGAGTGAGGAAAACCGCCTAATATCCCGTTGAACAAGAGCAGCGTCGGGTAATCGTCATCCTTATAAGTGATCTGCGTGCGGCAGCCGATATTGAGCTTTGCTTGGTTGACATCCAGTCGATCGATCACTTCGCGTTCAGCTGATACATCCTTCGCCGTCGATGCGATCTGTAGTTCACCTACTTGGGAGCGCTCCAATGGGATATGCTTGCGAATAGCCTCGCTCACTTCCTGCTGATCAACATCGCCCACCACGAACATATTGATCGGATTCGTCGTCGTTACTTCTTTAAAATATTGATACAACTCCTGACCGGAGATCTTCGGCAAATCCGTCACGCGCCCTTGGACGAGAAGAGCGAATGGTTCGCCTTTACACATTTCTTCTGTCACACGTTGGTTCGCATACTTCATTTTGTCGTCGATCAAACTCTCCATCCGTTTACGTAGCGTCTCTTTTTCCTGTGCCAAGTACTTTTCGGAAAAAGCGTTGTTTTGTACATACGGTCTAACGAGCATATCTCCTACGAATTCGATGGCCTGCTCCAAAAGAGAGGCTTCATTGGACAAATATTTTTCATTCGGGACTTCCATGTAAATTTGCAGGATTTGTCGCTCGCCTTTTTTGGTGACATCTACATCAAAAATAGCACCATACAGGAAATCCAAATGTGCTCGCAATAGCTTCGTTTCTGGAAAACGAGCGCTGGCACGTTTCATGACCATCGCAAGCAATGCTGTTTTCGTTACGTGCTCCTCCGATAGCGCCTGTTCAATCATCGTCACGATCGTCGTTGTCTTGAACTTTTCGGTTGGAAGGATATGTACGTTCATCCCATTGATTTGGGAGCTTTGAAATGCAATTTCGGTTGTAGAAGCAGTCATAGTCCAATCTCCCTTCTCCATCAGCTTACTCATACTCTTCTCTATTGTAACCAATTGTCAGGGCATCAAGCATCAGAATCTTCCATTATATATCCCAGTCCTTCATCCTATGCGCTCACGCAAGTCCCGTAATACGCAAATCACAGCGCTTCCATATGTACAAAAAAAGAGCGAACGACACCTTTTTACGAAGGGCGTTCACTCTTTTCCTTACATATCCATTGCATCCCACTCTCGAGGATCATCCGATGTGCTATGCTCTTCAACAAATCGACCACAATCAGACGAGAGACAGAGCATGCCATCCAACTGCTCATCGTGAAAGGGCAAGCCGTGGCTTCCCCCACAGTACGGACAAGTCCACATACGAAGGGCCTCCTTTTATTCGTGAAGGTACTCCGTAGTAGTTTGTCCCAATATTAGAGGGGACTCTCCACTTTATTTTGCTCCCAAATCCGCAAGTAATCATACGGATCCATCGCTTTCCCCGTGCTGTTACGATAGAGGCCAAAATGCAGGTGAGGTTCAAACATTCCCACTGTACCAGTTCCACCGTAGCCTGTATCTCCAACAAAACCGATCAGTTGTCCAGCTTTTATCGTTTTCCCTGCATACAATCCTGGTGCATACGCCTGCAAATGAGCGTAATACATCCGATATTGACCGTTCTCATCCGTAATGTTTACTCTCCAACCACCATACGTATTCCAGCCCACTTTGTTGATCGTCCCATCGGATACCGAGTAAATCGGCGTTCCTTTCGGTGCCATAATGTCGATGCCTTCGTGACTACGGACACTGCCGCTATTCGACTCCGTCCACTCTCGATCAGACCCGAAGCTATCCCCATACGGCTCATACCAGCTATTATCGTGGAAAGGAAACCGATATTGGTTTCCAATCAATTGATCATCCGCAACTTTTGTGGCAAATGGATGCTCAGCTCGTTGTGCACCTTCTGGCAAAAATAAAATTTGACCTACCAGTAGCTCATCAGAAGAGAGAGGATTATTTTTCTGAATAGCACTCATGCTCGTGTCATGGCTAGCTGCAATTTTTGATAAGGTATCACCCTGTTGAACGACATACGGATTCAAAGAGTATTTCACACTTGCAGCCTTGTCTTCTACAGGTTTGGATTGTATGTATGCAACGGCCGACATCTCATCCCATTGAACTTGATAGCCAAAAGCCTCTGAGATAAACCGGATCGGAACAAGCGTCCGCTTATCCACAATGATGGGAGAGACATCCATCTTCAAGCGTTTTCCATCAACATACGCAGTCTGGCTTCCAATTGTTAGGGTGATATGCTTGCCTTTTTTGTTGAGCAATACTTTTTGTGTTTTGGCTTCGTAGCTTACTTCTGATCCTGTTGCCTCCGCTACTATCCGGATCGGAACGAGCATGCGTCCATTTTGATGGATGGGCGATACATCTGATTGGACTCCCCTTCCATCGACAACGACAGAAATGACCGGTCCTGGTTCTTTTGCTGAAACCATTCCAGCGGATACTGCTATCATCAGGCAAAAGACAAAAGCGCCTAGAATCCTGTTCCATCGATAACTGCTGTACGTATGTAGACAGCGGTTCATCTTTTTCCCTCCCCACAGATAATTTGCAAAAACGGATAGGACCGTTTTTTTTTGCGGACCGCAAGCAGTCACAAAAATTATCGCACAGAGGAAGTGACAGGTTCTAGACGCTAAATTTTGTCAACGAATGATTAACGTGATCCCGTATCGTAAGGTTTGCCGAGGGCCGCTGGAGCACTGGATCGCCCTACCAGACCAGCCATCACGAGAATCGTCAGTACGTATGGAAGCATGAAGATAAATTCAGTAGGAATGTAATTGGTCAATCCAAAGATTTGCACCAAAGACTTGATCGCTTGAGCGACACCAAAGAACAAAGCTGCTCCCATCGCACCCATTGGATGCCATTTACCAAAGATCAAGGCCGCAATCGCGATAAACCCTTGTCCGGAAACCGTATTATGGGAAAAGTTACTGGTTGTCGTCAAAGAAATGGTAGCTCCACCCAATGCAGCCAGCATACCACTGATCATAACAGCCGTGTATCGCATTCTCTTTACATTGATCCCTACTGTATCAGCAGCACGCGGATGCTCACCAACTGAACGCAAGCGCAATCCGAATGGTGTCTTAAATACAATATACCAAGTAAGGAAAACGGCAATGAAAGCTAGATAGCTAGTAGGATACGCCTCAAAAATGGCATGTCCGATGTACGGAATTTCACTCAATCCAGGAATACTGAATTTGTTAAACACAGTGTTCAACGTTGTTGTCTGACCTGCTCCGTCGAAAATAATTTTGGTCAGGTAGATGGAAAGCCCAGCTGCCAGGAAGTTCAGGGCCACACCACTGACAGTCTGGTCCGCTTTAAATGTAACAGAAGCAACGGCATGCGGGAGTGCAAAAATAGAACCGGCAATCCCTGCCGCAATAAATCCGACCCACGGTGCCCAAGCACCCAGTGAATCTTGGAAAGCATAGGTCATTACGGCACCAGTAAAAGCACCGATAATCATCATACCTTCTAGCGCAATGTTCACGACACCAGAACGCTCGGAGTACAGTCCACCCAATGCGGCAAAAATCAAGGCAGTGGAAAACACGATGGTATCATGAACGAGGTTGCTGAGAATTAATCCCCAATCCATCAGTGTCCACCTTCCTTTTTCTTCATCAAGATCGGCTTAACGAAAATTTTCACGATGCCATGTGCAGCAACGAAGAAAATAACAGAAGCAATCACGACACGAATCAACTCAAACGGTACACCCGCACTAAACTGCATGCCGCTCGCACCAAATGTGAGAACCCCAAACAATATAGCAGCAAGGATAACCCCGAATGGTGTATTTCCGCCAATCAATGCTACCGCGATTCCATCAAAGCCATAGCCCGTATGCTGCGTCATGATCGCTTGATAGTGGAATACGCCCAAAATCTCAGTAGCTCCACCAATTCCTGCAAACATACCACCAATGAACATGGCCTTTACAACATTACGATTCACGTTCATACCTGCATACTCAGAAGCATGCGGGTTCAAACCAACGGAACGCAATTCAAAACCAGATTTTGTTTTCCAAAGAATGATATAGAAGAAAATAGCTGCGAGTACGGCAATCAGTGTACCCCAGTGTAAACGAGCATTGTCAAACATTTCGGCCAGCCATCCAATGGTAATGATCGCAGAATCCTTTACTTCTTCGGATGTTTGTTTGCCTGCTGGAATAAAGAAAGCATTCATGACCCAGTTTGCAAAGTAAAGAGCTACCCAGTTCAACATGATGCTGGTAATAACCTCATTGACACCACGAGCTGCTTTCAAATAA